>NZ_NOXY01000005.1:0-417576 GCF_002258735.1 Rhodococcus sp. WWJCD1
TGGACCCGCTCCACCGCCGCCTCACCCGAGGGATGCTCCGCACCCGCGAGACGTTTACGAAGATCGGCCAATTTACCCGCAGTGGTATGGATATCGGGTTCGGTTGTCGTCATGCAGATGTCCCCTACGTTGTGTGAAAAGCCGGGTACGGATCGTCAGTTGCTTGCGAGCGATCGCGCGATGACCAGACGTTGAATCTGGTTGGTGCCCTCGAAGATCTGGGTGATCTTGGCGTCGCGCATGTATCGCTCGACGCGGAAATCCCTGGTGTAGCCGTAACCGCCGAACACCTGAACTGCATCGGTGGTCACCTTCATGGCTGCGTCCGTGGCGATCAGTTTTGCGACGGAAGCATTGCGGGAGTACGGAAGTCCTGCGTCCCGGCGGCGGGCCGCATCGAGATAGGTAGCGCGGGCGGAATCGACCGCAGCCGCCATGTCCGCCAGTACGAAGCCCAGCCCCTGATGGTCGATGATCTTCTTGCCGAACGCAGTGCGCTCCTGGGCGTACTTCACGGCATCGTCGAGTGCTGCCTGGGCGATTCCTACTGCGACAGCAGCAATTCCGAGCCTTCCGGCGTCCAGCGCACTGAAGGCGATCTGCAGCCCTTGGCCCTCCGCTCCGATTCGCCATTCGGTGGGTACGTGCACGTTGTCGTAGTGCGCGGAGGTCGTCGGGATCGCATGCAACCCCATCTTCTCCTCGGGCTTACCGAAGCTCAACCCCTCGGTTCCGTTCGGAACGAGGAAGCACGAGATCCCCTTCGAGCCTTCTCCGGTGCGGGCGAAGAGGTTGTAGAAATCAGCCACACCGCCGTGCGTGATCCAGGCCTTCGATCCGTTCACCGTGTAGCCACCGTCGGTCGCGGCGGCCTTGCAACTCAGCGCCGCTGCGTCGGAACCGGCCTGGGCCTCGGACAGCGAGTACGCACCGATCTGTCCGCCGCCGAGCATGCCGGGGAGCTTGTCTTCCTTCTGCTGATCGGTACCGAACGCCATCATGGGATAGCAGGCCAGACCGTGCACGCTCACCGCCACTGCAACTGCGGCCCAACGTGATGCCAACTCTTCGAGAACCTGCAGGTAGACCTCGTACGGCTGGCCGCCACCGCCCCACTCTTCGGCGTACGGCAGGCTCAGCAGACCCGCCTCGCCCAGTGTCGCGAACACCCCGTCCGGGTAGGTCTCATGGCGTTCGTGTTCGTCGACGATCGGGTCGAGTACCTTGTCCGCCACATCTCGGGTGAGCGCTATGAGGTCACGTGCTTCAGCGGTGGGCAACAGGCGATCGACGGGCACGGACAACCTCCGGGACTTTTCAGCATCAGTACTGCAGGGTGATCCGCAGTACTGATGCACAGTACTGCACAAGTCGATGCAGTACCATCCTTGATGTGAACGCACCCGTGACCTCGCACGCCACGGCGCGCCGTTCCGAGCTCTTCGACCAACTCGTGAGTCTGTTCTTGGCCGAGGGATTCGCACACCTGACACTCGACACCATCGCGGCACGGCTTCGCTGCTCCAAGTCCACCCTCTACACCCTGGCGTCCAGCAAGGATCAGCTGGTCGGCGCAGCTACAGTGCACTACTTCAAGTCCATGACCACCCAGGTCGAAAATGCGGTCGCCGAGGTGGACGGCACCCGCAATCGCATCACCACCTACCTCACCGCCGTCGGTGCTGCTCTGGAATCGGCATCCGAACAGTTCATGACCGATCTGGCATCGCTCGAGTCGGCGCGTTCGGTGTACGAGCGCAACACCGCAATCGCCGCACGACGCGTCCAGGAGTTGATCAGCGAAGGAGTTGCCAGTGGCGAGGTACGTGACGTGCACGCGGCCTTCGTCGGCGACGTCGCGTCCTCGGTCATGGTCCGAATTCAGACGCGAGAAGTGTTCCGATTGACCGGCCTGAGTGACGGAGATGCGTATCTCGAACTGGCAAAATTGCTTACCGCTGGAATCGGCGCGTAGCAGCGGAGTCGGGAATGAAACCACCCCGACACGTGCTGAAGTACAGTGAATATGGTTGATCCTTCAACGAAAGAGCACGTGATGAAGAAGATCGGATTCCTGTCCTTCGGTCATTGGTCCCCGTCCCCGCAGTCACAGACGCGATCGGCGTCGGATGTACTGCTGCAGTCGATCGACCTCGCGGTGGCGGCCGAAGAACTCGGGGCCGACGGCGCGTACTACCGCGTGCACCACTTCGCCAACCAGCTTGCCTCTCCGTTTCCGCTGCTCGCCGCCGTGGGGGCCAGAACGAGCACCATCGAAATCGGTACCGGCGTCATCGACATGCGCTACGAGAATCCTTTCTACATGGCCGAGGATTCCGGCTCTGCCGACCTCATCTCGGGCGGGCGGTTGCAACTCGGGGTGAGCCGAGGATCGCCCGAACAGGTCATCGAGGGTTACCGGTACTTCGGATACTCCCCCGCGGAGGGCTCCGATCATGCAGACATGGCTCGCGAGCACACCCGCATCTACCTCGATCTCCTGGAAGGCAAGGGCTTCGCTCAACCGAACCCGCGGCCGATGTTCCCCAACCCGCCCGGCCTGCTGCGCCTGGAACCTCACGCACCGGGTCTGCGCCAACGCATCTGGTGGGGTGCAGGCACCCGCGAGACGGCCGAGTGGACAGCACGCCAGGGCATGAACTTGATGAGCTCGACCCTGCTGAGCGAAGACACCGGAGTGCCCTTCCATCAGTTGCAAGCCGAGCAGATCGAACGTTTTCACAAGACGTGGAGCGACGCAGGCCACGACTTCGCTCCTCGAACGTCCGTGAGTCGCAGCATCTTTCCGATCGTGAGCGACCTGGATCGCGCCTACTTCGGACGGGAGGGAAGCGGCGACGACCAAGTCGGCTACCTCGACGGCGGCAAGGCCCGGTTCGGCAAGACCTACGCAGGTGAGCCCGACCGACTGATCGAAGAACTCGCCGCAGACGAGGCGATCGCCGCCGCGGACACCCTCCTGCTCACCGTTCCGAATCAGTTGGGCGTCGATTACTGCGCTCACGTGGTGGAGACACTGCTCCGCGACGTGGCCCCCGCACTGGGGTGGCGCTGATCACTCCATGACGAGGCGCGATTGGTTTCGGTGGATACGGGTACTGGCAGCAGGTTCACCCACCACCACCTGCCAGGAGTTCCAGTGCTCAAACGCGACGTATCCGCGCGCCTCGATGTAGACATCACCGCAGCCACCACACTCGAATTCCAGATCGCGATTGCTCCGCACCCGGGCACGACGGTCACCGAATCACTGTCCTTCGTCCTCGACGGCAAACCCATCGAGGCAAAGGAAGTGAGCGGGCCGCACGGCAACCGGATTCACGTCATGCCCGCCGATGTCGGCAACCTTCAGGTCTCGTACGACGCCACGATTCTGGGTAACACCACCCCGGCACCGGTCACCGACTACGACATGTCGCTCTATCTGCGACCGAGTCGGTACGCCGAGGCCGACAAGTTCTACGGTTTCGCCGCCACCGAATTCGGCGACTACGCGGACTCCGAGGAACTGCTGGCGAAGATTTCCGCGTGGGTCGGCGCTCGGCTGAGTTACGTTCCGGGAAGCAGTGATCCGATCGACGGTGCTGTCGACACGTTGCTCGCCGGACAGGGCGTCTGCCGGGACTACTCGCACCTCGTGGTCGCCATGCTGCGTGCGGTCAACGTTCCGGCCCGCCTGGTGGCGGTGTACGCGCCCGGCTGCGATCCGATGGACTTCCATGCTGTCGCCGAGGCGTTCGTGGGCGGCCAATGGCGTGTTGTCGATGCCACCTGCCTCGCCCCCCGCTCCACGTTGGTACGAATCTCCGTCGGTCGCGATGCTGCCGACACCGCATTCCTGGACAACCACAAGGGTGCCATCACGTTGAACAGTTCCGTGGTCACCGCCGTGGTCGACGGTGAGCTCCCCCAGGACGACATCACCGAGCTGGTCTCCCTCACCTGATCTTTCGACCGAACGCCACCGCGATATGAGCTACATCACAGTGGCGTTTGTTTTCGCGCGCGAAAACCGACTATCTATCCGTTACCAACATTCACAGCCACCTGAAAGGCGAACACCATGAGCTTCATCGACAAGGCCAAGAACGCAGCAGAAGACGCCATCGGCAAGGCGAAGGAAGTTGTGGGCGACGCCACGAACAACAAGGACCTCGAGGCCGAGGGCAAGAAGGATCAGGGTTCGGCAGGCGTGAAGAAGGTCGGCGAGAACATCAAGGACACCTTCAAGTAACCACCCCAGCTCATCGAGTGCCGCCGATCTCGATGATCGGCGGCACTTGCACTTCATCCCACTTTTCACACCGGAGAACGGAAAACCCCTCATGACCACATCGACCGACACCACGACCACCAAGCGCCGCGGCGGATTCGCCTCGAAGCTCGCCCTGCTGATCACGCTCGTACTGGTCGCCGCACTGGTGATCTTCGTACTGCAGAACACCGTGCACACCACGATCAACTTCCTGGGCTGGAACTTCGATCTCGGCCAAGGAGTCTCGCTGCTCGGCGCAGCCGTGGTCGGTGCCGTCATCACGCTGACCGCTACCGCCGCACTGAAGGTTCGACGCGCAGTCCGCTGACCGACTCCCACACGAAAGGATCCTTCCGATGCTTCCCTTGCTGGCACGCAAGTACCTGTACCGCTACCTCATCGTCGCGATCGGGCTTCCCATCCTCGCTCGCACGTTGGCCTTCGCCGGGCAAAGCCTCGAAAAGCGGACGGGGAAAGACAACTTCGTGTCGAAGGGACTGAAGTCGGCCGGCAGATTTGCGCAGAAACGGGCCGACAAGTCGCAGGGCAAGAAGGAACGCAAGTCTCAGCACGCCCTGCGCTAGGCCCGCCGACGAGTACGTCGACCGGTTGTACCGGCCGTGAAGGCGCCGGTCGAGGTCGAGTCGATCAATGTCCAGCCGGGTCGGTCAGCGACTTGCCTTCCTGAGCCTTGACGCGCTTGCGCTCCAGGAGAACCAGGGCAATCCCGGCCACGAGCAGAACCGGCGCGGCAATTGCCCCGATCCACACCCACCCGGTGAATCCGTACCCTGCCGCGGTGAGAGTGAGGCCGAGGCTCACCAACGCGACTCCGATGCAGATGTAGCCCGGCCAGTTGCGGGTGTCGACGATTGCCTCACCCGCGTGGCCGCGGGTCGTCCGATCGTCGTCGGTTGCCCCGGCGTCGGATTCGCTCGTGTTCTCGTCTGCCATGTGGATCCTCTCCGGATACGGACCGTTCGTCCCATTCGAGACGAACCGTCCACGTCGGCTGCCCGCTGGACCTCGGCGGTAAACCTGACGTCGGATCGGACGGTCAGTCGTGCCAACTCACAGCAGCGAACGGAGCACGGCTCGCGAGCCGGCCGACGATGCCGGCGTGCGCGAAGTTCTTGGCCGTCGCCACGGCGTCCAGCACGTCCGCGCCCTTGGCCAACTCCGCGGTGATGGCTGCGGCGAATACGCAGCCCGCACCCGACACACGTTCTTCGCCCACTTTGGAAGCACGGAGCACGGTGAGGTCGGACCCGTCGTAGACGACATCGACGGCCTCGCCGCCGGGCAGCCCGGCACCACCCTTGACCACCACGTAGCGAGGTCCGAGGTCGGCGATTCTCTTCGCGGCCTCGCCGAGCTCGTCTACGGTGGTGATCTCGTCCATCCCGGACAGCGTCTGCGCCTCGAACAGGTTCGGGGTGATCACGGTGGCCAGCGGAAGAATCTCGCGCCGGAGCGCATTGTCGGTGTCGAGCGCGGCACCGGGCTCCTGGCCTTTGCAGATCAACACCGGATCGACCACAACGTGCCGCCACGACTGCCGACGCAACGAGTCGGCCACCGTGTCGACGGTGTCCGGGGTACCGAGCATACCGATCTTGACGACATCGAGATCGTGTGCGGCAGTGGCGACTTCGATCTGATCGGCGATGACCGACCTGTCGATGGGAACGAATCGATGACCCCAGCCGGACTTCGGATCGAACGACACGATGCAGGTGATCGTTCCGACGCCGTACACCCCGAGCCGCTCGAATGTCTTGAGGTCTGCCTGCAGACCGGCACCGCCGGTAGCTTCCGAACCTGCAATGACATACGCGATTGTCGACATGCACTCAGTATGACAATCCTGGATCGCCCGTGAATCAGGTGGTCGACATCCGATTGGGTCCGGCTGTTTCGGGGCATACGTCGAATTCGGTTCGGCTCACCGAGCGACCGACGACACCGCGCAGCACATCGACTTCGAGCCCAGGAGTAGCGGAGCACGATCGCTGATCGTGCAATCACGCCCAACGACCAGAGTCCCGGAGGCCGAACAGTGCCCACCAGCAGGAACACGACAGCCAGTTGCGACGAGGTGTGGGACGTTCTCGCGAACGGATGGAGCTACGCGACATGGGTTGTCGGTGCTTCCCGAATTCGCGCCGTCGACGGCAACTGGCCCGCTGCCGGAAGCTCGATCCATCATTCGGTCGGCACCTGGCCCGCGGTACTCAGTGACGTGACCCGGTCGGTGGGAATGCACGCCGGTCGTGAACTCCAGCTGGAGGCGCGTGCACTGCCGTTCGGAAAGGCGTCGATCACAGTGCGGTTGCACCCGATCCCCACCGGATGCCGCATCGAGATCATCGAACATGCGATCACAGCACCGTTCGACCTGGTGCCGGACCGTATACAACATATTCTCGCGCATCCACGCAACGCCGAGGCTTTGCGCAGACTTGCACTCCTGGCCGAGCGGTCCACCGCGCCGTGACCAACACTCCACTGCGACAAGCAGTCTCGGGGAGAATGTTGTTCGTATTCATTCTCGGCGACGTGCTCGGTGCCGGAATCTACGCTCTCGTCGGCGAGATCGCGGGTGAGGTCGGCGGAGCCATTTGGCTTCCCATGCTCGTCGCCCTGCTGATGGCGCTGCTCACCGCTGCCTCGTATGCGGAGTTGGTCACCAAGTACCCACGAGCAGGCGGCGCAGCCGTGTTCGCGCAACAGGCGTACGGAAAACCTCTCGTGTCGTTCCTGGTCGGGTTTTCGATGCTCGCCGCAGGCGTCACCAGTGCCGCCGGGCTTGCGCTTGCCTTCTCGGGCGATTACCTGGGCGTGTTCCTCGACGTGCCGGCCGTCCCCGCTGCAGTGGTCTTCTTGCTGCTGGTCGGGTTGCTCAACGCGCGTGGAATCACCGAATCTCTCCGGGCCAACCTCGTCATGACAGTGGTCGAGGTGTCCGGACTGGTGGTCGTCATCGCCCTTGCCGGACTCGTACTGAGCCGCGGAGACGGCGTGCCGTCGCGCGTCCTCGAATTCACCGACGAGACAACCCCGACGCTGGCCGTGCTCGGGGCGGCCCTGCTCGCGTTCTACTCGTTCGTGGGCTTCGAGACCTCGGCGAACATCGCCGAGGAAGTCGAGGACGTGCGCCGGGTCTACCCACGAGCCCTACTGGGCGCCGTCACGGCGGCCGGTGTGGTGTACGTGCTGGTCGGGCTCGCAGTCTCGACCGTCGTGCCTGCCGACAAGCTGTCGGAATCGACAGGCCCACTGCTCGAGGTCGTCGCCGCCGCAGACGCCGGCATCCCGCCGTGGGTGTTCAGCCTCGTCGCGCTCGTCGCGGTCGCCAACGGCGCGTTGCTGACGATGATCATGGCGTCGCGACTGACGTTCGGGATGGCGCGCGACGGTCTGCTCCCCGGAGCGCTGGCCAAGGTTCTCCCCGGACGCAAGACACCGTGGACTGCCATCGTGGCCACCACCGTCGTCGCAATGGTTCTCTGCACAACCGGATCTGTTGCGGCACTGGCCGAAACCGTGGTGCTGCTACTGCTGTTCGTCTTCGTCAGCACCAACGTCGCAGTGCTCGTGCTACGCCGCGATCGCGCAGACACCGACCATTTCCGAACGCCCACAGCACTTCCCGTTCTCGCGCTGATCACCTGCGCTGTACTGCTGACCCAACAGTCGGCGGCAACGTGGCTGCGCGCCGGACTGCTCCTCGCGGTGGGGGTCGCACTGTACGTCGTCGGTACAGTCCTGACCAGGAAGACCACGACCGAGCAGAGGAGCGCTTCCCGATGACCACCACCGAGGTCGACGCGATTGTCATCGGCAGCGGTCACAACGGGTTGGTAGCGGCCGCAGCGATGGCCGACGCAGGCTGGGACGTGGTGGTCCTCGAAGCCGCCGAGCACCCAGGCGGTGCCGTGCGCAGTGCCGAGCTCGTTCCGGGTTTCACCAGCGACCTCTTCAGCGCCTTCTACCCGATGGCGCTCGCATCGCCTGCCATGACCGCACTCGAGCTCGGACGACACGGGTTGCAGTGGTCGCACTCCCCTGCGGTGTACGGCCATGCACGGTCGGCACAGGACACCGACGCTCCGGTCGTCCATCACGACGTCGAGACCACGGCGGCGCTACTGTCCGAACACGACGCGCGAGACGGCGACACCTGGCTGCGGCTCTTCGAGCAGTGGGAGCGCATTCGCAAGCCGCTCCTCGATTCACTGTTCGGACCCTTTCCGCCCGTGGCACCCGCAGCACGGCTGGTCCGCACCCTCGGGGTGCCCGAGACACTGCGTTTCGTCCGATTCGCGGCCCTTCCGGCCCGGGTGATGGCTCACGAGTTGTTCCACAGCGAAGCCGCGCGTTGCTTGCTGCTCGGCAATGCCATGCACGGCGACGTGCCGACCGATGCCCCCGTCAGCGGAATGATGGGCTACCTGCTCACGATGCTCGCCCAGGACGTCGGCTACCCCGCCCCGGTCGGTGGATCATCGGCGCTGACCGACGCTCTGATTCGCCGAGGGGCCGCATCGGGTGCCGCGCTCGAATGCGGACAGCTGGTCGAATCGATCGACGTTCGCGGCGGTCGCGCGCGTGCGGTGCACACGGCGGCCGGAGACACGTTCCGTGCGCGCAGGGCAATCGTCGCCGATGTATCGGCACCGGCACTGTACGGCTCACTGCTTCCGTTCGACGCAGTTCCGCGTCGAGTGCACGACGACCTGCGCACCTTCGAGTGGGACACCCCGGTGGTGAAGGTCAACTACGCCCTCGATCATCGAATACCCTGGAACTCACCGTCTTTGGCGGATGCAGGCACAGTTCACCTCGGTGCCGACGACAACGGCCTCGTCCACTGGGCCGCCGATCTCACCACCGGAGTTCTCCCACAGAGCCCGTTCATGCTGTTCGGCCAGATGACCACTGCCGATCGAAGCAGGTCGCCGGAAGGTACCGAAAGCGCATGGGCCTACACCCATCTACCGAGAGGCGTCGTCGACGATGCCGCGGCCGACACCGTTGCCGACCGTGTGGACAGAGTTCTCGATGCTCATGCACCGGGATTTCTGGATTCGATCGTCGGCCGGGTCGTGCAGCGACCGAGCGATCTGCACGGTGCCGATCCCAACCTGTACGGCGGCGCAGTGAACGGTGGGACCGCACAGCTTCAGCAGCAATTGATATTTCGACCGACTCCGGGGCTGGGACGGTCGGAAACTCCCGTCGAGGGTCTGTTCCTCGGTTCTGCATCGGCGCACCCCGGTGGCGGGGTACACGGAGCAGCAGGCCTGAACGCTGCTCGGGCAGCGCTCGGGCAGCGCGGCGTGCGAGGTTGGATGAAGAAGAAGGTCACCAGTTCGCTCATAGAGCTGCTGACCAGGTGACGGCGTTACCGAACCGATACTTGTCGTTACCGATTCGTGATCTGCGGCAGAGCCTTCCGCAACTACGCACTGACATTGTTGAAAGCACAACAACTCAGCGTCTCGCACCGCACGGGCACACCGATCGGAGCGAGCGCTTCGGGGAAGAGGTAAGGACATGCTGACGAGCACTGCAACCATGGAACGCTCCCTCCGCGACGACGAAGGCGTCTTCCGACTCGAGACAGTTCGCACTTCCGACGGCCTCGACACACTGCGCGCATTCGGCGAGCTGGACATGTCCACTCGTGCCGAATTCGTCCACAGCCTCGACTGCCTCGCGTCCACGTCGGATCGGGTGGTGGTCGATCTGTCGCAGGTGTCGTTCATGTATTCGGGTGTGGCCAATGCGATCATCGATGCGACGTACGCGCATCCGGGCAAGATCGCCGTATTCGCACCTGCACGATCGGTTCGTATGGTTCTGGACGTGCTCGGTGCCGGCGGGTTGTTGATCGACAGTTTCCGGTCGTGAATCGCACTCGGTAACAGGTAACGTCGCAGACATGTCAGAGGAGCCGACCGGAGGGCCGTTCGAGATCGTGTCGGCTGCGCACGACTCGACAACCGTACTCACTGTTCGAGGGGAATTGGACCTCGACACCATCCCCACACTGTCTGCCACGGCGTTTCCTGCGGCCGACACCGCCAAGGGGGGCCTGGTCGTGGACTTGACCGATGTGAGCTTCCTGTCGTCGAGCGCGATCACAGTGTTGGTGCGCGTGTGCGATCGACTGCCGGACGCCTCGCGCATGGCGTTGGTTGCGGTGAACGGCGTCGTCGTTCGGCCCGTGCAGCTCAGCGGAATCGATCGCGTGATGGCCACGTTCACCACCGTTCCTGACGCCGTTGCGCACGTGCAGTCGTCGACTCGCAGCGGCGAGGCCGACCGATGACACCACATCCCCGGTCGGAGCGTAGATCGTGACCGAGAGCAATTCGGGGTCAGCCCCTCTGCGTTGGAGTCACACAGCCCAGGCCGAGCCGACCACGGCAACCACGCTTCGGCGGCGGCTGCGCGGCTGGGTGCTCGAACTCGGAGTGAACAGCGCTCTGGTGGACGACATCGTGCTCGGGGTCTACGAGGCGCTCGCCAACGTCGTCGAACATGCCTATCGCGCGTCCCCCGAAATCGGAACGATGACGATCACCGCGGCGTACGACCACGAGACGCTCACCGTGACCGTCTCCGACACCGGAACGTGGCACCCACCGACACCGACGACCACTCGTAGCCACGGCCTGCAGTTGGCCGCCGCAGTATCGGACGAGCTGTCGGTCGATCATCGACCCGGTCTCGGCACGGTCGTGACCGTCGCGTGGAGCAAGCCGCTCGCCGCGGCCCGCCCCAGCGGGTCATCCCACCGCGCGACCTGATCAGGAGGAGTACCCATGACCGCTTCGGCTGCCGAACTACTCGCCTCTGCGCCCTGCGGAGTGTTCTCGGTCGACGTCGCCAGCGGCAGAATTCTGTACGCGAACGTGGCCGCCTCTCGAATCACCGCCCGCAGCCGTGACTCGCTGGAGGGAACCCCCGTGGCAGACCTCTTCGGTACCGAATTCGCGCCGGTGCTGGCCGGCCTGCTCGACGCTGCATCCACATCCGATTCGGACGTGCCGATCGGGACTGCAGCCCAGCTGACCGGCGCGCCGGGGCGAGCGTCGTCCACTGCGGTGTCCGTGCTGGCGAACAGACTTCGTTCGGAGTCGGGCGCGATGACCGTCACGATGACGCTGCACAACGAGACGGAACGCCGAGTGCGCGAGCAGGATCTCGTCGACGCCCGTATTCATGCCGAGGCGGCTCAGGACGATGCCGAAGCAGCCCTCGATCGATCCCAGGATGCGCTGGGAGCATCGGAGCAAGCCCGAAAGTTGGCCGAGGCCGAACGGACTCAGGTTCAGATCTTGGCGTCGACGCTTCAGCGGACTCTGCTACCACCGATCCTCTCCGCGCCGACCGGCATGAACGTCGCAGCCCACTATCACCCCGCGTCCCTCGATGAAGTCGGTGGTGATTTCTACGATGTGTTTCCACTCGACAAAGACACGTGGGGCTTCTTTCTCGGTGACGTGAGCGGTAAGGGTGCCGGTGCCGCCGCCGTCACGTCACTGACCCGGTACACCTTGCGGGCCGCGGCAGTGTTCGACCGCAACCCGATCTCGGTGTTGGAGAACCTCAACACCGTTCTGCATCACGAGTTTCACGGCGACGACCCGAGGTTCTGCACGGTGGTGTTCGGCACCATCACTCCGCAACCGAACGGCGCGGTGGTGCACCTAGCAAGCGGCGGGCATCCACCTGCGATACGCGTAACCCACGACGCTGCAGTCGATTTCGTCGACACCACCGGTGGGCAGCTCGTCGGTGCCCTGTCCGAGCCCCACTTCGAATCGGCATCGGTGACGCTGCGGGCCGGTGACGTCATGGCGTTCTACACCGATGGGCTGACCGAAGCCATCGTGGGGCCCGGCCGAACTCGCTTCGACGACAACGGCAACCTCGAGACCTTCGTCGCCGAGATGGGGCCCACCACTGCTCCGAAGATCGTCGACGACCTCACCACCCTGCTGGCGTCGTTCGGAGACGGACTTCAGGACGACGTGGCTCTGCTCGCCTTCGACGTCCCACTTCCCGACACAGACTCTGTCGAGGCATAGTTGTCGTGGAGTGCGTCGATCAACGAGACAATATTCCGGACAGGAACACTTTCAGCACATTGTCGGCGACTTCTTCCGGGGATTCTCCCGATCGCGTCAGCGATCTGATCACCACATTGTTGGCGAGCACGGTGGCCAGTTCGACTGCGGACACCTCGGTAGCGAAGTCGCCTCGGAGCTGACCGCTCTCGAGAATCGGGGTCAGTGCCGACGGCACGGGAAGGTGTTCCCTGATGGTGGTGACGGTACCGGGCTCGTGAAATTGCTCGAAGCTCAGCGCAAGCAACATTCCCGAGCTCATGGCCCGGTTGCGCGACACGAACTCCGCCAGACGATTCACCGAACGCACTAGAGCGACAACCGGTTCCACGTCGAGCCGAGCATCCGCGCGACCCAGCCGGAGTACACGCTCGAACTCGGGGGTGAGTGCGGCGACGATGATGTCGACTTTGCTCGGAAACAATCGCTTGAGATCGGTGACGGTGAGCGAGGACGCCGACGCGATGTCCGCGAGGGTGACCGAGAAGTATCCGTGCTCCGAGAACAGCGTCTCGGTGGCCACGATGACATCGGATTCGATGTCGCCCCTTGCCGGATCGAGGGATTCGAGCGATGGCAGCGCATCGACCTGCTCGTCGGTACGCTGCCGTCGATCCGAGTGGACCGGGTCCACCGCCCAATCGAGCAACGAATCGATGGCCGTGGCCACGCGTTCCGCGGAGATCGTTCCCGGGCTGAGACTTTCGCGGAAGGCAAGCCCGTCGAGCAGAGCTACGAACACTGTGGAGAGGTCGGCCACCGTCAGCGGCGTTCTCACCGAGCCGCCCACAGCGCGGAGTTTGTGCCGCACTGCGCTCTCGACGGCGTGATCCATGGCATCGAATTCCGGTGCCAACGAGGACCGCGCTCCGGCGTGATCGGAGGCGATCATGGCACCGATCATCCTTTGACGCAGCAGCCCCGAGGTCAGCTGCTCGAAATAGGCCGCGAGATCCGAGGACGGCTGCTCGGCGACGTCATCGGGCGGTGAGTACTCCAACGTCACGTGTGCGAGCAGATCCTCCATGAACGCTTCCTTGCCGCCGCGCTCGCCGGTGCGGGAGGAACCTGGATAGGCATTGTGAAAAGTCTGATGCGACAGTCCTGCTTCTTCCACGACCGCTGCAATGGACAGCGAGCGCGCCAACACCGTCATATCGAGATCGGTCAGCAGGCGGGAACCGGCCCGGAGCAATTGTTCGCGTGGTGTGGATTTCGAGCTCAACGACAACCGCCTACGGATGTTCGATCTGATGGATCGTCGACTATATCAATACACACCACGAGCTGAATTTTTATAAGTGTATAAAGTGCGTTGGATTCGGATGTCGAATTACGCAGTGATCCTCGAACATGATGGTGTTGTTTCATATTTCGCGGCGTGGTCGGATTATCGAAACACCCAAGACGGACAACGGGGATCGAATGCCATGCGGGACACGAACACAGGTGTGACGACCACGACGCTCGAGATTGCGTCCGGTGGGTCGCTTCACCCGTCACAGCGATTTGCGCCTCGGCGAAGCGCGTCGGCGGTGCGCTCCCGAACCACGGCAACCCCCGGCACCGATAGGCCTCGGGTGCCGCAGGTACCGGCCGAGTTCGTCGATCCCGGATTGACCACGCGCGAAATTGCGGTTCTCGGAGCCTGGTTGCGCTGCGACTCCAAGCAAGAAGTGTGCGCTGTGCTGCATATTGCGCTGGGCACGGTGAATACCCATCTGTCCCGTATTCGCGCGAAGTATGCGAGTGTCGGTCGAGCCGCGCCGACCAAAGCGTCGCTGGTGGCGAGAGCACTGCAGGACGGCCTGGTCGCCCTGGACGATCTGTGAGCGAAGGTCGGCACGAGGCGGACAGTGCAACGATGCCCTGCCCGCCCAGGTGACGACGCACGTGGCACACTTCGATCGATGAACGACAAGCCTGTGTTGATGTTGCTGCACGGTGTCACCATGTCGGGAGCAGCGTGGAACGACGTCGTGCCGTTGCTGGCCGAACGGTTCGATGTCATTGCTCCCACCGCGGCCGGTCATCGTGGAGGCCCGGCGCTCGAAGGCGTGGCGACAATAACCGCCGTCACCGATGCCGCAGAACGCGAACTCGACGAGCGCGGCCTGGATGCAGTACACATCGCCGGAAATTCGATGGGCGGATGGATGGCCGTCGAACTGGCGAGACGGGGACGCGCACGCTCGGTCTGCGCCTTCTCACCAGCAGGACTGTGGGAGAAGGATGAGAAGCCAGGTGCCAGCAGAACCACCTTGATCCGTACCAAGAGACTGGCCGACGCGACTCGTCGTCTCGCCCCGTCGCTGATGAGGTTCGGTCTCGCTCGCCGAATTGCCATGCGCGACATCGCAGTCCACGGGGACACAATGACGCCGCAGCAAGCCGTTCGGTCGTTTCAGGATCTTGTCGGGTGTGAGGCAGCGTACGAACTACTGAACACCCGCGAGAGCATGGATCCACTCCTCGACCTGCCGTGCCCGGTCACCGTCGCATGGGCCGCTCACGATCGCATCTTTCCGCCTGCAGAGTTCGTCCCCATTGCCCGGCAGCGCCTCCCTCGGGCCCGGTTCGTCACCGTGCCGGGCGTCGGCCACGTTCCGATGATCGACGACCCGGTTCTGTGCGCACGAACGATCGTCGATTCGATCGAGAACCAGGCGGGCTGACGCGTCCGTCAGGCCCACGGGTCCACACGTCGCCACAGCGTCGGTAGCTCGAGAACGACTCCGTCTCTCAGTGCGCAGTCGGCCAGCACGTCGATCGAGACAGTCATATCGTCGAAGGCGTACGGGAGTGCATGTAGGGGCTTGTGCAAAGGCCGAAAGAAGTTGTCCCAGTGCGTCAGAACGACGCGCCGGGCACCGACGACCGAGACCGTCTCGCGCCAATACTGCTCGATGAACGCTCGCGATTGCCGGCCGAGTTGGCCCATCGACAGATAGACCACGTCTGCGCGGCTTCCGTGGAGCATGCCCACCCGGAAACCGGCGCTGCTGTGGACGAGTGCGGTCCGGCCGCTGGGAATGTGTTCGATCAGCATCGACCACGCCTCACCGCACCGATACTCGCTCACCCGAGCGGGCTGGCTCAGAGGTCGCTCGATCACCCCGTGCGCTCGATCCGGATGCGAGTGAACGGATTCGAAGAATGTGACGGCGAAATTCCCATGCTCGGTCGTTTCACCGTTCTCGACCGCGACGATGCGGTCGTCGGGTAGGTCCGAACCCTGCCCGATGAAACCGGTCGAGGAACCACCGACCAGAACCGCCCCGGTTATCCGAGCCACCGCCGCTGAATCGAGGGCGTGATCGTAGTGCGAGTGGGCACACAGAACAGCGTCGAGCGAGATGATTCCCGCTCTGCGCAGGGCGGCGTCGATGCGCTGCATGTCGGAACGAAGCGGCAGCGCAAGGGTTCTCGCCAGTGACGGGCGCGAGAAGAACCCATCGGTGAGAATCGCGGATTCGCCGTCGTCGAACAACACCGTGCTGACACCGAGGAAAGACACCGTCACCGGCGAGGAAGGAGTCGCCGACGCGGTGGTGGCGATCTCCGACGGGCCCGGCAACGGGGGCCGACCGACGCGTCGGAACACCGTCACGCCTGCGCTGCGAGCGCACGCCCGGCTTGCCGGCCCCCGAAGATGCACCCGCCCAGGAACGTTCCCTCCAGCGAACGATATCCGTGCACCCCACCACCGCCGAATCCGGCAATCTCGCCTGCCGCCCACAGCCCCTCGATCGCTCTCCCCTCGCTGTCGAGAACGCGCCCCTGAAGGTCGGTTTGGATTCCGCCCAACGTCTTTCGAGTGATGATGTTCAACCGCACCGCAATCAACGGTCCCGATTTGGGATCGAGAATTTTGTGCAGAGACGCAGTACGCGCGATGCGCTCCCCGCGCGAACGACGGGAATTGTGAATCGCGGAGACCTGCAGGTCCTTGGTGAACGGGTTGTCGACTTCCCGGTCGCGAGCCTCGATCTGCCGGCGCAAGTCCACCAGGTCGATCAGGTCCTCGCCGGAGACCCTGTTCATTCCCTGCACGAGTTCACCGAGGGTGTCGGCGACGACAAAATCCTCGCCGTTCTTCTTGAACGCCTCGACCGGTGCACTGGCACCGGGCAAGACTCGGCCGAGTACGAGCTTGAGGTTCTTGCCGGTGATGTCCGGGTTCTGCTCCGATCCCGACAGTGCAAATTCTTTCTCGATGATCTTCTGGGTGAGGACGAACCATGAGTACTCGAAACCGCTGTCCTGGATGGCTTTCAATGTTCCCAGTGTGTCGAAGCCCGGGAAGTTGGGAGCCGAGAATCGCCGACCACGCGCATCGAACCACATCGACGACGGTCCTGGAATGATCCTGATTCCGTGGTTCTTCCAGATCGGGTTCCAGTTCTTGATGCCTTCGGTGTAGTGCCACATCCGGTCCTTGTTGACCAGACGTCCGCCGACCTTCTCGGTGATACCGAGCATGCGGCCGTCGACGTGTTCGGGGACTCCCGAAATCAGCGATTTCGGAGCCGTTCCCAGACGAGCCGGCCAATTCTCCCGCACCAGATCGTGATTCGCTCCGATGCCGCCCGCAGTGACGAGCACCGCACCGGCGCGCAACTCGAACTCCCCCACCTCGACGCGAGTACTGCCCGCACCGCGTTCCGCTGCGCTGGGTTCGAGAATTGCGCCGCGCACTCCCTCGACCACCCCTGCGCTGACGACGAACTCGTCGACGCGATGACGAAAACCGAAGCGCACCAGTCCTTTGTCCGCAGCCTCGCGGACACGACGCTCGAACGGTGCGACGACGCCCGGCCCGGTGCCCCAGGTCAAGTGGAAGCGTGGAACCGAGTTGCCGTGCCCGTCGGCGAGGTACCCGCCGCGTTCGGCCCAGCCGACGACAGGAACCCACCGCACGCCCTGCGCGTGCAGCCAGGACCGCTTCTCCCCTGCCGCGAAATCGAGGTACGCCCGTGCCCACTGGTGACCCCAGTAATCCTCGCCGGCGGGATCGTCGATACCCCGATCGAATGTCGCGGTGCCGAGCCAGTCCTGCCAGGCCAGTTCGGCCGAATCCTTGATGCCCATTCGTCGCTGTTCCGGAGTGTCGACCATGAACAGCCCGCCGAGTGACCAGAACGCCTGTCCACCCAGATTCTGCTCGGGCTCCTGGTCGAGGAGAAGCACACGCTTTCCGGCGTCGGCCAATTCGGCGGTTGCCACCAGTCCGGCCAAGCCCGCGCCCACCACGATCACGTCTGCGTCCATTGCCCCACTCTTCTGCTCGACCCGGATGTCTCCTTCGACTGTGCTGAGGTCGCCGCCGGAACTCAAGGAAACCGACTCGAATGACTATAGGATTTATCAGTCACTGACAAGGAGTGGGAGGTGGATCGATGTACCCAGCGCGGGTCGCCGTGGTCGCGAAGATCGAATCGGAGTTGGGCCCCGTCGTCGCATCGGCAGTACTCGCGATTCGCGACGCGATCCCGGTCTACCGATCACTGCAGGGTGCACAGTTGGCCGATGTCGAGGGCATTGCGTATTGGTCACTGAGGCGGTTGATGGCCCTGTGGGCGCACGGCGATCGGACGATCGACGACCGTGACCACAGCAGATTCCGCGCGATCGGTGCCGCGCGCGCCGCGGACGGGCGCCCGCTGGCCGATGTGCTCCGTGCGTATCGAGTCGCGTCGAGCGTGTTCGTTCGGCACGTGACAACCGAGTATCTCGATGTACTCGAACCACCGGACATCGCCGAACTCGGCCTCGGCGTGCTCGACGCCATCGACGCAATCTCCGAGGAAATCATCGGCGCGTACGTCATTGCGCGCGAACAGCTCACAACCAACCGCGCGCAGGCGCACGCCGCGTTGCTCGACGACTTGCTGGCTGCCAGACACAATTCACCCGGGACGGTGTCGGATCGTTCCCGCGAACTCGACCTGAAGCTACCCACGCACCCGAATCTGCTCGTGGTGCAATCGACAGATCCGGGCCGACCCATGTCCGACGACACCGTCGAATCGCTGGTTCTCGCAGTGGGACTCGTTCCCCCGGACCGCACCGCGACGTCGGGTCAGCGGACTCACCTGTGCACTCGACGCGAACAACGCGCGATCGCGTTGCTGCCACCATCGATCCACCGCGCCGAGGCCGACCTCGCGTGTCGAGATCTACTGCTCCGCGGATGCCTCGTGGAGAGATCGACCGTTGCCGGTATCAGCAGTTCGTGGCGTCTCGCCTCGGAAGCGCTGGACACCGCACCGGATCACGCGTTCGACGACCGGGCACTGCTCGATCAGGGTGACGGTCAGCTGCTGGCACTGTTGACCGCGCGCCCCACCGCGGACACGAGCGAGGTGGTACGTACCGTGCTCGGTCCGCTGACCGAGGCGGCGAACGAGCACATTCTGCAGGGCCTTTCGGCCTTCATCTCCACCGGTACGGCAACGGCTGCCGCCACCCGACTACAGGTGCACCCGCAGACTTTGCGCTATCGATTGCGCCGGGCCCAGGAACTGACCGGACGCGATCCGCGATCGGCCTGGCATCGACTGGCCCTCGATACTGCGATACAACTACGCCAACTCGGTTGACCCGGCTCGGCTGAACCCAGCGTCGTCGGTGGTCATACGCCACTGCGACCGTGCCTTACTACTCGAGCCCGAGTTGTGGATCCTAGGATGACCGGTATGTCGGAACAGGTCACGTTTTCCAGCGCAACCGGACCCACCTTGGCAGGCGTGGTCGATGTTCCCGAGGGTGAAGCGCGAGGGTGGGGCGTATTCGCTCACGGATTCACGCTGGGCAAGGACTGCCCGGCGGCGAATCGAATGTGCAAGCAGCTCGCGGCCGACGGCATCGGAATGCTTCGCTTCGACAACCTCGGTCTGGGCCACTCCGAGGGCGACTGGGGCGACGGTTCGTTCTCGAACAAGGTGCACGACACCGTCAAGGCCGTCGAGTTCATGAACGCGACCGGTCGCGAGGTGAAGTTGCTCGTCGGCCATTCCTTCGGCGGCTCGGCGGCCATTGCTGCAGCGCACGACTGTCCGACGGTCGAAGCGGTCGCCATCGTCGCCGCCCCGTTTCAACCCGCGCATGTCGAGCACAACTACGACGCACTCATTCATCGGATCCAGGACGAGGGCGAAGCGCCGTTCCACGCCGGCGGCAAAGCGCTGACCCTCAAACGACAGTTCGTCGACGACGTCCGCAAAGCAGACCTGCGCGAGCGCATCACCACCCTGCGGAGACCGCTACTCGTCATGCACTCCCCCACCGACAACACGGTAGGGATCGACAACGCCAGCGAGATCTTCCAGGCCGCCCGTCACCCCCGGAGCTTCGTTTCGCTCGAGGGGGCCAATCACCTTCTCACCGGCAAGAATCAAGCAGCTCGTGCCGGTCGGATCATCAGCGCCTGGGCGGATCCGTACCTCTGACAGGCGGGATCGAGCGATTCAGTTGATGTTCCACGACTCGACAGCATCCAGTCGCTGGCCGTCGGAGTCGTACGTGTAGAAGCCTTCACCGTCCCCGAGACCGGTCTTTCCCGAGTCGATACCCTTTTGCAGTATGTCGGCAAATTTGACCTGAACCTCGCCACCGTGTGCGCGCGCGATATGTGCTGCGACGTTGAAGCCGACAGTGTCGTATATCTGGAACGGACCGGCGGGTGCCCCGGTGGCTATGCGCCACACGTTGTCGATGTCCGCCGGATTGGCAACCCCGCCGACGTAAAGGTTGGCTCCTGCTTGCAGCAGCGGGATCAGAAGACTGTTCAGCACGTATCCCGGAATTTCCTTTCGGACCGGAACGGGAACGAGACCGATCTCCGAAGTAAAGCTCAGTACGACATCGAAGTAGACAGGATCTGTTGCAGCAGTTGCCATCACCTCACCGGTGTTGTACCGCCACACGAGATTGGCGAAGTGCAATGCAAGAAACTTTTCCGGCCGCCCGGTGGCCTCGGCGAAACTGCTGGGCAGTAGCGACGACGAGTTGGTCACGAAGATAGTTTTCGGCGGAGCGGACGCGCCGATATCCGACCAGACCTTCTTCTTCAGGTCGAGATCCTCCGGAACTGCTTCGATCACCAGGTCGGCGTCCGAAACGGCCTCGGCGACGCTGGTGGTGGTCGTGATGGATTCGATGGCCGCGTCGAATCGCGCCTCGTCGAAAGTCTTCAGGTCACGCTTGTAGTAACCGCGCATCCATTCCCAGCGATCCGGCAGCTTGGCAAGTAGTTCGTCGGAAATGTCGTATCCCACAACGGTTTTTCCGTGGTAGGCAGCCTGCATCATGATCTGCGAACCGAGCACTCCGGTTCCGAATACGGTCACGTTCTCAACATCGGTCATGGACGACACACTTCCCTTTATGGAGTCACTGGTTTCCCGCTCTCCAAGTTCTACCGCTGAGCGCGGAGCCATCGTCTCGTGGGGTCCAACAGTGGACCGACTCGCCCGACGACAGCGCCTTTACACTCCACAGGATCGACGGTTCACGCATACTCGAACGATGGCTGTGGATCCCCGCGGAAGAGACCTGAAGCGCGTCGCGTAAGGCGTTCAGCGAGATGGTGGCCGATCCCGAATATCAGACGGTGACGGCGTTACGGACCGCCGCGTCGAAAGAGGCGGTTCTGCAGGCCACCATCCCGTGGTCGTGAATTCGACCTTCGGCTTCGCATCGTGTTCGTGCCGCGGGACCTCACGGCGTTGCGAGCAACTTACTGCGGAACAGGTCGAGTACCTGGTCCAAAGCCTGCCGGGTCGGCTGACCCGGCTCGTCGATGAGTCCTTCCGTCACGACGGAGTGTGGCGGCCCGAAGGCTTCCGGGTTGAACGCAGAATCGGGCAATTCCACCGACACGAATGCGTCGCCGAGTTGTTCCCTCAGAAACTCGAACCGTGCAGGGGGACACATCTTGTCGCCCTGAAACCGCATACCGAGGACAGTGAGATCTCCCGCAGCACAACGGCTCTTCACCTTCGAAAGGTCGCCGGCATTGATGTCGATGGAACGACTGCGTGACTTCGATGCCGCGAACGGAAGGGACGGTTGCGACAGCACCGGCGCGATCAATCGATCGTCGGCGGCCATCGCGAGGGCGAACCCGCCGGTGAAGCACATTCCGATGGCACCGACACCTGGTCCGCCGCACCGCTCGTGTTCCTCGGCCGCCAGAGCACGCAGCCACACCACGATCCGCGACGACTTGCCGGTGGCCAAGATGGTGAATTCTCGGCTGATGCACGCCGGCACCATGGCACGGGACATGGTGGCAGCGGTACCGAGCAGTCCGAGGGGTGCGGTCAGCGGGTCCTTCCCGTCGACGCCGAACAGGTGCGGCACGATCGCGGTGCATCCGATTCCGGCGACGGTGCGCGCGAAGTCCGCAACCTTCGGCGTGATGCCCGGCATTTCGGACATCACGATGACCGCCGGCCCGGTGCCGATGCGATAGACCGGTGCCGTGCGCCCGTCTGCGGTGAACTCGGTTCGTTCGAAATCGGCCAACGCGTCGTCGGTCATGGGAGTACGTCCTTCGGAGAGGGGTACACGCGGCTGCGGTGTCGAAGACGAGCATAGAGCGATGGCGCAATTTGTCCGGAAGACCAGCGACTACCGCGTGTACTCCCGCAGCAGGCGATCGCCGCGGCACCGAACGGCGGTACGCTCTCGAGCAGCATCCGCCGGCGAGGGAGTCTGTCATGCGCATCGGAACGCATCGGTTCGGTCTCGGAATTGTCGTGTCCGTCATTGTCGCGCTGGCGATCCCCTCCCATGCAACAGCGTCGCCCATCGAGTACGTCAACCTCGGCGACAGCTTCGGTGCAGGCAACGGCGTGCTGCCGCTGGCACCGAACACGCCACTGAGGTGCCTCCAGTCGGAACAGAACTTTGCTCATCTCGTCGCGCGCGAGCAGGGCTCCAGCCTCACCGATGTCAGCTGCGGCGGTGCTGCCACCGACGACTTCTATGCCCCTCAATTCGAGGGCACACGACCGCAATTCGATGCATTGTCGCCATCGTCCGATGTGGTGACCTTGATGATCGGTGGCAACGACAACAGCGTGTTCTCGGGAGCGATCGCAGCATGCGTGAGTGCACTCGCAACCCACGCCGGTGCATTCGATCCGTGCACGCAGCAGAACGGAAGTAGCTTCGACGACAAGATTCTCGACAGCACCCTGCCGGCCGTCCGACAAGCACTGCGCGACATACATACTCGCGCGCCCGAGGCGAAGGTGATCATCATCGGCTATCCATGGCTCATCCCCGCAGCGAGCACGTGCGAACCGTCGGTCCCCGTCGCGCTCGGCGACGTTCCGTATCTGCGCAACCTCCAGGCCACGCTGAACGATGCCATCCGCGAGGCAGCGGCCGACACCGACACGACCTTCGTGGACATGTCCGTGGCGTCGGAGGGGCACGACTCCTGCCAGCCCGTCGGAGTGCGGTGGGTGGAACCACTGCTGTTCGCGGATCAGTTCGTGCCGCTGCACCCCAATGCCCTCGGTGAGGCCGCGATTGCAGCAGAAGTCACGGACGCGCTGGCCGGGTGATCACGAGGAGGTCGAGTCCGCGATGATCGTTGCGCCCAGCACGACGAACAACGTTGCGCCTGCCGCTACTCCGACCAAACTCGAGGCAGGCGCGCCCGCGCGACGGCCGAGCACACTTGCTGCGACGTCGAGGACATCGATTGCGATCCCGGCCTCCACGGCCGCTTTGCGAACGTCCGCGGATGGGTGGTGCAGCGCCATTCCCAGCGCGAGATCGCGGACTCCGAAGAGGCGCGTCACAACCCCCGCACTTCCGACTTGACGCATGGGTCCGAGACCGAAGGCACGCCACGAATGTGCGGGACTCACCCACGAGACCAGTCCGGCGGTCGATCGCAGAACCGACAGTGCGAGCAAGGGAGTCGAACGTGTACGCATAGCGTCTCCTTCGAGTTGTAGTGGTCACTACAACAAAAGCTACCTGTAGTGACCACTACAATCAAGGTGTGGTCAAGAGACATTCACGCGAAGAGATGCTGTCCGTGGCACTGGACGCCGCCCTGGAAGGCGGCCTGAGCCGCTTGACCTTCGGCAGACTCGCGTCTCGTTTGAAGATCAGTGATCGCATGGTCGTCTACTACTTCCCGACGAAGGACGACCTCGTCACGTCTGTTCTGTCAGTGGTCGGAGATCGATTGCAACATCTGTTGGCCGCGGCGTTCTCGACGCCCATGAACGACCACCGCTCACTGGTTGCGACGGCGTGGCCGGTTGTGGCACAGCCGGAGTGCGATCCGCTGTTCGGGCTCTACTTCGAGGCGATCGGCCAAGCAACAGCAGGACTCGAGCCCTACAAGTCCGTGGCCTCGCACTTGGTCGAGGGCTGGATCGAATGGCTCGGAGGCTTCGTCGTCGGTGATCAGGACTACCGACGCAGGGAAGCTGCCGCAGCTGTGGCTGTGCTCGACGGCCTTCTGCTCATGCGTCTACTCGGAGGCAGTGACCTCGCCGACTCGGCATCGACGTCACTGCTCGATCACCGATAGATCCGCTGGGGCAGAGCGGGTTCAGGACGCCGCTAATTCTGGGAGTGGCGTCTGGAACGACCACAGATGACCCTCGGGATCGCGAACGCTGTATTCACGAACGCCGTAGGGCATGTCGGTGGGCGGGTAGTCGATGGCTGCTCCGGTTGCCGCCACGCGAGCGTGATGGGCATCGACGTCGTCGACGAGGATCGCAAGCGACGCGGTGACCGCGCCGGTGGTCAGCGGCGACACCATACGATGTTCGGGGGCCTCGCGGTGCAACCAGACAACACCGTCACCGGCGTGAACCTCGCCGTGGACGGCTCGGTCGCCGTCGTATTCGATCTGTCCGGGAGCCAGTCCCAGCACGTCGACGAGGTAGGAATGGGCTGCTGCGATGTCGCGGTAGACCAGCAAAGTGGTGCGGCGAGTGACCGCAGGCTCTTCGGTCGACAGGCCGGAGAGCAGGTCCAGCAGGGCGTCGTCGCTCGGGCGATCACCATGAAGAAGTCGGTCCTCCACGGCCCGAACACGCTCTCGCACACGAGCGAGGTCGGCCATTCGTCGATCCAGGTCGGCCAGATGATCCCGCGTCAGGTGCTGGAGGTCCACGGCCTCCGGATCGACGTCCGCAAGCGGAGTGCCCAGTTCTCGGAGCAGGCGAATCCGGTACAGCCGGTCGAGATCTCCGCCGTCGTACCGACGCCTACCCCCTCCGTCCCGGTCCGGAGCGAGCAGGCCCAACTCTTCGTAATAGCGCAGGGTCCGCTCGGTGACGCCGGTCCGACGGGCGACGTCACCGATACCCCAGGTGGCCGAATCACTGCTGTTCATGTAGGCAACGGTAGAACCTCACGCCACGTCAGGAGCAAACTCCGGTCGGGACGGGTCATACGTCTTCGAGTCGAATTCCCTTGGTTTCCTTCATGAAGAAGCAGGCGACGCCGGTCAGAGCGGCCAGGAACATGATGTACACGCCGAACACCCAGCCCAGATCGAACCCGAGGAACAGCTGGTTGAGATACGGCGCGGTTCCGCCGAACACCGCCACCGAGAACGAGTAGGCGAATCCGATTGCCTGCGTGCGGAGTCGGGTGGGAAAGCTCTCCGACAGTGTCGACGACAGAATCGAGGCCGGGACGGCGATGACGAGCAGGGCCACCGTCGACGGGAGCAGCAATGTCCACCACTGCGTCGAGATCAGCATCGTCAGCGGGATCTGCAGCAGGAACATCAGCACGGCGAAGGCGGCCAACATCGGCCGTCGACCGATCGAATCCGAGAGACGACCGAAGAACGGTAGGGACACCAGCGCTATCAACTGCGCGATGACGAGCATCCAGTACGCGGTGTCGGGATTCATCCCACGCTGTGTGATGGCGAATGTCGAGACGTACGAGGTCCAGGTGTAGTGCGCCGCCGTGATTCCCGACGTCATTCCGATCATCAGCACGACCGCCTTCACGACGGTCTTGCGTGCGATCGGTGCTTGTTCGACCTTGTTCTGCTCCGAGTCGAACACCTCGCTCTCGTCCATGTTCTTGCGCAGGTAGAGAGCGAACAGCGCCAGGAGTGCGCCCAGCAGGAAGGGGATGCGCCAACCCCATTGCCCGACAGCAGAATCCGACAGTGTGGAGGTGATGACGCCACCCACTGTGTATGCCAGAGCCGATCCACCGAAGATCGCGACGAACGCGACACTGCCCCACATGCCACGTCGGTTCGGCGGCGCGATCTCGCCGACGTAGGAATACGCCGTCGCCGACTCGCCACCATGCGCGAAACCCTGCATGACGCGTGCGAGCAACAGCAGTACCGACGCCCAGGCCCCGATCGCACCGTAGGTGGGCATGATGCCGATCAGCAGGCTGCCGGTCGCCATCATGAGCATCGTGGTGACGAGGACGAACTTACGGCCCTTCTTGTCCGCGATCCGTCCGAACACGATGCCGCCGAGAGGCCGCATCAGGAATCCGACCGCGAAGACCGCCAGCGTGGACAGCAATGCGGAGACCGGATCGGACTGGCTGAACATCGCTGCCGCGATGAATGGTGCGAACACTGCGTAGGCGCTCCACTCGTACCATTCGAGTACGTTGCCTATCGTGCTGGCGAACAGCGATTTCTTGCGTGAGGAGATATCGGGCGTCGAGCGGGTGTCCGGTGATGATCCGACGGTCATGGAGTGTCGCTTTCGATCGAATGAAGCTCGACAGGAACAGGTTTGAGTGCTGCACGTCGAATCTTCCCGGTCTGAGTCTTGGGAAGTTCGTCGATGATGTGAATGGCTTTAGGACGCTTGTACGCGGCCAACCGATCGCGCGCGAAATCGACCAGCGCATCCGGTGTCACCGAGGTTCCGTGTCGCAGAGATACGTAGGCCACCACCGATTCGCCTTGGTAGGCGTCGGGTCTGCCCACCACGGCGGCCTCGAATACTGCAGGATGTTCGTAGAGGGTGTCCTCGACTTCCCGGGGCCAGACCTTGTATCCCGACACGTTGATCTGGTCCTTGAGTCGGTCGACGAGATACACCCATCCGTCGTCGTCGATGATCGCCACGTCTCCCGTGCGAAGACGACCTTCGGGCATCGTCGACGCGGTCGCAGCGGGATTTCTCCAGTAACCGGAGACCACCTGGGGACCCGAGATCACCAGCTCCCCAGCAACTCCCGGATCCGTCGGCTGCCCTGCGGGGTCCACCGTTCGTAAGGTCACACGGGGTAGCGCCAGCCCGACGGACAACGACCCACTCGCGGGATCGACCGGCGCACGCACGCCGGGCGGAACGGCGATGACGCCCGCCGTGGTTTCGGTCATGCCGTATGCGTTGTGTATGTAGCAGCCGAACGCGGACTCGAATGCGGTCACCGTCGCGGGCGGAATCGGCGCACCGCCGGAGTACAACGCCTTCACCGACTCGAAATGAGCTCGCGTCACCCCCGCGGTCTCGGAGATCGCGTTGAACACCGTGATGGACCCGATGGTGTAGGTGACACGATGCTCGACGAAGGCGTCGAGAGTGACTGCTGCGTCGAAACGATGCGCGAACACGAGCACGCAGTCGCGAATCAGGGCCACCGCGGCGTCGAGCATTGCGCCGGTGATGTGAAACAGCGGCGCGACTGCGAACACGACGTCACCGTCGACGAGACCGGCCCGTTCCCCGAAATCGAGAGCAGTGGCGAATGCGTTCGCGTGCGAGATCTGCGCGCCCTTCGGCGGACCCGTGGTTCCCGACGTGTACGCCAGAAGTGCGAGATCGTCTGGCTTCGGATCGAACTCGGGGATGGATCGGCCACGGTAGACGTCGATCAGACCCATCAGATCCTCGTCGGGCCGAGGTGTCACGCGTGACCTCGACGAAAAGACTCGTGGGTCGTTGCGTGTCTGCACATCGAGTCCGCTTGTGCTCACGATCGATCGAATCGAACTGCCGCGCAACGTCGCCCCCACAGCATCGAGGTCGCGTTCGTCGCACACGAGTGCGATCGGTTCCGCATCGTCGATCAAGGTACGCAGTTCACGGTTGCGGTACATCGGGTTGAGGATCAACGCGACCGCCCCGATCTTCCACAGTGCGAGAAACGTCAAGGCGTACTGCGGAATGTTCTGCAGATAGATGCCGACGCGATCACCCTGCGACACGCCTCGCTCGATCATGGCCGCGGCAAGCGCATCGGATGCCTCGTCCACCTCGCGGACAGTGAGCACGGCGTCGAAGTACGCCAGTGCCGGCCGGTCCGGGGTGTCGGAGACTCGGTTACGCCAGGCGTCGAGAACAGTTGCAGGCCCGGTCGCTCCGTCGAGGGTCATGGACGGCCCTTTCGCTCGAGCAGAATTTCGGCCCGAATGGACCGACCGAACACTCGCTCGGTCTGCGTTTCAACAGTGTTGCGGATCACAAGTTTTGTGTCAACCCGGTGCATAGGGGTCGGCCCCAGCCGAGTCGACCTCTACGGTAAGCGCATGACCGCGACCCACATCTGGCGAACCTACGAGGGCTCGAACCTCTCCCCAGCTTTGGCGTCGGCGCTGAACATGTTCGTCGAGCAGGGGTACCACGGCACGTCGGTGCGGCAGATCGCCGCAGGTGCCGGCCTGTCGGTTCCCGGCCTCTACCACCACTTTCCATCGAAGCAGGCCTTGCTGGTCGGCATCATGGATGCGTCGATGGACGAACTGCTGGATCGCACCCGATCGGCCGAGGACGGGGCGGGTCCGTCGCCCAGCGACCGATTCGACGCAGTCGTGGAGTCCCTGCTGTTGTTCCACATTCACCGGCGCGACGCCGCCTTCGTCTGCTCGACGGAAATCCGCAGTCTCGACTCGGCGAATCGCACCGCGTACATCGCCAAGCGGGACGAAGAGCAACGGCTGCTCGACGCGATCGTTGCCGAAGGAGTCGAATCCGGGGTCTTCGACACCCCGCACCCGGCGGATGCCAGCCGAGCCGTCACCACCATGTGCGTCGGCCTCGCCACCTGGTATCGCCCCGACGGACCGATGACGCCAGGCGAATTGGTCGCCGTGTATCTCGACATCGCCCGACGGACGGTCGGTGCCGCGACCGCGATACCCGAGTAGCGGCGCGGGCCGGGTCCCTTGACCCGGAGGGGCAGTTGTGCCAACCTTCGAGGAACCGAGCGAGTGTTCGG
Source organism: Rhodococcus sp. WWJCD1 (assembly GCF_002258735.1). NCBI lineage: Bacteria > Bacillati > Actinomycetota > Actinomycetes > Mycobacteriales > Nocardiaceae > Rhodococcus > Rhodococcus sp. WWJCD1. The sequence continues at coordinate 28,624 of NZ_NOXY01000005.1, forward strand.
TCGGTACTGGACAAGGAGCGCATGGTGGCCATCGATCTGACGTACGACCCGGACATCGAGAAGCTGATCGACCGGACTCGCGCCTTCACTCGAGACCACGTGCTTCCCATCGAGGACCGGTTTCTGGGCAACATCACCGATGCGGGCGGCGACCGACTTCGCGTCGAGATGCAGGTGGCCGCGAAGGACGCGGGCGTGTTCGCACCACATGCGCCCGTCGAATACGGCGGCCACGGGCTGTCGATGAGTGACCGCGCCCCGGTGTTCGAGGAAGCCGGCTATTCACTGTTCGGCCCCATCGCCCTGAACCTCGGTGCGCCCGACGAGGGCAATGTCCACATGCTGGCGCACATCGCGTCGGCGGCACAGAAAGAGCAATTTCTCGCTCCCCTCGCGCACGGAGACGTGCGCTCGGCTTTCGCAATGACCGAACCTGCCCCGGGTGCCGGTTCAGATCCCTCGGCGTTGACCACCGCGGCCGAAAGGGTCGAGGGTGGATGGAAGATCAACGGGCACAAGTGGTTCATCACCGGTGCCGACGGTGCGGGGTTCTTCATCATCATGGCCCGAACATCGGGTGAGCCGGGCGATCGAGGCGGAGCCACGATGTTCCTGGCCCCCGCCGACACTGCGGGCATCACGGTCGGCCGACATATCGGCACTTTGGACAAGGCCATGATCGGCGGACACTGCGAGGTGTTCTTCGAGAACGTATTCGTGCCCGACGAGAACGTGCTCGGGGCCGTCGACGAGGGATTCGCCTATGCCCAGGTGCGTTTGGGACCGGCCCGCATGACCCATGTGATGCGCTGGCTCGGAGCCTCGAGGCGAGCTCACGACATCGCCGTCGCCCAGGTGGCCCAGCGCGAAGGGTTCGGCGGGAAGCTCGGCGATCTCGGCATGGTGCAGAAGATGGTCGCGGACAACGAAATCGACATCGCGGCCACTCGCGCACTGTTGATCAAGGCGTGCTTCGAGCTGGACCGGGGTGGACACGCGAGCAACGAGACATCCATCGCCAAGACGTTCGCCGCCGAGGCGATCTTCCGCATCGTCGACCGAAGCATCCAGATGTGCGGAGGTCTCGGCGTTTCGGACGATCTTCCGCTGGCGCGGCTCTCCCGCGAAGTGCGGCCGTTCCGCGTGTACGACGGACCGTCCGAGGTACACCGCTGGGCCATCGCCAAGCGGACGATCGGTGCCGCCAAGCGCGCCGCGCGGGAGGCACAGTCGTGAGCGATCTGCAGGGAATGAATCGCGATGCGCTGGAACGGTTCCTGCAGAACAACGGTATCGAGCTCGATGGCACGTTGTCGGTCGAGATGATCAGCGGTGGTCGCTCCAACCTCACCTACAAGGCATACGACGACACCTCGACATGGGTCGTTCGTCGACCGCCCACCAGTGGGCTCACCCCCTCTGCACACGACATGGCCCGCGAGTGGGCCGTCACCGAGGCACTTGCATCCACCGATGTCCCCGTCGCCCGGACAGTGGCCTTCGATCGAGACGGTTCGGTTCTCGGCGCTCCGATGACCGTCGTGGATTTCGTACCCGGCCGAGTGGTCCGCACGCGTGAGGATCTTTCCGACCTCACCGACACGCAGGTCACCGAGAACGCCGCCGAGCTCGTCCGGGTACTCGCCAGGCTGCATGCCGTCGACCCCGCTGCTGTGGGCCTCGGAGCGTTCGGCCGACCCGACGGTTTCGTCTCCCGCCAGGTCGCGACGTGGGCTCGGCAGTGGCACAGCGTCAAGACCCGAGATCTACCCGATGTCGACCGACTTCACCGTGCACTCGAGGCTGCGATACCGACGCACTCGGCGTCATCCATCGTCCACGGAGACTATCGCGTCGACAACACCATTCTCGATGCCGACAACGTCGGTTCTGTTGCCGCCGTGGTCGACTGGGAGATGTCCACCCTCGGCGATCCCCTCACCGACGTCGCACTGATGTGCATCTACCGTCAACCCGTGTTCGATGCGGTCCTGGGCGCGGACGCGGCATGGACGAGCGATCGATATCCCTCGGCCGACGACCTCGCACACCAGTACGCAGTGGAATCCGGTCGTGAACTGCACAATTGGGGCTTCTACCTCGCCCTGGCCAATTTCAAGCTCGGAGTGATCGGTGAGGGCATCACTCACCGCGCGCTGTCGGGTTCCGATACCGGAGCCGGTGCCCGTAACGCCGCAGACGCCACCGGGGAGTTCATCGCAGCCGGGCTCAGAGCACTATCGGGTACCACCGACTGACACGGACGCCCTCGTCAGGCAGGCTCTCTCATCACGCCGACATGGCGCACGGTTCCCGATAGGCCCGGGAGTTCCGTCGGTTCGGACCAGACGTTCATACCGTCCGAACTGTCGGAGTAGAAGTACTTCCGGTTGGTGTAGTCGTCGTAGTAGAGCCGCCAGGTGCCGTCCGGCAACTCGATGACGGCGGGGCCTTCCTTCAAAGGACCGAAGTCGCGGAACGGAGCGGGCGTATAGGGCCCGATCAACGACGGCGCGGTCCAATGCTCGATCACCTTGCGGGTCTCGTTCTTCGTGAACGCGTGATAGGTCGATCCGGACTTCACGACCGTGGTATCGATGTGGTCGGCGTCGATCCCGACGAAAGGAACCGGGAAGCTCCACATTCTCAGGCCCGGATCCATCGCGGTCATCAGATACGGCACGAATCCACCACCGGTCGAGAGCGACACGATGATGCTGACGCGGTCACCGTCGACGAACCATTCGGGTGCCCAAGCCTTCGTGGTGAACGGCGACAGGGACGGACCGTCCGAGAAGCCGGCCGAGCCGGTGAAGCCGGGCGGGCTCGCCGATCCGGTTCCGGCGCCGGTACCGGGCAGGAAGGCGCAGCAGAACGGAATCGGGAAATTCTGCAGGAACGTCCAGTCGACGCGGTCGCTGCTGCGAGCGAAGCCGATGTTGGCTCCGCCGCCCGTCGTGTAGGTCGCGTAGTACATACCGTCGGTGTGCCGAAAGATGCTCGAGTCTCGCACCACGCCGGACGGCGGCTGGTACGCCGAGGTCTGCAACGCGGTGAAGTCGGTGCCGTCGCTGGATTGGTAGACGTCCATGTTGCGATCACTGTCGTTGCTGAACGCCACCATCGTGTAGCGCCACTCGGAAGGCGCGGCGGCACCGGTCCCCGCGGAGGCGAACAACAGGCCGGCTACAGCGAGGACCACCATCGACATCGCGAGCATGCACTTTCGAGCGGTCGGTATCACCGAAGCAGTATCTACGACCCATACGCCTCGTGCGTAACTTTGGCAGCACGCACGAGAAATCGTTACCGATTCTGTTACGGATGCGAAAGATACTGCGTTGCGGGCTTGGCTTGGTACATCTCGTGGTCGGCGTCGTCGAGAATGTCGAGTGCACTTCGGGTGTCATCGCTGTCGACGGTGACACCACCGATGCTCGCCGTCACCGTCAACACCCGTCCCGCCGTCGTGATGGGAGAGGCGAGCTCGGCGCGCACATCATCGGCCTCGGTGCCCGCCCGATGTGGAACCACTGCCACGAACTCGTCGCCACCGATTCGTCCGACGAAGGCGTCGGCCGGGAGCGCTCTGGTCAGACGCGCGGCAACCACTCCGAGCACAGCGTCGCCGACAGTGTGTCCGTGCAGGTCGTTGATCGTCTTGAAGTTGTCGAGGTCGATGAACAGCACCGCCATGGCGTCGTCGCGGGCCGGCCGCGCCAGTTCCTCGTCGAGGCGCGCCAGGATCAGCGGCCTGTTCGGCAGGCCGGTCAGATCGTCGTGAGTCGCGGCATGTTCGAGCTTTATGTTCATCCGGTAGGCGTCGGTGATGTCGACGAACGTGGCGACTACGGAGGGGGACGGGCTGCCCGACGTCAGCATCGTCGCCGTCAACGACAGCCAGAAGTTCCGGCCGTCTCGTCGACGCTCGATGCCGATCACCGCCTGGCTGGGCGCGCCGGTCTTTCTCGTAGCGGCGACCGGGTGCTCGAACGGGTGAATCGGTCCCTCGTCGGTTCCGTACACGCGGAAGGGGAGGTACGCCCCCTGCCCTGTCTCGGTCCCCACCTGAATGTCCAGGATCGTCTTCGCCGCGAGGTTCGCCGACTCGATGCGGCCGGTGTGATCGAGCACGACGACCCCTGCCTCGAGCGATTCCACCACGGCGGTGAAGTGGTCCTCGGCCCGTCGCACCGCACTTCGGTCGGCGCACACCAACACCCAGCCATCGGGCATCTGAGCCGCGGACACCACTACCGCCAGCGCGGTGCCGTCCGCACGACGATGCGACTCGCACAGTTGTCCACCGGCCCGCAGAATCGAGGCCGGATCGCACGGAACGCCGACCGCGTACGAGACGCTGCGACCGAGAACGTCGGCCGAACACCGTCCGTACACCGACTCGGCTGCGGGGTTCCAACTCGACACCAGACCATCGGACGACACTCCGACGATGGCATCGCTGACGTGCTCGACCAAGGCGGCTTGATACCGCAACGCCTTCTGTGCCGCCTTGTGCTCGGTGAGATCTCGCAGAATGACCTGAAACGCCGGCTCGCCGTTCCACACCGTACGCACGGACACTGCTTCCATGGTCAGTGTCGTCCCGTCGAGTGCAAGCACCGTCGCTTCGGACGCAGCGCTGGCCGTGCCGTGAATGCCGAGAGCGGCGATGCGCTCGAACATGGGCCCGATCGACTCGGCAGCAATGAAGTCTTCGATCGGCCGTCCGATGACCTCTTCGGCGCTTTCGGCGCGTAGGTATCGCATTCCGGCAGGGTTCAGATAGACGAGTGTCCCACGTCGGTGAACACCGATCGCGTCCGGTGAATGCTCGACGAGAACCCGGTAGCGGTCTGCCAATCCAGGCGACGCGGGACTTGGTTCAGGGTCGCCGACGCTCTCGCGCTCCCCTGGGGCCATGCTCGGTCCTCGCGTTCGTAGACAGACGGTCAACACCCGATTGAACCACCAGAACGGAGATCGGTGGAGTTCGATGCCCGATTTACAACGAACATCCGATTCTCGACTGGACCCAATGCCGGTTTCACGGGCTAAATCGAGGCGTGAGCCGAATCCGGCTTGCATACCTCGGAAAGAAACGGATATCGACGATGAGCACTCAGGGCATCGGCATCACGGGGATCGACATCAGCGGGATCGGCGCAGTGTCCGGCTACGGCTGGGGCACCGACGCCCTGTGGCACGGCCTGTCCACGGGCAAGGCGGCAGCCACCCTGCACCACGATCGCACCCGACGCGGCAGAAATCCGGTGTGGCTGGCAAAAGTCCCCGACGGCGGAGACCACGGCGACGGCACCAGCCGGTTCGGTCGGGCGCTTCGCGGGGCCGCACGGGAGGCCATCGACGACGCGATGAAGCGCGGTTGGCATCCGGGGCGACGTGTCGGTCTGATCCATGCCGTCGTCCTCGGTGAAGTGGACGAGTGGCGAAACTTCTACCTGGAGGACGGTGGTGAGCGCCGAGTACGTGACTATTTGACCTTGATGCCGTCGACGCCGGTGTCGCTCTTGATGCAGGAATACGGTTTTCACGGCCCGGCCATGAATGTCTCGGCCATGTGCGCATCGGGCAACGCCGGCCTGCTGACTGCCAAGATGTGGCTCGATACCGACTTCGTCGACGACGTCGTGTTCGTCGCCACCGATCTGTCGCTGACGCCGGAGAACATCGATCATTTCGTCAAGCTCGGCGTCGGCGTCGTCGACGTGGAGCCCCAGGAGGGCTGCCGGCCGTTCCAGGAGGGCAGTCGCGGATTCGGAATGGGCGAAGCGGCAACGGCTTTCGTACTGTCCAATCGAAGCTCTGCCTCGTACGCTCGGGTGTTGGGCGGCTCCATGACGCACGACGCGTTCCACGCCACCTCGATCGACCCGGCCCTCACCCAGGTACGAGGATGCTTCGAGCAGGCCTTGGCCGATGCCGGCGTCACACCACGCCAGGTGCGTTACCTCAATGCCCACGGCCCCGGCACCGCGCAATGCGACGCAGCGGAGACGGAGATGTTGGAGACGGTGCTCGAGTCACACGCACAGGTGTATTCGGTGAAACCGTTGACCGGACACTGCCAGGGTGCGGCCTCGGCAATCGAAACAGTCTCTGCGGTCATGGGATTCGAACGTGGAATCGTGCCCGCAGCACCTCAGGTCTCCGATGCCCATCCCCTGCTGCTCGACGGATTCACCACGGCAGAAAGCGGATTGACGGTGAAGTCGTCACTGGGAATGGGCGGACACAACTCGGTGGTGGTGCTTGCTCCGGCGTGACGTGCCTTCCTCAGACCTCGGTGGCAGCTCCGCAGATTCCGCACTCCTCGAATTCGACTCGCTTCCAGCGTGCAATCGGAACGAAGAACAGCGTGAATTGCTGATACTGCTTCATCCGCACCCACTGCGTGGTGTTGTGGCACCGCGGGCAGTTTCGCGTTGCGCCAGGGCCGACGTGTTTGCGCTTGCTGCCGAAACCGAAGAGTAGGAACATCACCCCAGCATAGGTGGCCGAACGACTGCCGAACTCGATGCAGCACACGTTCGAGCCACCCTCGCATTCTCGCGATGGTGGCTCGAACGACTGCCGGGGTCGGACGCTGTCAGCCGGCGATCATGCCGTGCGGGTCGATGACGAATTTCTGTGCAACGCCACTGTCGAATTCGCGGTAGCCGCGCGGTGCATCGTCGAGCGTGATGACCGTGGCATTCACGGCCTTGGCAATCGAAACCCGTTCCTTGAGAATCGCATTCATCAACTCTCGGTGGTAGCTCATCACCGGGCACTGCCCGGTGGCGAACGACAGCGACTTGGCCCAACCGGTACCGAGGCTGAGCGAGAGAGCGCCACGCTGCGCAGCCTCGTCCACACCGCCCGGATCGCCGGTGACGTACAGCCCGGGGATCCCGATGCCGCCACCCGCCGTGGTGATCTCCATGAGCGAGTTGAGCACCGTCGCCGGTGCCTCGTGAGACGAATCTCCACCGTGACCGCGAGCCTCGAAGCCCACTGCATCCACCGCGGCGTCGACCTCGGGGACGCCGAGAATCTGTTCGATCTGATCCTGCGGTGCACCCTTGCCGACGTCGACGGTCTCACAGCCGAAGGTTCGCGCCTGGGCCAACCTGTCGGCGTTCATGTCGCCGACTATCACCACCGACGCTCCCAACAGTTGCGCACCGACCGCAGCAGCGAGGCCGACCGGACCCGCACCCGCGATGTAGACCGTCGCACCGGGTTTCACTCCTGCGGTGACCGCTCCGTGGAATCCGGTGGGAAAGATATCGGACAGCATCGTCAGGTCCAGGATCTTCTCCAGCGCCTGGTCCCGGTCGGGAAACTTCAACAGGTTGAAGTCCGCATACGGTGCCATGACGTACTCGGCCTGGCCCCCGACCCAACCGCCCATGTCGACGTACCCGAACGCCGACCCGGGTCGATCGGGGTTCACGTTGAGGCAGATGCCGGTCTTGCGTTCCTTGCAGTTTCGACACCGTCCACACGCGATGTTAAACGGTACCGAGCAGATGTCTCCGACCTTCAGGAATTCGACGTCACGACCCACCTCGACGATTTCGCCGGTGATCTCGTGGCCCAGCACGAGCCCCTCGGGTGCGGTCGTGCGCCCGCGCACCATGTGCTGGTCGCTGCCACAGATGTTGGTCGAGACGACCTTGAGGATCACACCGTGTTCGCATTTTCGACCGACATTGGCGGGGTTCACTCCGGGTCCGTCGGTCAACTCCAACCCGGGAAACGCGATGTCGTGGACCTCCACCTTCCCCGGGCCGGCGTATGTCACTGCGCGGTTGTCTGCCATGAGTTCTCCTCTTCGATGAGTGAGCTGGGTGACCGGCAGGCCGAGATCATCGACTCGATCTGCGCCTGTGGCCCGCGTCACACCAGTATGCACAGTTCTTCATGTGTTCGCGGACACCGAACTCGCAGTGGAGGTGAGCGACCCGAGATCGACGCCCCGTCCCCCAATCGATCGACCATCACATACCGAGCACTTGACTCAGCCCGATGTTAGCGCTCACACTGTGTTGCACACGTCACAGTCGGTGGCACAGTGAAGGAGATTTGCATGCCGGTGGACCAGTACACGGTGGGCATCGACTACGGCACCCTCTCCGGCCGTGCCGTCGTCGTCCGCGTCTCGGACGGTGCCGAAATAGCATCTGCCGTACACGAATACCGACATGCCGTGCTCGAGGAAACTCTGCCCGGCAGTACAGTCCGACTGCCCGACGCCTGGGCCCTGCAGGTACCCGACGACTATCGCGACGTCCTACGCCATGCGGTACCCGCAGCGATCGCGGCCGCCGGAATCGCGCCGGAGCAGGTGGTGGGCATCGGTACCGACTTCACCGCATGCACCATGGTGCCCACCTATGCGGACGGCACCCCGCTGAGCGAAGACCCTCGATTCGCCGATCGACCACACGCATACGTCAAACTGTGGAAACACCATGCAGCGCAGGGACAAGCCGATCGCATCAACGAACTGGCCGCCCGACGCGGCGAGAGCTGGCTCCCCCGCTACGGCGGCTTGATCTCCTCGGAATGGGAATTCGCCAAAGCGCTGCAGATCCACGAGGAAGACGCCGAGATCTACGAGGCCATGGACCGGTGGGTCGAGGCGGCCGACTGGATCGTCTGGCAGCTGTGCGGAAACTACGTACGCAACGCATGCACCGCGGGCTACAAGGGCATCTACCAGGACGGGAAATATCCTTCGGTCGATTTCCTGACCGAACTCGCGCCCGGCTTCGCCGGATTCGTCGCCGACAAACTCGATCAGCCTCTGGGTGAACTTGGCTCGCGGGCAGGCACGTTGACCGCCGAAGCTGCGGTATGGACGGGACTGCCCGAGGGAATCGCCGTCGCGGTCGGCAACGTGGATGCTCACGTCACGGCACCGGCCGCGGGCGCAGTCGAGTCGGGTCGCATGGTCGCCATCATGGGAACGTCCACCTGCCACGTGATGAATTCGACCGTGTTGAACGACGTCCCCGGGATGTGCGGCGTCGTCGACGGCGGCATCGTGGCCGGCTCCTACGGGTACGAGGCGGGCCAGAGTGGCGTCGGTGACATCTTCGGATGGTTCACGCGCACTTCGGTTCCCTCGTCGTACTCCGAAGCAGCGGCGGCCGCCGGGGAGTCGGTGCACGAATACCTGACGCGGCTCGCGTCTGCCCAAGAAGTGGGCGAGCACGGCCTGGTCGCGCTCGACTGGCACAGCGGCAACCGGTCGGTGCTGGTGGACCACGAACTCTCCGGACTCGTCATCGGAACCACACTGGCCACGCGTCCCGAGGACACCTATCGCGCACTGCTGGAGGCCACCGCATTCGGAACCCGCGTCATCGTCGAGACGTTTCGCGACAGCGGCGTTCCTGTCGAGGAATTCGTCGTGGCCGGGGGTCTGGCTCGCAACCCACTGCTGATGCAGATCTACGCGAATGTACTGCGAATGCCATTGTCCGTCATCACTTCCGCGCAAGGGCCCGCACTCGGCTCCGCCATCCATGCCGCCGTGGCCGCCGGTTGCTACCCAGACGTGCCGGTGGCGTCGAAATCGATGGGGAAGGTTCGCCGCGGTGCCTTCGTACCGGACGAGTCCCGATCGAAGGCCTACGACTCGCTGTACGAGATCTATCTGGAACTACACGATCGCTTCGGTCGGGACGTACCGACGATGCGCCGGCTGCGATCACTCCGACGCGCCGCCCTGACCAGGAAGTTGGAATCGAAATGACGGTTGTCGACGATGTTCGCGAAGTCGTCGAGGAGATCCGCAAGGACGTGTGCACATTGCACGCCGAACTGATGCGCTACGGATTGGTCGTGTGGACGGCAGGCAACGTGTCCGCGCGCGTACCCGGGCGAGATCTCATGGTCATCAAACCCAGCGGCGTCGCCTACGACGACCTGACACCGGGCAACATGGTGGTCTGCGATCTGCACGGTCGAGTGGTCGAAGGTGAGCATGCGCCGTCCTCGGACACCGAGGCACAGGCGTACGTCTATCGGCACCTCGACCACATCAACGGTGTGGTGCACACTCATTCGCCTTATGCGGTCGCGTGGGCTGCTCGAGGAGAACCCATCCCGGTCGTCACCACGATGTGCGCGGACGAATTCGGCGGAGACATTCCCGTGGGTCCTTTTGCCGTCATCGGCGACGACTCGATCGGCCGCGGCATCGTCGACACCCTGGCCGGCAGTCGGTCTCCCGCCGTCCTGATGCAGAACCACGGAGTGTTCGCAGTGGGACCCAACGCTCGATCCGCGGTGAAGGCGGCGGTCATGTGCGAGGACGTCGCACGGTCCGTACATCTGTCTTACCAACTGGGACAACCACTTCGCATTCCGAGCTCCTCGGTCGACGCACTGTACGACCGATACCAGAACGTCTACGGCCAGCGCTGACCGGCGCCACACACTCTTTCCACGGAAGGTACATTCTCCATGTCCGAAGTATGGTTTCTCACCGGCAGCCAAGCCCTCTACGGTCCCGAGACGCTCGAGCAGGTAGCGGTCCAATCACGTGAGATCGCAGACAAACTCGACGACGCACTACCGGTGTCGGTCGTCTGGAAGCCGGTACTGCTCGACGCCTCGTCCATCCTGCGCTGCATGCGCGAGGCCAACGCCTCCGACGACTGCATCGGCGTTGTCACTTGGATGCACACCTTCTCCCCCGCCAAGATGTGGATCGCCGGCCTCGATGCCCTGGACGTCCCACTGCTGCACCTGCACACCCAAGCCGGAATGTCGTTGCCGTGGTCCACGATCGACATGGAGTTCATGAACCTGAACCAGGCTGCACACGGCGATCGCGAGTTCGGGCACATCGAATCCAGGGTCGGTGTACTGCGGACCACCGTCGCAGGCCATGTCGACAATCCGACGGTACGGACGCGGGCGGAGCAGTGGGCACGTGCGGCCCTCGGGCGGGCCGAGCTGCGGTCGCTACGGCTGGCTCGTTTCGGCGACAACATGCGCGACGTCGCCGTCACCGAGGGCGACAAGGTCGAGGCACAGCTACGCTTCGGCGTTTCCGTGAACACCTATGGCGTCAACGATCTCGTGGACGTGGTCGACGGTGTCAGCGAGGCGGCAGTCTCGGAACTCGTCGATGAGTATCGGTCGCTGTACGACATTGCCCCCAGTCTGGACAAGGACGGGGACCGTCACGACTCCCTTCGATACGGTGCACGCGTCGAAGCCGGAATGCGGCAGTTCCTGACCGACGGCGGATTCAAGGCCTTCACCACCAACTTCGAGGATCTCGGTGGGCTTCGTCAGTTGCCGGGACTCGCAGTGCAACGGCTGATGGCCGACGGTTACGGCTTCGGCGGCGAGGGCGACTGGAAGACGTCGATGTTGTTGCGCGGCATGAAGGTGATGGCCGAGGGACTGGACGGTGGCACGTCCTTCATGGAGGACTACACCTACCACCTGGTGCCCGGAGAAGAGAAGATCCTCGGCGCACACATGCTGGAGGTGTGCCCATCGATCACGACGTCGCGACCCACACTGGAAATCCATCCGCTGTCGATCGGCGGACGTGAGGATCCGGTGCGGTTGCGATTCACCGCCGATCCAGGACACGGCGTCGTCGTCGGGCTGTCCGACGTCGGTGAGCGATTCCGATTGACGGCCAACGTGATCGACGTGGTCGAACCCGACGAGGCACTGCCGAAGCTGCCGGTGGCGTGTGCAGTGTGGGAACCGCAGCCGTCACTGTCGGTGTCGGCAGAATCGTGGTTGACAGCCGGCGCGCCCCACCACACTGTCCTGAGCACGGCCATCGGTCTGCCTGTGCTGGAGGCGTTCTCGGACATGATCGGGGTCGAGCTGCTCGCGATCGACTCCACCACCACCACACGCGGATTCCAGCAGACCTTGCGTTGGAACGCGGCGTACCACCGACTCGCAGCGAGGTTGTGACCGCAGCCCATCCAATTTCGAAGGCGCCACGTCAGACGTCGTCTACCTGATCGAACGACCGAACCACCGTCGGACGCGAGTATGGAGCGGGCATTCAGCTGAAAAGCTAATCCATACCGTACCGAACTGTATTGTCACTCCCGTCTGCATCAGGGAGGACGGAACCGATGGTGAAACGACAGTGGCAGCCGAGCAGGCGACGGCTCCTCGGTAGCGCAGCAGCCGTGGTGGCAGGGACCGTAAGCGGTGCATGGCTTTCGCGTGCGAGCGCCGACCCGACGGCTCCGTTCTTCCCGTCGCGCGCGCACGACCAACCGACGATCCCTGGAATCTCGGTGTTCTCGTACAAGTCTCCGAACTTGACCAAGTTCATCGACCCACTGACGATCCTGCCGCGCCGCCGCCTGGGCGGGGACATCGTCGCCGGACTGCACCAGCACCGGTTTCACCGTGACCTACCGGAAGTTGCGAGCTGGGGATTCGACGGCGTCACTCATCTGGGTCCGATTCTGGAAGTTCGGCGCGGTGAGATCATCTCCACGCGGTTCGTCAACGACCTGCGCTCGCACGTGCTCGCGGCCGACGTCGACACCACTTTGCACGGTGCCCTCGAAATCGACCGCACGGAGCCACCATTGGCTGTCCATCTTCACGGAGCGCCCAACCGCCCCGAGTTCGACGGCTATCCGACGTCTGCCGTTCGACCCGGCCAGAGCGTCGAGATGACCTTCGGGAACGATCTCGACGCAACTACGCTGTGGTACCACGACCACTCGATGGGAACGAGTCGTCTGTCGATCTATTCCGGGCTGGCCGCAACCTATTTCGTTCGTGACGACTGGGATACCGGTGAGGCAGACAATCCACTCGGGCTCCCGTCGGGGACTCGTGAGATTCCGTTGATGTTGTGCGACAAACTGTTCTACGACGACGGGCGGTTGCGCTACGACAACACCCCGACCGTGCAGCAGGGTCACTGGGCGGGCGGACTGTGCGGGGACGTGATGGTGGTCAACGGTAAGGCGTGGCCCTATCTCGACGTCGATCGAGGCGTGTATCGCTTTCGGTTGATCAGTTCGAGCCAACTCAACGACTACCGATTGGCACTGTCGAACGGCGAGCCGTTCTGGGTGATCGGTAGCGATGGTGGACTTCTGGACGCCCCGGTCATGGTTGGCGAACTGGACATCGCGCCCGCCGAACGCTACGACATTCTGATCGACTTCTCCCGTGCCGAGCCAGGAACCGCCATCGATCTGGTCAACACGATGCAGATATCGATCGCGGGACAGGCCAACGGCGCCATGGCGATCCGCGACGTGATGCGCTTCGTCGTCGGCGAGAGCCAGGCACCGGTGCGGACCGTCCCCCACACGCTGAGGCGCTCGGCCACTGCTGTTCCGGGGACACCACAATCTGTCCGTACAGCGACGCTGTCTGTCAACGCCAACACCGAGAACCCCACGTTTCTCGGTGTCCTCGGTATGAGTCTGAACAACATGCGATTCGATCAGTCCGATTTCGACATGCCGGTGCAGGGAACCACCGAGCAGTGGGATTTCGTGAACGCGGACGCCACCTTTCAGGTTCATTCGATGCACGTTCACCTGGTGCAGTTCAAGGTCCTCGGCCGCCAGGACTTCGACAAAGTGCGCTACCTGGCCGAGAACCCACCGCCGCTACTGGGTACTCGCTGGACACCGTCGGCCGACGAGTACACCACGAACAGCCCGGAACCGCCCGCGCCGTACGAATCCGGATGGAAAGACACTGTCCGATGCCCACCGAACCAGATCACTCGAATTCTGGTCCGATGGCCGACAGCCGATGAACTCGGATTCGATCCTGACGCGGAGTTCACCGGCCCCGACGGCGCCGCCGCGCAGGGGTACGTGTGGCACTGCCATCTGACCGATCACGAGGACAACGAGATGATGCAACGACTGAGGGTCGTGTCGGCCGAGGGCGCTGCCCCCTCCTCAGTCACGCACGGTGCCGGCGGACACCACCATTGACCTGCTCTCCACCGAGATCTGTTCGAGCGCTCGCCAACTCACCGAGAATATCGTCGGTGTGTTGACCGAGTTCAGGTCCTACGTTGCGGATCGACACCGATCGCTCGCCGATTACCGGTACGATGCCGGGAAACCCCACCGAGACCGGGTCAGGACCACCTGTATCGACAGGGAACTGCTGAATCATGTTGCGAGAGAGCATCTGCTCGTCCGTACAGATATCGGCCGCTGTATTGATCGGACCGCTCGGCACCTCCGCTGCGTCGAGCACTGCGAGCGCCTCGGCACGAGTCGCCGTGGCAGCCCACGCACCGATCGCCTCATCGAGTTCGTCTCGACGTTTCCACCTGCCCGCACCACCGGACAGTTCGGGATCGGTAGCCAAGTCGGGACGCCCGATCGCCAGCATGTAGCGAACGAAGATGGCGTCTCCGTTGCCTGCCACAACGATCGACAACCCATCCGAGCACGTGTAAGCGTTGGACGGCGCTATCCCTTCCATCCGCCCGCCGAGACGTTGCCGCTCGACACCGTACGCCAGGTAGTCGGGAATCAGTGACTCGAGCACCGAGAACATGGATTCGCTCAGCGCAACATCGATCACCCGAGACGACAGCGGCAGCGGACCTTCTTCGATGGTCCGAGAACGATTGTGCAGCAACGCCATCACTGCTCCGAATCCTGCATACAATGCGGCTACCGTGTCGCCTATGGACACTCCGACCCGAACGGGCGGCCGGTCGGGATCGCCGACCAACTCCCGAAATCCGCTGTACGCTTCGGCAACTGCAGCAAATCCCGGCCGTTTCGACAGCGGCCCGGTTTGCCCGAACGCCGAAATGCGCACGAGGACGACGTTCGGATTGGCGGCATCGAGGGCGTCCGGCCCGATGCCCCACTTCTCCAGTGTTCCAGGGCGGAAGTTCTCGACCACCACGTCGCACGTCGCCGCCAAGTCGAGGACGGACCGTCGACCCTCTTCGGTCTTGAGATCGAGCACGATCGACTTCTTGTTGCGGTTGAGCGTTCTGAACAACATGGAGGTCGTCCCTGAATACAGGCGCCACGAACGGGTCTCGTCGCCCGTGTCCGGGCGCTCCACCTTGATCACTTCGGCACCGAAATCCGCGAGCAGGCGTGCAGCGGTGGGCCCGGCGATGTAGTTCCCCAGTTCCAGTACGCGAAACCCGCTCAGCGGCAGTGCATTCGAGTCAGCAGATGGGTCTTCTCCGAGCACAGCAGCCTCCGTCGAGTGATGGGAATCAACCCACTCACAGTACCATTGAGTATGGTACTGATTTACGGCTTCAATGGCGCGTGAGCAGCTCGAACATCGCATGAACTTCCGCAGCCGATGGAGTTGGCAGGCTGCCCCGCGCATGAACGAACCCGATGCCCGAGTACACGAGAATGCCTGCCCGAAGCCGGGCCTCGTCGGGGTCGAAGCCGAGATCGAGCAGCGAGCGCTGGACGACCTCGAAGATTCGATTGTCGAGTTCGCGCACCGCGTCGGCGATCTTGCCGTAGTTGCGAGCCCAGTCCCGAACAGCCGACTCCACAGCCCAGGTTCGTTGGTCGATCAACAGTTCGGCCATGATCTGCAGACGCTGCTCGACCTCGACGGTCTCGAGGCCTTTCAGTCCACGAACAGTGTCGTTCTGAGTGTCGCACCACTTGTCCGCTATCGCTTCCATCAGCTTGTCGATATCGGCAAAATGCCAGTAGAAGCTCCCCTTGGTGACCTCGAGGCGTTCACACAACTTGGTGATCTTCACACCGGAGACGCCGTCGGTGGCCATCAGCTCGAACGAGGCGTCGATCCAGTCGTCGACCGACAAGCGTGTTGCGCGACGCGCCGGTTTGGTCCCGGCCTTTGCCCCCACAGCCTTCTTTGCGGGTGCACGTCGCGACGACGCCGACCTGGGTGTGCCTGCCATCAGAGTGAACTCCTCGCTGTCGGAGCGGCGTACCGCCCTTCGATCGTACGATCCGAAGTCGTCATCCGACGGCAGGGGCGGTAAGGGCGGTGAGGGCCAACCGACGAACGAGTGGATCGTTCATCAGTTGCAGGTGGTTCGCCCGATCGCTCGGGTCCACATCCTGGACGATCACGTTCTCACTGCCGGGTACTGCTGCCGACAGAGGGTCGGTCATCAGGCCGTCGTACCGCGACATCACGTTGACATATCGCACCCCCGGCACCACCCACCCAGTGCGAGCAGCATCGTGCATGTACCCGGAGTTGGCGACGATCTGGCCGCACGCGGCGCAGATCGGTTCGAGCAGAGGCTTTTCCACCACGGCGAGAGCGTCGTAGATTCCGAGGCTCCGATTGACGGCAGCGATCGTGCCGAGACCGGCGATATCGGTCCCGTTCCACAGCGGCCCCACGGTCACCAGCGTGCGAACGTCCTCCGCACCGGCGTGCGCAATCCACTGCTGCGCCACCAACCCGCCTGCACCGTGCGCGAGAACCTGCACTCGGTCGGCCCCGGTGCGTTCGCGGACGGAGCCGACGAATTCTCCGAACTCGATTGCCGAGTCCTCGATTCTCGACAGACCTGCCACCGCCAGTCCGTTCTGCTGCAACAGAACCGAAGCCTCCGAGGCACCGTAGGTGAACGCGAACGCGCACACACCCCGGCCACCCAGCTCGTCGAGCCACCCGTCCCACTCGCGCTCCGAAGATGCGAGATCGTGCACCAGGACGGTGGGCGTGGCGCACGTCGAGGGGGACGCAGCGGCGGCCGAAACGCCGAAGCTCGTGACGGCGGCAACGATCGACGAGGTCGTGACGACAACCCGCGCCACTCGACCTGCGTTCTCACGCAGTTTCATCGGGCCCTCCATCTGCGGTTTCGGTGAAAGTGATTGACCACACCATACAGTGCGGTATGGTGTGTGTCACATCGTTCGACCGGCGCGAAAGGCCCCCTCACACATGGCGCACGACATGACCCGCCGCAATCTTCTCCGAGCGCTGGGTGTCGGCACCGCAGCAGTGGCACTCGGCGGCGTCAGCGCCTCCCGCGCATTCACCTCGCCCATCGACAACGCATTCGAGAGTCCGCTGCTGTTCCACTCGCCCAACGTGACTGCGTTCCGAGATGCGCTACCGACACTCCCGACCGTGTCGGGATCGAATCTCTCGGTCGATGCGGTGTCTGCGATGCACAGATTCCATGCGGACATGCCCGAGGTACCTACCCTGGCCTATCACTGCGGACCGAACGCACAACCCGGCTACCTCGGGCCCATCATCGAAGGGCACGCCGAGGACCCGCTGACCCTCCGATTCTCCAACAACATGGCCCTGCACCCCATGGCCCAGGACATGGACACCTCGCTGCACGGTGTAACCGACAGTTTCCGTACCTCGACCCCGATGTCCCTGCACCTGCACGGCGGCGTGACTCCTCCCGAGAGCGACGGCAATCCGGAACAGCTCACACTCCCCGGAGGAAGCATCGTCCACCACTTCCCCAACGGCCAGGAAGCGGCAACGCTCTGGTATCACGATCACGCGATGGCCATCACCCGGGTCAACGTCTACGCGGGCCTGGCCGGTATGTACCTACTGCGAGATCGATTCGACACCGGCCTCACCGACAATTCCCTCGGCTTGCCTGCCGGTGAATTCGAAATGCCACTGGTCATGCAGGAGAAAATCTTTCGCGAGGACGGTCACCTGAGCATCCGATCGACTCGCATCGTGCCCGAGGGTTCCTGGGAAGGTGGAGCCGTCGGAGATGTGGGGCTCGTCAACGGCATGATCTGGCCCGAACTCACCGTTGCCCGAGGCCTCTATCGCTTTCGGATGATCAACGCCGCGTCGTACAGCGTGTGGAATCTGCACTTCGAGAACCACATGAGGTTCTGGGTCATCGGTAACGACGGAGGATTGCTCGACGCCCCGGTGCCCGTGACGTCGATCAGAGTTGCTCCGGGTGAGCGATACGACGTACTCGTGGACTTCTCCGACTACGACGCGGGCCAGACGGTCGAGTTACGAAACGACGAGGCCCCACCCTTTCAAGCGGCCGTCATCGGCGCGGTCACCATGCCGCTGTTCTGTCGGTTCAGGGTGGGTGCCGCGCGCGGATTCATCGGAGGGGTACCGACATCGCTGCGCGGCGGTCGAGGGCCGGCACCGATCGCACCGATCCAGCAGCCGACGAAGATCCGTACCGTCACCGTCAGCCAGCCCTATGCGCTGCGCAATCCACCGGCCATCATGTCGCTCAACAATCTTCGCTACAGCGACCCGGATATCGAGATGCCTCGGCCCGGAACGGTCGAGCAGTGGAACATCGTCAACATCACTCCCGATCCACACCCGATCCACATCCACCTCGTCACGTTCAGGATCCTGAGCCGCACTCCCCTGCGCACCGTCGATTACCAGGTGGCAAATCCACAACCCGCCGTCGGAATCAAGTGGACTCCCGATCCGGAGGGGTTTCTCGCCGGACCCGCAACCCCGCCTGCCCCGTGGGAAGCCGGATGGAAGGACACGGTCCGGGTGGACGGCGGTACGGTCACTCGCATCATCGTTCGTTTTCCGACGGCCGACGAATTGGGGTTCGACCCCGACGCCACCTTCGCCCGGCCCGGCGGTACGTCGGCGCAGGAACCGAGTCCCGAACACAGCGTCGATCACGGCCCGATGCATCAGGTGCACAACGGAATGGACCATTCCGCGGAACCCGCGGGCGACCTTCAGGGCTACGTCTGGCACTGCCATCTCCTCGACCACGAGGACCACGACATGATGCTGAAGTATCGGATAACCCAGTGACACAGCCTCTTCGGAGTGCAGCGCGCGCGACCGCCAAGGCGACGTCGGCGGTCGGTGAGTTCTACGGCCTCTCGATCGACACCGCGGTGGCACTGGGACGCAGAGACTTCCAGTGGCGCGAGTTCGTGGACCAGAGCTGGTTCATCGCCCGAGTGTCTCTTCTACCCACGATCTTGATGTCGATCCCCTTCACGGTTCTGGTCGTATTCACACTCAACTCACTGCTCTCGGAATTGGGAGCCAGCGATCTCAGTGGCGCGGGGGCCGGACTGGGTGCGGTGACCCAGATCGGTCCCCTGGTGACCGTATTGGTCGTTGCCGGTGCTGCGGCCACAGCGATTGCCGCGGACCTCGGATCGCGCACCATCCGTGAAGAAGTGGCGGCGATGGAGGTGCTCGGCATCGACCCCATTCATCGGCTCGTCGTTCCTCGTGTCGTTGCCTGCACCATGATCGCGGCGCTGTTGAACGGAGCCGTATGCAGCATCGGCCTCGTGGGCGGCTTCTTCTTCTCTGTGTATCTCCAGGACGTCACGCCAGGTGCTTACGTATCCGGGATCACCCTGCTCGTCGGCCTACCGGAACTGCTCCTGTCCGAGATCAAGGCGGCATTGTTCGGTTTACTGGCCGCACTGATCGCCTGCTACCGCGGCCTATCCGTCGTCGGAGGGCCACGAAGCGTAGGCGAGGCAGTCAACGAGACCGTCGTATTCTCCTTCGTTGCTTTGTTTCTCGTCAATCTCACGCTGACGTCTGTCGGCCTTGCACTGAGCGACCGGTGAAGAACGTGATGGGCTTCGATATCGCCGTCCGAGTGAATCGTCGGTACCGCAGCGTTGTCCGCGGAATCGACACCGTGGGCGATCTCGCTCTGTTCTTCGGACGCGCCGTCGCGTCGACCGGAAAAGCCGCACGTGACTACAGAGCCGAAACCCTGCGCGTACTTGCCGAGATCAGTCTCGGCACAGGCGCTCTCGCGGCCGTCGGTGGAAGCATCGTCGTGCTGGGATTCCTCACGCTGTTCGCCGGCGCTACCGTTGCAGTCCAGGGATTCGACTCCCTGGGGAATATCGGTGTCGATGCCCTCACCGGTTTTCTCGCCGCGTATGTCAACGTTCGTGTGGTAGCTCCGATCACTGCCGGCGTCGGCTTGGCGGCAACTATCGGCGCAGGCACCACAGCGCAATTGGGTGCGATGCGCATCAGCGAGGAGATCGATGCGCTCGAGGTCATGGCCATCAAATCCGTGCCGTATCTCGTCGGAACGCGGGTGCTTGCAGGCATGCTCGCTGTGCTGCCCCTGTACTCCTTGTCACTTATCACCTCGTTTCTGGCCAGCCGAATCGCCACAGTCGTCGTTCTCGGACAATCCGGCGGCGTCTACGACCACTACTTCTCGACGTTTCTCGTCCCCTCGGACGTCCTGTGGTCCTTCCTGCAGGTCTTCGTCATGGCGGCTGCCGTCATGCTCATCCACACCTACTACGGCTACACGGCCACCGGTGGGCCGGCAGGAGTGGGAACTGCCACCGGTCGCGCCGTCCGACTCTCGCTCATCACCGTCGTGATGGTGACGTTGATGATTTCGCTTGCCCTCTACGGTAATTCCCGATCAGTACACCTGGCGGGGTGACGATGAACCACACACACCGGATCGGATCGGCTGCACCCCGTGTGGCTGCCGTGATCATGGCCGCACTGCTCGTTCTCGCAGTGGCGGCCACCTACTTCGCCTTCACCGGCGCGGTGGGCGATGCCGTCCGTCCACCGACCAGGGTGACACTGCAGTCGGATCGGAGCGGCCTCGTGATGCAACCGGGGGCCTTGGTGAAGATGCACGGCGTGGAAGTGGGAACGGTGGACGCCGTCCGCCAGGTTCCAGGTGGCGCGGTCGTCGAGCTTCGCCTCGACGGCGCTGCAGCACAGTCCATTCCGGAGAACGTCGAGGCCCGGATTGCCGCTACCACGATCTTCGGGTCGAAGTTCGTCACGCTCACCCAGCCTGCCAGTCCATCGACCACACCGATCGTGTCGGGCGCGGTCGTCGAATCATCCTCGGTGACAGTGGAGGTCAACACCGTGTTCGAGACCCTGACCGAGGTGCTGGCGGCTGTGGAACCGGACAAGCTGAACGCGACGCTGACCTCGTTGGCCACGGCAACGAGTGGGCGCGGTAGCGATCTGGGGCTGACCCTCGACGAGACGAACGCACTGCTCGCCGGCGTCGAACCTCGGGTTCCGACGCTGCAGCGCGACATCGCATCGGGAGCGACCGCCACCGAGACGTTGGCCGACGCAGCACCGGATCTGCTGACGAACCTGAACAACCTGACGACGACCGGGCGCACGCTCGTCGACACCACCGACAGTCTCGACGCCGTGCTGCTCGGCGTGATCGGAATGGCCGAGGTGGGAAATACGGTGCTGACGGACAATGCTGCAGGCATCTCGAGCACTGTGCACGAGTTGAAGCCGACAACCGAACTGCTCGAGGAGTATTCGCCCGAGTTCACCTGTTTCCTACAGGGAGCGGACCGCGCCCGGGTCGGTGCCGAGGAAGTTTCCGGCGGAAATGGACGCACCATGTTGCTCAACAGCACCGTGCTCTTCGGCATACCGCCGTACGAGTACGAGTCGGACCTGCCCCGAGTAGCGGCGTCCGGTGGACCGCGATGCGGCGCATTGCCCAACGTGCCGAACGATGCCGTACCGACCCCGTACGTGGTTGCCGACACCGGATCGAACCCGTTCCGTGCCGGCAATACCGGCCCGGTCTTGTCACCGAGTTCGTTACTGGACTTTCTGCCCGGCGGACTCGCCGCACCGGGCGGGACCCGATGAGCCGCACATCCACGACGATCAAGCTGATCGTGTTCGTGGTGGTGATGGCCGTCGTGCTCGCGTGCCTGGTCGTCGTGTTCGGACAGGTCAGATTCGAATCGACAGCCTCGTTCCGGGCAGTCTTCACCAGTGCATCCGGCCTTCGCAGTGGAGATTTCGTACGAGTTGCAGGCGTGGAAGTCGGCAAGGTCGGCGACGTCACCATCGTCGACAACGATCGCGCGGCGGTCGGCATCGACGTGGGTGCAGGTTACGTCGTGACGTCGTCCACGACCGCAACCGTGCGCTACCAGAATCTCGTCGGCGACCGCTATCTCGAACTCGCGGACGGACCCGGGGATGCGGTTCCGATGGACGAGGGTGCCACTATTCCACTCGAACGAACCTCACCCGCACTGGATCTGGACCAACTCATCGGCAGCTTCGAGCCACTTTTCCAGGCCGTCGATCCCTCGAAGGTCAACGATCTGAGCGCAGAACTCGTCGCGACACTGCAGGGTCAGGGCGGATCGATCGCATCCCTGCTCGCCCATACCGCCACACTGACCACATCCCTCGCCGATCGAGACGAGGTGATCGGACGGGTGATCACCAACCTGGACACGACCTTGACGACGTTGGCAGACCAGAAGGACGTCGTGTCCACAGCACTCGATCGTGCCCAGAATCTGGCGTCCGGCCTGGCCACCGACAGCGCCGCGTGGGGCACGGCACTGAACGATATCGATTCGTCATCGGCCACGGTGGCGGACCTGCTTAACGTGGCCAGACCGCCGCTGAAGTCCACGCTCGACGAGCTCGGTCGCACTGCTGCTCAACTGGATTCGGAAAAGGAGACGATCGGTAGCGTCGTCTCCCGGTTGCCCGATACCTACGCTGCGCTCAGTCGGCTCGGCGCGTACGGAAACTTCTTCAACTATTACCTGTGCGGCATCAAGTTGAAGATCGATACACCCGACGGCCGAGGGCTGACCACGCCGCTCATCGGCCAGGAAACGGGAAGGTGCGCGCCGCGATGAATCAGCGAGTTCGAGGTCGCAATATGCTCCGACTCGGTATCGTCGGTACCGTCCTGGCGATACTGCTGACGCTGGTGGCGACGAATGTGTCATCGCTGCCGATATTGTCGGCCAGCTCTGAATACAGTGGCACATTTCGGGACACCGGGGGGCTCGCCGTCGGTGCCGATGTCGAGGTCGCAGGGATTACGGTGGGCACAGTTACCGACATCGAAATCGACTTGGACACAGTCATAATCACGTTCACCGTGAGCGGCGACGTCATACTGCGAGAAGATACCCGTCTGTCCATACCGACACAGACGGTGCTGGGTACGAAGAACCTGCGCATCGATCCCGGCACCAGCGGCCGATTGAGTTCGGGGGCTCGGATCCAGCTGGACAACACCACGAGCCCGTACCAATTGACCGACGCGCTGGGAGATCTGACCGACGATGTCACCGAACTCGACACCGATGGACTCACCGACGCCATGCGCGTGACCACCGACGTACTCGAGCAGACACCCGCCGACCTCGCGGCCGCTGTCGACGGTGTAGGTCGACTGTCGCAGACCATCGCATCCCGGGACGAATCCTTGCGGTCGCTGCTGGCGGCAGCGGAACAAGTGACCGGGGTACTCGCCACTCGCAGCGAACAGATCGACACTCTCGTCGTCGATGCCGACACGATCCTGCGTGAACTCGATCGCCGCAGAGCCGCCGTGGACCGGCTGTTCGACAGTGTCACCGACCTCGCCCAGAATCTGAGCGGCCTCGTCGCAGACAACGAGGCCCAACTCGGGTCGACGCTCGCCTCACTGGATTCGGTCCTCGAGGTTCTGGAACAGAACCGAGACAACATCGGTCAGGCCATCGAGAACCTGGGTCCCTACATCACCCAACTCGGTGAAGCAGTGTCGAGTGGACCGTTCTTCAACTCGTACATTCAGAACTTGATCCCCGGGCAGATCATCTCTCCGTTCATTCGGGCCGCCCTCGGACTCGGTCCGGCTCCCGGCGAATCTGCCACCGTGAACCCGTTGTCCGTCATCGACGGAGCGCCGCGGTGACGGCCCGGCAGTGGCAACTGGCCGCCATCGGAACCGGCTTGGCGGTGCTGGCCGCGGTCTCGTACACCGTGGTCCCTCGCATGATCACCACGTCCATAGTCGCCGAATTCTCGAGCACCACCGGCCTGTACGTCGGTGACGACGTGAAGATCATGGGAGTCGATGTCGGCTCCGTCCGGTCGATCGAACCCCGCGGCGATCACGCCGACGTGGAGCTCGAAGTCGACTCGTCCTATCCGGTACCCGCCGATGCCATGGCCGTGATCGTCTCGCAGAGCCTGGTCGCCAGCCGTTTCGTCCAACTCACCCCGCCCTACACCGGTGGCCCGGCAATGGACGACGGGCAACGAATCCCGATCTCGCGCACGGCGGTTCCGGTCGAGTGGGATCAGATCAAGGCCCAGCTCGCCCGGGTGGCCGACGCGTTGGGAACCGCGACACCTGATCGACAGGCACCTCTCGGGGCCCTGGTAGACGCTGCCGATGCCAACCTGCGAGGTCAAGGGCAGAACATCGCCACTACGGTCAGTCAGCTCTCCGATGCGCTGAAGACGTTGTCCGACGGCCGAACCGACCTGTTCGCCGTCGTCCGGAACCTGCAGGTATTCGTCTCTGCACTGTCGGCGAGCGGACAGCAGATCGTGAACTTCAACAACTCGATGGCGTCGATCACCGAGGTCCTGGATACGAACTCCGAACAGATCGGTACCGCGTTGACGTCACTGGATGTCGCGGTGGGCGATGTGCAGCGCTTCGTCGCCGCCAATCGAGACGGTCTCGACGACACTCTCCGCAGCCTGCAGAGCGTGATCGGTGAACTCGCCGCGCAACGGGACGGAATCGCGCAGATACTCCATGTCGCCCCGACCGCGTTGTCGAACCTGAACAACATCTACCAGCCGGCTCACAATGCGATCGTCTCCGCGCTGGCACCGAACAACTTCGCCAATCCGATGGACTTCATCTGTTCTGCCATTGCCGCAGCGGAGGAAGTCGGAGCTCAGGAAGGGGCGAATCTGTGCGTGCAGTACCTCGGTCCGTTGCTGAAAACACTGGCCTTCGATTATCTTCCCTTGTCCACCAACCCGATTCACGGAGTGGGCGCACTCCCCGATCAGCTGGTCTACAGCGAACCCGAGCTCGTACCGGCCGCCCCGGCACCATTCCCCGCCCCGGCACCCTCGCCGTCGTCGCTGACGGACCTCCTCCTTCCGGGAGGCGGGCAATGACGACGCGCACGCCGAAGCGTCGTTCGATACTGCCGCTCACCGGTGTGGCACTCGTTCTGCTGACCTCCGGGTGTGGCTGGCAAGGTCTCAATTCCCTCCCGCTCCCCGGCACCGAAGGCGAAGGGCCAGGCGCATATTCGGTGACCATCGAGATGCCGGACGTATCCACCATCGACCGCAATTCGCGAGTGCTCGCTTCCGACGTCACGGTGGGACGCGTCGCAGACATCGAACTGGACGACGGCCACGCGGTCGTCACCGTGCACATCGACCAGGGCGTGGAGCTGCCGGAGAACGCCGTGGCAGCAGTCGGACAGACCAGCCTTTTGGGCTCCACCCACATCGAACTGTCGCCGCCTACCGCCGTGTCACCCACCGGCCGTCTCGCCGATGGAGATGTCATCCCGCTGGATCGAGCAGGCGCGTACCCCACCACCGAACAGACGCTGTCCTCGCTCTCGCTCGTGCTGAACGGCGGCGGACTTCCCCAACTCGGTGACATCGTCGACGAGCTGGACGCCGCACTCGGTGGACGGCCGGAATCGGTTCGCGCTCTCATCGATCGTCTGAACACCCTTCTCGACGGTCTCGTCGAACAGCAAGCCGACATCGAACGCTCCATCGACAACCTCGATCGCTTCGCCGCCGACGTCGCGGCTCAGAACCAGGTGCTTGCCGACGCCGTCACGACACTCGGGCCTGCACTGGACGTCTTGTCCGATCGCCGACAGGATCTGACCACCGCACTGGTCTCGCTAGGCACGCTGGGAAGCACCGCGAAAGAGATCGTCGACGACACCGGCGGTGACCTGGTCGCCGAACTGGAGGAGTTGCGTCCGGTCCTGGCCTCCCTGGCAGACTCCGGTACGTCACTGACCGACTCGTTCCGCTACCTACTCACCTATCCGTTTCCGATCGACACCTACCAGAATGCGGTGCGCGGCGACTACGCCAACGGTGATGTGACACTGGACCTTCGGCTCGACACCCTCGACAATGCGCTGTTTCTCGGCACGCCGCTCGAAGGCGCACTCGGATCGTTCTCACCCAGCCCGGCAGCGACGATCCCGTCGACCACAGATCTTCTCATCCCACCGGCAGGCACTCCATGACACCGAAGCAGTCTCTCCATCGCAAGCTGTGGATCATTCTGGTGGTCGCGGTGGTCTCGACCTCGACCACCGGGATCTACTTCGCGCGAGTGTCGGAACAGCTCGGCATCGGCCGCTATCGAGTCGCCGTCGAACTCGCGGACGGTGCCGGTCTGTACACCGGAGCCAACGTGACGTATCGAGGGTCCGAAATCGGCCGGGTCGTCGAGCTGACCAGCCACGGTGACGGAGCGCGGGCAGTGTTGTCACTCGAGTCGGATGTCGCAGTTCCCGCCGACACCGAAGCCGAAGTCCACTCCATGTCCGCGATCGGCGAGCAGTACATCGACATCGTCCCCGACTCGTCCGACGGACCGTATCTGTCCGACGGTTCGGTGATTCCCCGGGACAGGACATCGGTCCCCGAACAGGTTGGGCCCACGATCGACCTGCTGCAGACGGCGTTGGCATCCATCGGCTCCGACAACCTTCGGAGCGTGCTCGACGAAAGCGCTGCAGCGCTGGGCAACAACGGAACGAACGTAGCCGAACTCCTCGACTCGTTCCGGACCCTGAGCGCCGACGCGAACGCCGATGCCGCGTCGATCACCGGACTGATCGACAACGCCGACCCCGTCCTGACTGCCGCCGCAGCGAGCAGTGAGTCGATCAGAGCCTGGGCGGCATCGCTGACCGGTGTCACCGGAGAACTACGCGACCGCGACGCGTCGATCCGCTCCCTGATCGACAAGGGCACACCGATGGCCACGGAAGTGACCGCGTTGTTCCAGCAGCTGCAGCCGACACTGCCTCTGCTACTGGCGAATCTGACGACCGTCGAACAGGTTGCCGTGGTCTACAACCCGTCGATCGAACAGATTCTGGTGTTGTACCCGCCCCTCATCGCAGCGACACAGGGAACAGGAATGCTCAATTCCCAGTCCGGCGAGCCGGGCCAGAACACGTACTTCGCGGCGCAGGTGAACGACCCACCGCCCTGCACCACCGGGTTCCTACCGGCATCCGAACGCCGATCACCCACCGAGATCGACACCATCCCGACTCCTGACGGGCTCTATTGCAAGGTCGATCCGGCCGATCCGACTGCCATTCGTGGCGCGAGAAACCTTCCGTGCATGGAGTTTCCGGGGCGTCGTGCCGCTACCGTGGAACTATGCCGCGACCCGGTGGCATCCACCGGCGAATACGACACGACCGATAGTTCCTACATCGCCGGCGACGGTCGGCGATACGTCGACGAGAACCTCGACACCACGACGCAGACCCTGGACGGCCTGCTGGTCCCTGGCGGGGGCTGAGCGCCCACGACGTCCTCGGAGTCAGATCGGATCGAGTGTGGAGATCAACCACCGGCCGTCGACCTGGGTGAGTTCGATCCGGAGGCTGCTCGATGCGGCCTTCGGATCCGGTGCGTCGGTGGAGGTGATGTTCTGGTTCACGAACACCAGTGCCACCGCCGAGTCTTCCGACGATGACACCACTGAACTGGCCGATACCGTTGCACTCGAGGTGATTCCGCGATCTTTCGCGGCCGGAGCGATGGACTCGGCACCGAATGCGCTGTAGTAGTTCAGGAAATCGCCGGTGAGGAAGGACGCGGCATGCTCGATGTCGGCGTCGACCGACTCGGCGCGGTAGGACAGGACCGCGACGGCACCGTCGTCGGCCGCGTCGCTGATTGCCGAGCGCACCTGCTGCTGCTCTTCGTCGGCTCGATTCATCACGTAGAGCGAGGCCGTGGATGCGCCGGCGCCGACGAGCAGCACCGACAGGCCCGCTACCAGTAGCCGATGGTGGATCACGGGACGAACTCCACATCGGAGACCAAGATCGACTCGCCGGCGTTGTCGAGGGTCACTCGCAGTCTCCACACTCGCGGTTCTTCCTGCGCGCCGGACGAATTGGTGACACTCGACGTCGCTGCCACGAGAACACTCGCTGTGCGGTCGTCGGCGTTCTCGATTCCCGCTTCGGTGATGGACCCCGTCGCCTGCACATCGGCTTGCTGCACCACCGAGACGAAATCATCTGCTCGCTCGCCGAACTGGTCGCGAAACGTGCCTGTCGAACGCTCCAGAACTCGCGCGACATCGTCGTCGACGGTCGACGCGGAGATCGTGGTCAGATCGAGCACACTCTGGCGGGCAACCTGCAGATAGCGCTGCTGAAGGTCCTGTGCAGCAGCCAACTTCTGATGCTGATGCAGCAGCAGTGCACTGCTCGCGCCGAGCGCCACGACCCCGAGCACAGCGAACCCGATCAGACTGCGACGCAGCCGCAGCGGACGCCTGGGTTCATCGTTCGATTCGTCCTTGTCGACAGCGATGTCATCGACATCCGGCGCATCCTCGGTCGATTCGGATGCGCTCTCCAGCACTGCTTCTCGCTCACTCATCGATATCACTCTCTCAGTCCAGAACCAACCGACCGTACTACACAGTATGGACGGTTCGCAGCCGAATGAACGAAAAGAACGGGACTTGTCCATACCTCGAAGTATGGTACGTTCCTGTGACTCGGATCGCATTCGTCCTAGGAGGCGGACCCTCAAGTGATCGTCGACAATTTCCAGAGAATCCAATACGAACCAGCCCGAGACGGCCGGGTGGAAATGCACTCGGGCCTGTCCCGGCACTACCCCACGCTGCACGCCAATCTCGTTGCCCCGCAGCACCACGACCGCAGTGTCGGAATCCTTCTCGCACATCCCACCTCGGACTTCCTCTCGCACTTCCTACTTCGCGGCTTCGCCGAGGCAGGTCTGCCGATCATGGGACTGAACACGCGGTACAGCTCCAACGAACCGGCACTGTTGATGGAACGCGCGATCGCCGATGTCGGATCCGGTGTGCGCTGGATGAAGAACGAACTCGGCTTCGAGAAGGTCGTTCTTCTCGGGTTCAGTGGCGGCGGCTCGCTGTCGACCTACTACCAGGAGCAGGCGGAGTCGCCGACCGTCGAGGTCGACGGCCCCGCGCTGGTCCCGGCCGATGCACTGATGCTCGTCGGAGCTCACTCCGGGCGGGCGCGCGTACTGCGGCACTGGATCGACCCCGCGGTCACCGACGAGAACGATCCGTTCTCCACCGACCCAGAGCTCGATCTGTACAGTCCCGATCGCAACATTCCCCTCGATCGGAACTGGGTCGAGCAGTACCGCGCGGCGCAGCTCGAACGCATCAGAAGAATCGACGACTGGGCAATCCGCGAACTCGACACCGTGTCGGTCCGGGGCGCGTCGGATCACGCATTCGTGGTCCACCGTACGGTCGCAGACCCTCGATTCGTCGACCTCACGCTCGATCCAAGCGACCGGCAACCGGGAAGCATGTACGGAGATCCCCAGCGCGCCAACACCGCTGCCGGCGGGCTCGCACGATTCGTGTCGGTACGCAGTTGGCTGAGCACCTGGAGCTCGGATCA
The DNA here is from genome assembly GCF_002258735.1 of Rhodococcus sp. WWJCD1. Lineage (NCBI taxonomy): Bacteria > Bacillati > Actinomycetota > Actinomycetes > Mycobacteriales > Nocardiaceae > Rhodococcus > Rhodococcus sp. WWJCD1. The sequence goes on from NZ_NOXY01000005.1 coordinate 58,080, forward strand.
CACCGGAGCCGACGCCCTGAAGAATCTACCGAGGATCGATGCACCGACGCTGATCGTCTCGCTGCTCGGCGATCAAGCAGCCTTCGCCGGAGATTCCCGCTCGATGCACGACGCCAGTCCAGACTCGACACTCGTCGAGCTGCCCGAACTCAATCACTATCTCGTCGACCAACCCCACGGAGTCGGCACCGTCACCGACGAATGCGGCACCTGGATGGAGAAGAACGTATGACCCTCACCGCGGACACCGGACGCGTACCGACCGCCTTCACCTACTGGGAGCATCGGAAGAACCCGCGTCTCGCCCGAGTCGAATCGACGGTGCGAAAGCTGTTCGGCACGTCGCTCTTTCCGTCCGACGACCTCGCCGCCGACTTCTGCGACAGCCTGTTCCACGGAGACCCCGTCGCCGAGAACTTCGTCGACGAGGTGTTCGCTTCTGATCCGAAGGCCGGGCGCGCACTTCTCGACCGAGCGTTGGTGGAGGGCATCGACGCACTCGACGACGTACCGGCCAGCATGCGTGTTCTCTTCGACGAGTTCGAGACGCTGCCGGAGTGGGTGCGGCCGGAGCTCGTCGAACAGGGCGCGGCCATCTGGCGGCGCTGGGGCACGATGTTGTTCGCTGTTGCGGGCGGCATCACCCTCGAGATGTACACCGAGGCCGCCGTTGCGACACCGCTGTCCCTCGCCGGCGGCTACGCAGGCGACAACGCACTACGTCGATTTCTGGAAACCTGCCAGTTCTGGGTCGACACGTCGGAGCCGGGGGCACTGCTGAGCATCGGATCGACCGGCCGCGCAACCGCGATGAAGGTGCGGGTGATGCACGTTGCAGTAAGACGCCGCATCGACGGGCATCCCGAATGGCACACCGAGAAGTGGGGCTACCCCATCAGCCAGGGCTATCAGATGCTGACGCTGCTCGGTGGCAGCACCGTACCCGCGTTGGCCCTGCGACTCGTCGGGCTGCAGACCACACCCACCGAGATTCGCGCGCTGCTGCATTTTCAGAAGTTCATGGGTCATCTGCTCGGGGTGAACGTGGACAACTTCCCGACCACCATCGCCGACTCACTGCGCATGACGGCCATGGTCTCGGCAGCACGTAGTCACGACGCCGGGGTACACGGCAAGGAACTCATCGAATCGTTTCCCGCCAGCTTTGCGCCCAGGCCGCACCAGAAGGGATTGGCGCGCCTACGTGCTCGGTACAACTACGGCATCTACGGCGCGTACACCACGCTGTTCATGGGCCCGGCGACGCGTGCGAAATACGACATGCCTTCGGCGTTCCCATGGATTCTGATCGTGCTCGCGCGATTCCCTCTCATCACCGCGCTCGAGCTCGTTCGCCGAATCGTTCCCGGGGTCGCACCGAGAATGGAACGAATTGCCGACGCGCACCGCCGCAGCTGGCTTCGTGCCCAAATGGACGGCCGAGAGGCCGAATTCGATGCCCAGGGAGCATTGCGCCGATGACCGAGAACCTCCAATATCAGACCGGATTCGGGAACGAACATCATTCCGAGGCGATCGCCGGTGCCCTGCCGTGGGGTCAGAACTCCCCGCAGCGAGCGCCCTACGGCCTCTATGCCGAGCAGCTCTCGGGAACCGCGTTCACCGAGCCGCGCGAAATCAATCGGCGCAGTTGGGTCTACCGCATCGACCCATCGGCACGGCACCCGAGGTTCGAGCGCATCGACAACCGCCACTTCCGATCCGCTCCCTTGGTCGACGGCGTACTCGACGTCAATCGTCTGCGCTGGAATCCGCTGGACACCCCGTGGCCGGACGAGGACTTCCTGGACAGCATGTACACCATGGCAGCGAACGGTAATGTGCTCGAGCGCAACGGAATCGCCGTGCACATGTACCACGCGACACAGTCGATGACCGACCGGTACTTCGCCGACCTCGACGGTGAACTGCTCGTCGTTCCGCAATCGGGTGGAATACGAGTGCACACCGAGTTCGGACTCCTCGACGTCATGCCCGGCGAGATCGCCGTGATCGGTCGTGCAGTGAAGTTTCGGGTGTCACTGCACGCGGATTCTGCCTCCGGGTACGTCTGCGAGAACTACGGGTCCTACTTCACCCTGCCCGAACTGGGCCCCATCGGATCCAACGGCCTGGCGCATGCCCGTGACTTCTCGTATCCGGTTGCCGCGTTCGAGGATCGCGCAGACACCGTGCAGGTGGTCCAGAAGTTCGGCGGCCAACTCTGGGCAGCGGAATACGACCACTCCCCCTTGGACGTCGTGGCCTGGCACGGCACACACAGTGCGTACAAATACGACACCGACCGTTTCAACGCCATGGGCACCGTCGGGTGGGATCACCCCGACCCATCCATCTTCACCGTTCTGACCTCGCCGTCGGAGCGACCCGGCCAGGCGAATGTCGACCTCGCCATCTTTCCCCCGCGATGGAACGTCGCCGAACATTCGTTCCGGCCTCCCCACTTCCACCGCAACATCATGACCGAGTTCATGGGACTCGTTCGAGGGCAACATGATTCCAAGGCCGAAGGTTTCGTCCCCGGTGGGGCGAGCCTGCACAACATGTGGGGAGCCCACGGGCCCGACCTCGAAACATTCACCACCGCGTCGAATGCAGAGCTGGTGCCCCAGAAGTTCGACGGCTCATTGGCCTTCATGTTCGAGACCCGGCTTCCGCTGATCACGACGGACTTCGCGCACAGTGCTGGGCACCGTCAGCCGGACTACGACTCTTCGTGGAGCGGCTTGCAACGACATTTCGTTCCCCGAGATTCCGCATCCAGAGGAGATCCACGATGACCACAGCCGACATCACCCGACCTGAATTCGATCTACCCGAGCCACTGCTTCGCATCGGTGGCGCACGTATCGCCGCGGCCGACGGTGCCACGTACACCTCGACCAATCCTGCCACCGGCGAGGTGGTCGCCCAGATCGCCGCGGCCGGCCAGGAGGACGTGGATGCGGCGGTTCGCTCTGCGCGCGAGCAGTTCGAGCACGGCGAATGGTCGCGGACCAGTGGAGCCGAACGAGGTAGAGCTCTCAACCGACTGGCAGTACTCATCGAAGCCAACGCCGAGACACTTGCCGCGCTCGAAGCCGTCGAGATGGGCAAGCTCTTTCGCGACTCCGTCGGCGGTGACATTCCCTGTGCCGCCGAGGTGTTCCGGCACTTCGCCGGGTGGGCAGACAAGATCTCCGGCTCGACCGTGTCCCTCCCCAACTTCGGCCCACAGAACAGATTCGGCTACACCGTCCGTCAGCCGCTCGGTGTGGTCGCCGCAATCACCCCCTGGAACAACCCGGCCCTCATCGCGGCCTGGAAGCTGGCCCCGGCTCTCGCCGCCGGGAACACCGTCGTCGTCAAGCCCGCCGAGGATGCCTCGTTGTCCACGCTACGACTGGCCGAACTCGCCACCACAGCGGGCATTCCCGATGGCGTGATCAACGTGGTCACCGGTCTCGGTCCCGTCGCAGGTGCGACCCTGGCCACGCACCCCGGTGTCGACAAGGTCTCGTTCACCGGCAGTCCCGCTGTGGGACAATCGATTCAGAGCTTCGCGGGCGGCAGCTTTCGCAAGCTCGTTCTCGAACTCGGAGGCAAGGCACCCCAGCTGATCTTCGAGGACGCGGACCTCGACGCTGCGATGCCCTGGATCGCAATGGGCAACTTCTACCATCAGGGTCAGGTGTGTGCTGCCGGGACGCGAGTGCTGGCGCACGAATCCGTCGTCGATCAGGTTGTCGACGGACTCGTTGCAGCAGCAGAGAGCGCTGTGGTCGGCGATCCCTTCGACAACCGGTCCACCATGGGGACCATCGTCAACGCGAAGCAGCTCGCCCGCATCGAGGGGTACATCGACTCCGGCATATCCGAGGGCGCACAGCTGATCTACGGCGGTAAGCGCGAACGCAGTACGGGAATCTACGCACAGCCCACGGTATTCCGCGGTACCAACGACCTCACCATCGCCCGTGACGAGATCTTCGGCCCGGTTGCCACAGTGATCAGCTTCCGCACCACCGACGAGGCAATTCGGATAGCCAACGACACTCGGTACGGACTCAACGCAATGGTTTACTCGCAGAACATCTCCCGTGTCCATTCCGTCGTCGAGAAGCTTCGGGTGGGAACGGTCTGGGTCAACGGATGGGGTGTGCCGGATCCGGCACTGCCCTGGGGCGGCAGAGCAGGGAGCGGCATCGGCCGCGAACTCGGCCGATCCGGACTCGAAGGCGACACCGAGGAAAAAACAGTACACATCGGCTTCGACGGCCTGTGATGCCTGAAACCAGCAAACGAAGCGGAGAACCAGAGATGACATCGACCGAAATCGTAGAGACCTGGAACGGCCCCGGCAGGACCGACGCCGCCCTGACCACAGTTCTGCCCAGACACAACGGTGCGCACCCCGTGCCGGGCAGCCGAACAGGCTTCGAGCACTGGTACTTCGATGCCCATCTCGACGACGGACACACCATCATCGGCTTCCTCAACCTGCGCCGGCCGGAGGAGCCGGCAATGGTGGCCAAGCCGAGCGTGGAGATCCTGATCTACGCACCGGATGGAACCCGCCGTCAGATCTTCAAGCGGTACTCGAAGAAGGAGTCCTCGGCGTCGATGTCTCAGTGCGATGTTCGGGTCGGCCCCAATCACGCCTGGGCCGAGTTTCCTCCGGACAGTCTGCCCATTCATCATCTGTCGCTCTCGGAAGAGGACGTCACGTTCGATCTACGGTTCCACAACGAGCTACCCAGCTGGATGCCCGGCGAGGGCGAAACCTTGTTCGGCGAAACCGATGTGTTCGGCTGGGTCGTCGCTGCTCCACGTGCACGTGTCGAGGGGTCGATCACGATCGGAGCAAGGACGAAAGCTGTGTCCGGCAGGGGATACGCCGACCACAACTGGGGTGCAGGCGATATGAAGAGCGTCATCGATCGCTGGCACTGGGGACGCCTGTACGACGACGACTACTCGCTGCTCTACGCACTGGTGAAGACGCAGGAACGCCTCGATGCGCATGAGAGCCGGCCGATGATGCTGGCGTACAAGGGCGAGGTCATTCTCAGCTCGGGTGAGGCGGAGGTCTCCGAAGGGCCGATGAAGTACAACGCGATTGCCAACCGCGAGTATCCGGAATGGCTGAAGATCGAGATCCCCGGCGTCGTCAAGTTGATACTCACCGTCGAGAACGTGGTGCACGCGCACGACCTACTGGACGACGTGCCGATCGCCGGGCACAAGGTGTTTCGCCCGCTGTTGTACCGACTCGTCGGCCATCCGGGCTACTTCCGATTCGATTCCACATTCGAGCTCACAGTGGTCCGAGACGGTGTCACCGATGTTCGCACGGGCAGAACCCTGCATGAACTCGTCGCCCTGAACTGATTCCACCACTGTCCCGGAAAGGCACTGCTGTGCAACATAGTTCGATTCGCTACCGCCGACCGTCACTGGCCACCGGGTTTGCCCTTCTGCTGAGTGTGGGGGTGACCCCCACCGCGGGCGCGGTAGAGCCGACCGACATCGGCGGGTTCTACGCCCGAGATTGCGTCGAAGTGTCGGCCATCGTCTCGGTGCCGCCGGCCAACGCCGACGCTGCACTGCCCGACGGGTACACCTCGTCGAGCTTCTTCGGACTTCCTGGAGGCCCCGGAGTACCCGGCAGTTCATCGTTGCTCATGGGTGTCGAGACATGCCAGAGCGGCACTATCGACGGGGTCCCCTTCGACGGACCGTTCGCCTTCGGCGAGCGAGTTCTGTCGGTCGACCGCCACGACGCCGCCTCGGGTTACCATTTCTATGCCGTCGAACAGGTGACCGACAACCGAAAGATCTACGACCTGATGCACGGAGCCGGTTTCGACATCGCGTATCTGCCGGGAGTAGGCGCTACCGCCGACGCCGCCGGCGGGATCTCCGAGGGGGGATCCGTCCGCATCGTCGATCAGGCACCACTGCCACAGTTGCCCTCGCCGCTCGACAAGGTCAGCATCTGGAACGAAGCCGGGAGCGGCACAAAGGTTCTGCGGCTGTCGGTACACCACCCGACGGCACAGGCCGGAGTCGGTCGAGTATCGGCCGATGCGGGTTCGGCGATGGCCTCGTTGATCGGCACCGAGGAGGCAACCGGGTTGGGCGCGATCAACAGATTCGATTTCGAGGCGCGAGTGGAGTCGATCGCGCGTTAGTCCACGTTGAGCCGGCTCACCCGTGCCGTCTTCGGTATTCCTGTTCGGCCCCGGGATGCAGGGGGATGCTGCCGGTCATGACGAGCGAGCGGGCGTCGAGGAATTGACTGCCGACCGCCTGCCCTGGAACCAGTGCGGACGATCGATCCAGCAGCACGCCCACCAGTTTCGAGACAACACCGTCCGGCACTTCGGGGTGCGCCAGGAGCACGTTCGGAATCCCGACGGTCGTCACCTCGGGGTGCTCGCCGTACACGTTCGCCGGAACGAGCACCGCCTCGTAGGCAGTACCGAATTCGCGGCGCAGATCAGCGACGACGGCTCCCAGATCGAGCAAGCGGATCGCAGTTCGAGGCTCGGCGAACGCCGGGGTCGGCAATCCACCCGCCCACATCACTGCGTCGATTTCGTTGTCGGCCAACGCATCCGATGCCGCGCCCATCGGCAACTGCACCTGCTCGACCGCAGCCGATCCGGATACACCCACCGCGTCGAGGACACGTTGCGACACCATGGTCGCACCGGACCCCGCGGCTCCGATACTCACCCGGCGACCCCGCAGATCTCCTGCGGTCCGGATGGCGGAGTCCGCTCGTACCGCGACCTGAAAGTAGTTCTCGTACACGCACCCGACCGCCGCGAGATCTGCACTCGGATGGCTGTACGCCGCGTCGATGAGAGTCAGCGCCAACTCGGCCCGTCCGGTGCCGAGGGCTTCGAGGTTGTCGATGGAGCCGGCCGACGTCAGCGGAACGATATCCGCAGCACCGGCGTCTGCGGCACCGTCGGCCAACAAGCCTGCGAACTCCCAGAAGAAGCCGCCGACCTCGCCGGCGGCGAGACGCAACTGGGTCGGCAACTCCGATGTGCACGCACCCAGCGCGGCAGCCGTCAAGGAAACAAGACCCGCCCGCAACGCCGTCCTCCGAGAGAACAACGCTGCGGGCGGATTCATGTCAGTCACCCTATGACGTGGTGGACTGCTCGAACGCTCGCCCCTGCTCCCGGTCCAGCACGGTCTCTGTCTTGTTCCGCAGAACGAAGATGTACACCAAGAGCGAGATGGCGATGACGATCGTGACGTAGAGGATGAACCAGCCGACGTGCCCGCCGTTCTTCGCGGCCTGGTAGATCAACGGGGCGGTACCGCCGAAGGCAGAGTTCGCGAGCGCGTATCCCAAACCGACGCCGAGGGCACGGATGTGCGAGGGAAACAGTTCGGCTTTGACGATCGCATTGATCGAGGTGTAACCGGTGAGAATGACGTAACCCACGCAGACCAGCGCCAAGGACTGCACCACCGACGTGGCGGACGGCAGATACGTGATGAGTACGTAGGTGTACAGCACCCCGCCGACGCCGAAGAAGACGAGCAGCGGCTTGCGACCGACCTTGTCACTGATCAACCCGCCGATGGGCTGCAGCAGCATGAGGAAAACCAGCCCGAACAGGTTGATCCACGTTCCGGTCATTCCGCGGTCCTCGTACGCCGCCTTGATCATCGAGGGTGCGTTGACGCTGTAGGTGTAGAACGCGATGGTGCCACCAGCGGTCACCATGAAGCAGATCAGCAGGGCGCGCCAATGCTTGGTGACCAGCTCTTTCATGGATCCCGAAGATCGATCGGCTCCGCTGCGCACGGCCTCGAGCTGATCCTTGGTCAGCGACTCGTCCATGCTGCGGCGCAGCCAGAAGACGACCACTGCGGCGACGCCACCGATGAAGAACGCGATCCGCCAACCGAAGTCCTCGATCTGTTCCCGCTCGAAGAAGACCTGCATCAGCAACAGCGTCACCTGCGCCAGAACGTGTCCGCCGATCAGCGTGACGTACTGGAACGAGGAGAAGAAACCGCGACGCTCACGGGTGGCGGCCTCGGACATGTAGGTGGCCGACGCCCCGTACTCACCGCCGGTGGCGAAGCCCTGCACCAGACGGCACAGGATGAGGATGACGGCGGCCCACACGCCGATGCTCTCCCGCCCGGGGGTGAACGCGATGACCATCGAGCAGGCCGCCATCATCGAGACACTGAACGTCAACGCGGCACGACGGCCTCGTCGGTCTGCGTAGCGTCCGAAGAACCACGAACCGACCGGACGCATCAGGAAGGTGACCGCGAAGATGCCGTAGACGTAGATCGTCGAGTTCTTGTCTGCCGAGTCGAAGAATTGGTTCTCGAAATAGGTCGCGAAGACGGTGTAGACGTAGACGTCGTACCACTCGACGAGGTTGCCCGACGACCCACGCAACGTGTTGTACACGGCGCGACGAGTGGCGGCGGGAGACGAGATGGGTGGGGTCGATCGCGGCGAACCGGTGATCGAAGTGGCCTCGTTGGCCATGCTCTGGTCCTTCCACATTCAGCGGGCGGTGGGCTGCCGGCTGGCAATCGGCAACCGAAGTCCCCCCTACTGTGACGGCAAGCACAGCCCGAAACCAAGCTGTTTCACGATTCCTAACACTCCCTTAGGAAACGACCCTCGGTAGCCGAATCTCGACACGCAGTCCAGACGGTCGACGCGCCTCGACCCGGATGGATCCGCCCGCTCGCTCGGCGAGCGCACGGACGATGGACAGACCGAGGCCGGTTCCGTCCCCGCGAGCAGTCGACGCCCGAAAGAATCGATCGGCGACCTTCGGCAGCTCGTCGACAGGAACGCCGGGCCCGGTATCGGACACCCACATCGTGATGTCGGTGTCCGATGTCCGACGCCCGATCTCGATGTCCGAACCGGCCCCTGCGTACTTGGTTGCATTGCTCAAAAGGGCATCGAAGATTCGAGTCAGGTCGTCCCCGGGCATCATCACTCGGCCGTCCTCCTCGGACTCCCACGTCGTGACGTCGACACTCATTCCTGCCGAAACCACTGCACTCGACCAGAACTCCACCCGATCCGCAATAACAGCGCCCGAGTCGCACCCCGTTGATCGGGTGCTGGACGGGGTTTCGGCGGCAGCGAGGACGAGCAGGTCTTCGACGACGGCACTGAGGCGGTCGACTTCGAGGGTGGTCCGACGGTGCGCTTCGGTCGCCGACTCGGGTACGCGCATTCCGAGCACATCGTTTCGAATTCTCAACGCAGCCAACGGGTTACGCAGCGCATGAGCAGTATCTGCCACCAACCTGCGCTGCGCAGCGGTTGCTGCCTCGACATCGTCGGCCATGGCGTCGAACGCCCGGGACAGTTCGCGTACTTCCGGTGGCCCATCGTAGGCGGCCGGCTCCGGCGTCGGGGCCTCGCCGATCGGTAACCGATCGTGGAACTTGCCGCCGAACGAGTGAACGCGCGACGACAGTGCGGTCAGTGGCCGAACAACCCAGCGTGACAATGCAACAGCGATCACCGCCACCGTTGCGAGAATCAGGAGAGCTCCGCCGGCGATCACCATCCAGGCAGTACCGACGTCCCGACGGGCGGAGGTAGTGGACGCCTCGAGGACCACCGCGCCGTCCACCTGAGTTCCCCCGCCGACCGGGGCAGTGATCAACGCCGTCGACTGCGACCACGGCGACAGACTCGACGGTAGGTCACCCCGCTGATTTCGCAACGCTCCCGCGATGGCCTGCTGGACGTCGGCGCGGTCGAAGTCCAGACCGGACAGTGCACGCGCCTGACCGTTGCGGTCGACGACGGCAATTCCCTCGTCGTACAAATTGCTGTAACGATCGACAGACTCCTGAAGGCGAGGAATCCCGGACCGGTCCTCCCGCGAACCCAGATCGGCGAAAAACGTTGCGGCGGCTGTCCTGTTCTCGGTGAATCTCTGGGCCCGCTCCCTGCCCACCAACACTGCCAACGGAACCGCCAACGCCAGCACGACGACAGTCGAGTAGATCATCAGCACCATCAGTACACGCAGGCGCACGTCAGCTGTCCCAGCGGTAGCCGAAGCCGCGGATGGTGACGATGGTGCCCGGCCGATCGAGCTTGGATCGCAAGGCCGTCATGTGCACATCGAGCGTCCGCGAAATCGCGACGTACGCGTCACCCCAGATGGCGTCCATCAACTGTTCCCGGCTCACCGCTTCGCCGCGTCGAGTCACCAGATGAGCCAGAAGGTCGAACTCCTTGGTGGTCAGTGCGATGTCTCGTCCGTCTACTTCGACCCCTCGTCCGATGAGGTCGACAACGATGTCGCCGAGCACCACCCTGTCTGTGCCGGCATCGCTCGCCGCGCGCCGACGACGCGCCGCGACCTCGAGCCTGGCATGCAACTCCCCCAACCGAGCCGGCTTGACCACGTAGTCGTCCGCGCCGGTGCGCAGAGCCCGCACCACCGACCGCTCGTCGTCGCGCGCGGTGAGCACCACCACCGGAATCGAACTCAGGGTCCGTAGCTTCCGAAGGACTTCGAGGCCATCCATGTCCGGTAGCCCGAGATCCAGTAGTACAACGTCCATCTCGTGATAGCCGAGTAACACGTCGGCACCGCGGCGCATGCGGACAGGCGTATGACCCACCTCGGTCAACGCGTCCACCAACGCATCACCGACTCCGTCGTCGTCTTCCACCACTGCAATACGCATCGAGATCAAGATAGGCCACCATCAGGGTTGGACGAACGTCACCGGCGAATCTCGCCCGGCCATCCATCCGCACAGTGTCAGCGGAACCATGACCGCCAGTAATGCGAGTAGGGGCGCAGTCCACGAGCCGGTCGAGCTGTGGATCGCACCCGCCACGACGGGTCCCGCTGCGGCAACGAGGTAGCCGATCGATTGCGCCATGGTCGACAGGCTCGTTGCCGTCGCTGTATTCGGAGCTCGTAGATTGATCAGCGTCAGAGCGAGCGAAAGTTGCCCTCCCTGACCGAGTCCGAGCAGAATCGCCCACATTGGAGCCAGCTCGATACTGCCTGCCAGAACACCGATCAGTCCGACGACGGACAATGCGACGACAGCGATTGCGAGCACACTCTGCCGACGGATGCGGGCGGCGAGTACGGGGACGGTCAGCGCCGTGGCGATGCTCGACACCGACAGCGCAGTCAGCAGCAGTCCCGCATTCTCGGCACTGAGCCCGCGATCTCGGTAGATCGTGGGGAGCCACGCAATCATCGAATACGCGAGCAACGATTGCAGTCCCATGAATCCGGTGACAGCCCAGGCGACAGATGATCGCAGAACAGCGGTCTGCCACTTCGGTTCGGCAGATCGGTCCGTTGAGGTCGTCGTCCGGTCGACGTGGCGATACCGCCACGCGAGAAGTGCCATGGCCCCCAGCGCGGCGGCGGACGGTACGGCCCAGACCATGAGAGTCGTTCGCCAGTTGTGGAATACCGACGAGTCGATCGGAATCGTGGCTCCCGAGGCGATTCCTGCGCTGGCACTGACCAGTGCCGTGAACAAGCCCGTCATCGATCCGATTCGGTGTGGGAAAAGCAGTCGGATCAACACCGGACCGAGAACGTTCGCAACTGCGATGCCCATCCCGGCGAGCAGAGTTCCGATTATCAGCGCCGGCCACAAAGGCGCGCCCCGCAGCGCGGTCCCGACGAGAATCAGCATCAGGCATCCGGTCAGCACGACGGGTACGGTCCATCGCCGAACTGCCCGAGTCGCAGCGACGGCAAAAAGACCCAGACACAGGACCGGTCCGGTGGTCAGCAACGCGGCCGAACCGGACCCCAGAGCGTAGGACTGTCGAATTTCGGCCAGCACCGCCGACGCGCTCCCGAACACCAAGCGTAGATCGAGGCCGAGCAGAACGATTGCTGCCACAGCGGCACCCGTTCCCACTACGGAGAGAGCAGTTCGATCGGAACCCTCCGGGCTGCCGGCCGGATGTTCCGAGCCGGTATCGGTCACCGGTGCTCCCATCCTCGAATCGCCATGGCTCGCAATCGACCATCGCAGGCGGGCGCCGACAAATCAACCCCATGGGCAATTTGTATGACCCACAGGGCAATATTCTGCTGTCGGTGTGCGTACCATTTCTTCCATGCCGGGCCATCCGAGTGACGAGAACTGGATCGGACGCAGGATCGCGAGTCTTCGGCGCGAACGGGGTTGGACACTGGCCGCCCTCGGGGAGCGGGTCGGCCTGTCGACCACGCAACTCTCGCGCATCGAGTCAGGGAGTCGGCAGTCGTCGGTGGGCACGTTGATCGAACTTGCACGCGTGTTCCAAGTGACGTTGAGCGAACTCGTCGCCGAGGAGCCGACTCTCGCGTTTCACCTGGTGAGAGCCGCAGAGCAGCGTCGCCACGGTTCTGCCAACGGAGCGATGACTCCCCTGTCCGGCAACTACCCCGGTATCGATGCCGTTCTGTTGACCATCCCGCCCGCCTCGGATGCCCCGACTGCCAACCACGCCGGCGAGGAATGGCTCTACATACTGGACGGCTCGGTGGAGGTCACCATCGGAAACGACAGTGTTCGACTCGAAACCGGAGATGCGCTGCACTTCCCGTCGCTCAACGCTCACTCCGTCCGCGCACTCGGCGACGAACCCGCGCGTGCACTGCTGGTGTCCACCACCTCGCGCACCCACTGACGTCATGCGACGAAGAGCGGCCACCGCAGCTCCGCTCGAACCCCGGGACAGTAAGGTCGAGGAATGACTGTGCGAGCGGGTGTAGTGGTCACAGGAACCGAAGTGCTGGCCGGTCGGGTTGCCGACCGGAACGGCCCGTGGGTAGCCCAGCAACTCCTCGAGCTGGGCGTCGACGTAGCACACATCACGATCTGTGGCGACCGACCCGATGACCTGACGGCACAACTGCGATTTCTCGCGGATCAGCGCGTCGATCTGATCGTCACCACCGGAGGCCTCGGTCCGACCGCCGACGATCTCACGGTGGCGACAGTCGCTGCGTTGTACGGCCGAGAAATGCACCTCGACGTTCAGCTCGAGAAGCGAATCTCCGAGATCGTCGAGCGCTGGCGCAGCCGGCTCAGCTCCGCGGTCGACTCCGAGCCGCTGAAGGCGGGAATTCGCAAGCAAGCCATGGTTCCCGAAGGTGCGCAATCTATTTCGCCAACCGGGACTGCGCCTGGCGTGGCGATATCAGCGAACGATTCTGGGACGCTTCCCGCAGTGCTGATCTTGCCCGGTCCTCCTCGCGAACTACAAGCGATGTGGACGGAGGCACTCGCGTGCGCGCCCATAGCCCAGGTCTTGTCTCGGCGCGCGCAGATCCGCCAGGACACCATTCGCGCATACAGGCTGTCCGAAGCCGATCTCGCCGCAACATTGCGGACGGCAGAACGTGCCATCCCAGGATTCGACGCACTCGAAATCACCACCTGCTTGAGTCTCGGTGAGCTCGAGATGGTGACCCGCTATGCGGAGTCGGCAGCAACCGCATACTCCGACCTCGTCGGCCTCATCGACGAACACCATGGTGCACAAGTCTTCTCGACCGACGGATCCACCATCGACGACATCGTGGCCGACCGACTGACCGGCCGAACAATCGCCACTGCGGAATCCTGCACCGGAGGCATGATCGCGGCCCGGCTCACCGACCGCGCAGGCTCGTCTGCGTATGTGATCGGCGCTGTGGTGTCGTACGCGAACGAAGCGAAGATCGGCCTGCTCGACGTTCCCGCGGAGACCATCGAACAGCACGGAGCCGTCAGCGAACCGGTCGCGGCATCGATGGCCGAGGGCGCACGGACCCGACTGGGCGTCGACATCGCCGTATCCACCAGCGGAATCGCGGGACCGGGCGGCGGCACGGAACTCAAACCGGTCGGCACCGTCTGCTTCGCTATTGCCGCTGTCGGCCGACCGACCTCGACCCGCACGCTTCATCTCCCCGGCGACCGGGCAAGTGTGCGTGCGCTGTCCACCACAGCAGCGATGCACATGCTCGCCGACGCGTTGAAGCCTGACCGGGTGTAGTTCTGTGTCCAGCGGGGCACTCCCAGGAGGTCCTGATACCGGCGACCGGTCGCCTCGACCACTAGGAGATTCCATGACGATGCCCAGCGATGCAAGCGAAGCAGTACCGTCCCACGGCAGCAATGACGGTCCGCGTGACCACACCGCCGAGACCGATGCAGTCGAAGGCGCGCACGTGGACGAAGAGAACGTGCCGCATCCTCCGACCGACGAGGCTCCCCAGAACTGAGCGGTCGCCCGATGGCTACCGAGTGGTCGAGAGTCGATGTCACTGCTTGGACCCGGGCCGATCGCAAAACTCACCGCAAGACCCCGTCCCGAAAAACTGATTGCACGCCTCGAGGATCCATCTCTCGGTGAAAGATCAGACGAAGTCTCGCAGGAACTCGATCCTGAGACGGTTGTAGTCGTCGGTCCACTGCGAACTCACCGCCATGAATCCATGGTCGAGTCTCGCCTCGTTCTTGCTGTACAGGTTCAGGCGATTGGCGACGCCCACTCTGTCCAGCTTGGCGCTCAGTTCGGCTGCCTGGTCCGGGAAAGTACCGGTGTTGCCGTCGGAGATGAAACTCGGCGGGAAGTCGGCTGTCGCGTTGTCCGTGACATTCGCCTGCGCCAGCAGCGCCGTGTCGGTGGTGTCCAGGTAGCTTCGGGCCGCGATGTCGAAAAAGAAGCCGTTCGACGGGCTCGGTGATTGTGGTGTACCCGCTCTCCCGACGTCGAGGGCAGCGCTTTCGAACACGATCGCCTTCAAGGCATTTCGGTCCAGGGTCGGTTCGACGCCCAGTGCGCGCGCGTACTCGGGGTTGGTCTGCACAATGGCGTAATTGCCCACGATGTGGCCACCCGCGCTGGTTCCGGCGAGCACGACGCGACTCATGTCGAGTCCGTACCGGTCGGCGTTCGTGTCGAGAAAGCGCATGGCCTGGCCCAGTTGGATTGTCTGCGTGGGGAAGCGGTACTGCGGCGCGAACGCGTAGTTCAGCGACACCACGTTGTAGCCGGCGTCGAGCATGGGGCCGGCCCAGGACGCACCGTCCGAATCTGTGCTGGGAGCACCGTCCGCTTTGTCTCCGACTATCCAGCCACCACCGTGAACCGATACGTACGTGGGCCGGCTGATCGATGCATCGTTGTCCGCGATGTAGATGTCGAGAAACGAATTCGGCAGCGCCGAGCCGTATTCGACGTCGCTGGTGAGACGGGCCCCGTCGACCACCGTCGTCGTTGTCGGCGCGTCGGACGCGAAGGAGTTGCTCTGCCCCAACGCGTGCAGCGATCGAATCAGCGGTGCCGGACTGGCTGCGGTAGTTATCACCAGCGCGGAGACCACCACCGCACTCGCCGCAGCGAAACCGGCCGGTACGACGGCAACCGCCCTACGGATACCGGCCCGAGGCGACGAGTCCACCGAACGGCCCGCCCAAGCCGAAGCCAGCAGAAAGAATCCGAGTGCAATCGCCGCGGTCGAGCACAAGACCCACAGTGTGTGAAAGCCCGTCACCAGCCATGCGACCTGAGTGACGACGACGGCAGTGCCGAGCGAAGTGCCTACGGCTGCAGGCTTCCCGGCATCGGACGAGACGAGCCATATCGCCACCACTGCCATGGCGATGACCCACAATCCCACCGCGAGCTGCTGACGGATGAGAACGAACTCGAGCCACGCCAGTAGGACGCTGCCGCCACCGGTCGCTGCGAGCGCGGTTGTCATCGCACTCGTACGCTGCCTGTTGTCGATCTCGATGCCGTCCGGCACGGCCTTCCCCTCTGTGTTGCTCTCTACTGCGCAGACGCGTGACGTTGCCGGTGTAGTTCGCGAACGGCATCGCCGAACTCGGCGACCGGCCCGTCCACCACGATCCCCGGCACGATCTGTTCGATGGGCGACGGTGTGATCGCGAGTGGTGCAGCGTCGAATTCCTGGAGCCAGGTGAGCAATTGAGCGGTGGACGTCGCGTATACGATGCGCCCGAGCCCGACTATTCCGTGACTCGCAGCGCACATCACACAATGCTCACCAGAGGTGTAGACCGTCGCCGCTCGACGCTGAACAGGGCTCAGATTGGTAGCGGCCCAACGTGACAGAGCGATCTCGGGGTGCTGGGTTGGATCGTTCCGGTCGCCCACCCGATTCCTGTCCTCGGCCAACACTTCCCCGCCCTCCGAGACGAGCACCGAGCCGAACGGATCGTTGCCCGTCCGCACCGCCTCCGCCGCCAAGTCCACAGCACGGACCAGGAACGTGCGGTCGCTCGAGGAAATACTCACAGCGCACCGCCGGGTGCATCGACGATCGAAGTGTCCACGCCACGACCGTACCGGGTCGAGACGCGGAAACTCCGGGCCGGTTCGTCCGGACACCGGGTGCTTGTTCCGGGGCAGCATCCATCGATGCTCGGTATGGTCGGCGGGTGAGCTTCTCGATACGGCCGGCCACGTCGTTCGCGGATCTGCGTGAAATCCTCGGCCCGAAGAACCCGACGTCCTCGGTCTGCTGGTGCCTCAGCCACCGAATCGATTCCGCGACCAACAGGGCACTCGTCGGCCCCGAACGCGCCGAGTACGTGAAGAAGCTGACCCGTCGAACAGTCGCGCCGGGGGTACTGGCCTACGACGGCGACGAGGTGGTCGGCTGGGCGGGAGTTGCACCGCGCTCGGAGTTACCGTTCGCGCGGTCCAACAAGATTCCGCACGTCGACGATCTGCCGGTCTGGACGGTCTGGTGCTTCCGGGTCAGGGCCGGCCACCGAAAACGAGGAATCGCACACGCGTTGTTGGACGGTGCCGTTCGGTTCGCGGACGACCATGGTGCCCCGGCGGTCGAGGGGTATCCGGTCGACAACGAGGGCAAGAAAGTCGATCTCACCATGGCATACGTGGGAACCCGTCGGCTGTTCGAGTCGGCGGGCTTCGAGTTCGCCGTCGAAACAACGTCGGTGTCGGGTGGCTTCCCTCGGGTGATCATGCGAAAAGACCTGCGGCACTGAGGTGGTACGGTTCTGCCGTTACGCCACATCAGGATTGGACAACCACGGCAGTTCACCCGGCTCGCGTCGACGCGGAGAGAAGCAGGCGCAGATCAGCAGCAGGTGGACGATCTCCAGCAGAACCGACAAGGGGTGCTCTCCTGGTGCACCTCTCGTCAGAGACTGTCTCGATCTCGCCGACTCATGTTTCATCGAAACATGACAACTTCCGTGAAGGCCTACGCCGCCACCGCAGCCGACCAGCCGCTGTCCCTCATCACGATCGAGCGCCGCGACCTCGGACCACACGACGTCCGTATCGACATCGAGTTCGCCGGCATCTGCCACTCCGATATTCACACCGCGCGCGGCGAATGGGGCCCGGTACCGTACCCGCTGGTCGTCGGCCACGAGATCGCAGGAACAGTGGCCGAGGTCGGATCCGAGGTCACCACGCACGCCGTCGGCGATCGTGTCGGAGTCGGCTGCATGGTCGACTCGTGCGGCGAATGTGCCCAGTGCGTCAAGGGTCTCGAACAGTACTGCCTCGTCGGCAACATTCAGACCTACGGCGGCACCGACCGCGACGGCACGACCACCCAGGGCGGCTACTCCCAACAGGTCGTCGTCACCGAACACTTCGTGGTGAAGATCCCCGAGGGCATCGCGCTCGACGCCGCCGCACCGCTGCTGTGCGCCGGGCTCACCACCTATTCACCGCTCCGGCACTGGGGAGCCGGTCCCGGCAAGAAGGTCGCGGTGGTCGGCATGGGCGGGTTGGGCCACATGGCCGTCAAGATCGCCCACGCCATGGGTGCCGAGGTGACGGTTCTGTCGCAGTCGCTGAAGAAGCAGGAGGACGGACTTCGACTGGGAGCAAACCACTACTACGCAACCAGTGACCCCGACACATTCGAGAAGCTCGCGTCCACATTCGATCTGATCATCAACACCGTCAGCGCCTCGATCGATCTGAACGCACACCTGTCTCTGCTCGCCGTCGACGGCGCAATGGTCAACGTGGGCGCTCCCGCAGAACCCCTTCCGTTGCAGGTCTTCTCGCTCATCCCCCACCGCAGAACGTTCGCAGGATCGGCCATCGGATCGATCGCCGAAACGCAGGAAATGCTCGACTTCTGCGCCGACCACCACCTCGGAGCCGACATCGAAGTCATCTCCGCCGACAAGATCAACGACGCGTGGGAACGGGTACTCTCCTCCGACGTTCGCTACCGATTCGTCATCGATACCTCGACCCTGATCTGATCGAGTAGGGGTAGCCGGTGCAGTCGGCGATCTGCTTGCACCGGCGACCTCGAAATCCACCGATGCGTCATCACGAAGGATGTATCAGCAGGGCGTCGCTCGATTCGACCGGCAGACTTAGGCTGGACCGCATGGACAACAAGGCAGAGGTACGCGAGTTCCTCATGACCCGCCGAGCCAGGCTCACCCCGGATGCGGCCGGTATCACGGGTGGAAGCAGCCGTCGCCGAGTCGCCGGACTACGACGAAGCGAAGTGGCAGCACTTGCCGGCCTCTCTGTCGAGTACTACGCGCGTATCGAGCGCGGTGCCATCGGCGGTGCATCGGCGTCCGTGCTCGATGCCCTCTCGCGCGCACTACAACTCGACGACACCGAACATGCACACCTTCTCGACCTTGCGCGAGCTGTGGACGGAGTACCGACCTCCGGACGCCCTCGACGCAAGGCTGCCCGCCCCGCTGCCCCGAGAATCAGCCTGCAATGGGCCCTCGATTCGATAACGGACGGGATTGCCTTCGTACGCAACCAACGTCAGGATCTGCTGGCGACGAACGAACTCGCGAAAGCGTTCTACGCCCCTGTGATCGGGGACGGTGGACGAACGCCCAACCTCGCTCGATTCCAGTTCTTGGATCCTTCGTCCCGAGAGTTCTACCCCGACTGGGACACCTTCGCCGAAATGTGTGTAGCCATCATGCGCGCCGAAGCAGGTCGCGACCCGCACGACAAGGGACTCCAAGACCTCGTCGGGGAACTCTCCACGCGCGACGAAACATTCCGAAAACTGTGGGGTGCCCACAACGTTCGAACCCATGGGGCCGGCATGAAGCGCTTCAACCACCCGGTCGTCGGCGAGGTTCACCTCGCTTACGAGGCGCTCGCTATCACCGCCGATCCCGGGGCCGTCCTCATGGTGTACACCGCTGAGCCGGGCTCGCCGAGCGCGGAACGCATACGGCTTCTCGGATCATGGGCCGCAGAACGCACCGAGGCACAGCCGAACCCCTGACCCGTATGTAATCGACTGTCGCCGCCGCGCCGCGCCGCTCACCGCGGAACCGCTTGCACTCCGGTCTCCACATCCTTCTGGGTCTCGGCCAGGAAAGTTTGGAACTCGTCGCCGATCATGAAGGTCGTCGTGAATTTGCTGCGCTCTGCGATCTGCTTCCAAGTGGGTGTCTCCACCATCTTCCCCAACGCCGTCCGCCAGTAGTCGACCGCGTCGACGGGCATGTCCGGTGGCCCGTACAGTCCGCGCCAATTGGCCAGCGTCACATCGAATCCCAGCTCTCGCGCGGTGGGAACGTCGAGACCTGGGATCCGATTGTCGGCCAGAACGCCGATACCGTCGAGGTCCCCGGATGCCAGTTGATCGACGAATTCACTGACGCCACCGATGGCCACGTCGATCTCACCACCCAGAAGTGCGGCGATCTGTTCGCGGCCACCCTCCTGGGTGACGTAGCGGACGGCAGACGGGTCGCCGCCGGCAGCCGAAACCAGCAGGGAGAAAGGCAACTCGTCATCGTGGGCCGCACCGACCACGACGCCCGATGGGTTGGACGCTATTGCCGTCATGACTCCGCGAAGGTCGGTGAGAGGACTGCCGGGACGCGCTACGACGACGTAGTACTCGGTCATCAGTCGGGCGATCATCGTGACGTCGTCGTAGCCGTATTTCGACACCCCACTCACCTGGTTCACCATCATCGACAACGACGTCACCGCAAGCTGATCGTCGGCGCTCCGATGGTCCTCGACCATCGTGGCAAGGTAGTCGGCACCACTCCCGCCGGGTCGATTCTGCACCGGCAGAGCTGTTTCGACGATCTTCTCCTTCTGCAGGGCATCCACGACCGAACGGATGGTGAGGTCGAAGCCACTGCCGGGATCGGCTCCCGCCGTCATCGTGACGGGGCCGTCGGGATAGGGCACCGAATCGGACGTAGATGCAGGATCGGTGTCGGGTCCGGAATCGGTACATCCGGCCAACACCAATGCGGCCGCGATCATGACGCCGAATATCGATTTCTTCGCGGTCACAGCATCGCCCCTCGGCCCGGTCCGCACAGCGGTCGCTGCTTCCACCCAACTCTAGGATGCAGTGACAAGGGGCGGAGCAAAATGACGTCCGGACAATCGCGTTCACTCATGCGCGACGAGTACGCGATTCCGCCGACGCGCCGGAGCGCACTCACTTACAGTTGCGCAGTGCCGAGCTGGATACTGGGTCTGATCGTCGTACTCGTCGTGGTGTTGGCTGTGACGGCCAAACTCGCTGCTCGCACCCGCGCGCCCGATCCGGGATGGTTCATCGACAGCACTCGTGCAGCCGGTGCACTGACGGTCATCGGAACGATGTTCTCTGTCCTGCTGGCATTCACCATCTTCTTCGCGCTGCAGAGTTACCAGCGCGCGAGCAATGGGGCCAGCGTCGAAGCCGTCGCCGTGACGGAGCTGCACAATGTGGCCGATGTCCTCGAAGGACACGGCGGTGCACAGTTGCACGGTGGCCTCATCTGCTACGGCCGTGCTGTCGTCTCGGACGAATGGTCTGCAATGGCGCGCGGTGAAACGTCCCCATCGGTCAATCATTGGGTGGACACCATGGCCCAGGATTTTGCCGCCACCACACCGGAAGGTGCCTCGCAGGAGGCGGCGTACGGACAGTGGTTCGATCAGCAAGCCGAACGCCGCGACGGTCGCCGCGACCGACTGGCCGAGGCAACACCGTCGGTTCCGTTTCCTCTCTGGATCGTGCTGGGCATCGGAGCGTCGGCAATTCTCTCGTACATGTGCGTACAGGCGGATCGCCGCGAATCCGCTGTAGTGCAAGCCGTTCCGATCGCGTTCGTATCCGCGCTCGTGGCCTCGGCGCTGGTCGTCGTCGCGTTTCTCGACCACCCGTACTCCGATTGGTCGGGCAGCATCCAACCCACCGAGATGAACGTGACGCTGCAGTTCATCGACGACGGCCACTCGGCCCCGTGCGACGAGTCCGGCAACCCCACCTGACCCGACGGATGCGCAGCACCCTCTACCGCACGATCGGCATGACCTGACGCACCTTCGGATCCCGCAGATACAGCGCACCCCAAGCAAGAACTCCGACGTACACCGCGAACAAGACCGTAGTGAACAACGGCTTGTCCACTCGCCAATTGGTGAGGACGGCACCACCGAGATATCCGGTCAGCAGAACCGCACCGAGAAACGCGGTACGAGGCACCAGGTAGAGAACCAGGCACACAAGCAGGACGATGCCGATGACGGGCGTCATCTCGTCGCGGAGCCCCAACTCCGCAGTCGAATCTTTCACCTGCTGCACATTCAGTAGTTTGCCGACGATGTCGAAGATCAGGAATAGCGCAAGAAGGCCGGTGAGGCCCCAGCCAGCGCGGGTTGCGCGGCGTGAGTTGGTCGCAGGGGTGGTCGTCGTGGTCATGGTCGTCTCCGATGCTCGATACGTAAGGTGTCGCCGGTATCGACTGCCGTCGGTACGAAAACTCACCGCCGTGAGAAGCACACCAGGACTGCTTCCGCCTCGATCACGAACATTGGGTCCACCGGAGGACATCGCCGAGACCGTGGCCCACCTGGCCGGTCCTGCTCGATGGATCAATGGTCAGGTCGTGTACGCCAACGGCGGGATCGTCTGACCCCCTTCTCGGATATTGGGCAGCTCCACGTCGAATGCGTCCTGACTTGTCAGACTCCCGACCACGAGCGCACAATTCGTCACCATGGCACTGATCTCGAAGGGCTTCGTCGGCCGCAGACGCGGCGACGATGGGCGCACTCCCCCCGGTCAGTATCTGACCAAGGATTTTCCCGTCCTCGCGATCGGGCCCGCGCCCGTGGTCGCGACCGAAACATGGTCGTTCTCGATCACCACCGAACGGGGCGAGACTCGCAGCTGGACCTGGGACGAGTTCGCGGAACTTCCGCACGACACTCCGACCGTCGACATCCACTGCGTCACCAAGTGGTCGAAGCTCGATACCACCTGGAAGGGCGTAAGCCTGGACGTTCTGCTGGACGGTCTCGATACCGATGCCGGGTTCGTCGTGGTCCACGGCTTCGACGGCTACACCACCAACCTCCCCCTCGAAGACCTCAGGGATGGCAGGGCCTGGCTGGTGACCGAATTCGACGGCGCTCCCCTGGCTCGCGAACACGGTGGTCCCGCAAGACTTCTCGTTCCGCATCTGTATTTCTGGAAATCGGCCAAGTGGATCTCGCGTATCGAACTCACGCTGGAGAACGAACAAGGCTTCTGGGAGCGCGGCGGCTACCACGACTACGGAGATCCGTGGCGCGAGCAGCGGTACCAGGGCGACTGACGTGACATCGGCGGCTGGGGCGAAACCCTGGCTCGTTGCCACGGTGCAGACCGTGCGGCGTGAGACACCCACCGCGTCCACCCTGGTTCTCGACGTCGACGGATGGCCCGGCCATCTTGCCGGGCAGCACGTGGACGTCAAGCTCACCGCCGAAGACGGCTACAGCGCACAGCGAAGCTACTCCTTGGCCTCGGCACCCGACGGCACGTCGCGCATAGAGATCGCGGTCCAGAACGTCGCGGACGGCGAGGTGTCGCCGTACCTGGTCGAGTCCGTCGAGGTCGGCGATCGCATCGAGATCCGCGGGCCGGTGGGGCGATGGTTCGTCTGGCGGCCGTCCCAGCCTTCGGAGACCCAGTCTCCTCCAATCCTGTTGGTGGGTGGCGGTTCCGGCATCGTCCCGCTCCGCGCGATGGTTCGCGCGCAGGCTTCCGCGACGGGCGGACGAGTACCTTTCCGGGTCCTGTACTCGGTGCGCGAACCCGCAGAGGTCTACTTCGCCGACGAGTGGGCTCACCCTCCGGCCGGCGTGGACGTCACCATGATCCACACACGGCGTGCTCCCGCCGGCAACGCACGGCCCCTCGGCCGCATCACGGTCGAGGACCTCGACGCCCACGGATGGCCGGCAGAGTTCGAGCCGCGGTGCTACATCTGCGGCCCCACGAGCTTCGTCGACACGGTGGCCGACATGTTGGTTGCTCGGGGTCACTCGGCAGCGAACATCCGTACCGAGCGTTTCGGACCGAGCTGAGGGAAGGCCCTCGGCTCGGCACCGCGTACATGGTAGATGAACTATCCACATTTCCACGGTCACAGTGGGGTTCGGATCCGTCCCTTCTGGATCCGGCTTCCCATACTGTCGGCATCATGACCATCGATCGAGTACCGGTATCCGGCGGAGACATCGTCGTGGAAACTCACACTGGGACCAGTGAGCCCGTCCTCGTGGTGCACGGGGTCTCCAGCCAGCGCATGCTGTGGAGCTGGCTGCACGCGGAGTCGCCGCACCTGACCCTCGTCGCACCGGATCTGCGCGGCCGAGGTGACAGTGTGGATGTCACGGGACCGTCATCGCTGACACGGCACGCAGACGATCTGGACGCCGTCATGGATGCATTGGGACTCGACTCCGTGCACGTGTGCGGAATGTCGATGGGAGCGTTCGTGGCGGTCGAGTTCGCAGCCCGGTATCCGTCCCGGGTGAAGAGTCTCGTTCTTGTCGACGGGGGCGTGCCGGTACCACCGCCCGCCGGTCTCACACAGGACAACGTTGCGGCTGCCTTCGCAGACAAGATTGCTCGAACTCAGCAGCGGTGGAACGACATCGAGGATTACATCGAGTTCTTGGTGTCGACGTCGTTGCCGCTACTCGACCCGGCCGATCCGCTACTACGGACGTACGCCGAACACGATCTGGCCGACGGATCGATTCGACTGTCTTCGGCTGCGGTCGTCGCCGACGCCACGGACGTGTTCTTCGGCGCTTCACGATTCCGGGAACTGACGATGCCGATTCGATTCCTGCACGCGCAGTGGAGCATTGGTGCAGATTCCGCCCCGATGTACTCGCCCCAGGACATCGACGCGCTCGACCTGACATCCATCACCCCGATGCCTGGACTCGATCACGCAGGGACGATCATGACGTCGGTCGGTGCGGCTGCAGTGGGAGAAACGATCGACGAAGCAATCGATGCGGAGCCAGAAGGAGTCGGGCACTTCACCGATGCGTAGCAGAGGCGTCGGCCTCGAACGGTGCCCATGGGGTGTCTCGAAGCGCAGGACAGTGTTCGGGTGTCGGGTTGTGTGCAATGTCGATCATCCGATCGAGGACGTCACGCGTGGCGGCCAGATCGGCCATGGCCGCGGTGATTCGGTCTCGTTCGACTCTCATGATCTCGAAGGCCTCGGGCGAGCTCTGGCCGCTGTCTATACACGGCAGTAGTTGCAGAATCTTCCGACTCGAAAGACCAGCGGAGAAAAGTTGCTGGAGTAACTTCACGCGCTCGACGGCAGACTCAGGGTAGACGCGTTGTTCGCTGGAGGTACGTTCGGACGCCAGCAAGCCCTGCTCTTCGTAGTAGCGAAGAGCTCGCGTGCTCACTCCTGCCAGGTGTGCCACCTCGCCTATACGCATCCAGTATCTCCCTCGGAGGAATGTTTCGGTTCTTGGACTTGCCCTTGACGTTAACGTGAAGTTTTAGCCTTGTCGATGTCGGACCGATCAGGACCGAAAACACGAAAGTTCGCGAAGAAAGTAGGGTCCCCATGGACTTCTCCGACCAGATCGCGCTCGTCACCGGAGCCAACCGTGGCATCGGCCGTCACTTCGTCCTCGAACTGCTCGATCGAGGTGCGGAGAAAATCTACGCGACAGCTCGCAGACCAGAAACGCTCGACTTCGACGACAACCGGGTGGTTCCGTTGACGCTCGACTTGCTCGACAGCGAATCGGTGAGAGCAGCGGCGTCGACGGCGTCCGATGTCACACTGCTCGTCAACAATGCGGGCATCTCCACCGGTGCCGCGCTCGTCACCGGTGACCTCACCGAGGTTCGACGCGAGATGGACACACACTTCTGGGGCACACTGCACGTCATTCGGGCATTCGCCCCGGTACTCGCAGCACAGGGTGGCGGCTCGATCGTCAATATCTTGTCGGCTCTATCTTGGTTCGCCACAACGGGATCCGGGGCCTACTCTGCCGCGAAGGCCGCCGAATGGAACATGACGAACGGTGTACGCCTGGAACTGGCACCGCAGGGAACATTCGTACAGGGCGTACTTCTCGGCGCTGCAGATACCGACATCGCCGCCGGCTACGACGGACCGAAGATCGATCCCCGCACAGTGCCGCGTGCCGCCCTGGACGGTCTGGCGGCCGGCTCCATCGAAATCATCGTCGACGAATGGACCGCTATGGTGAAGTCCTCTCTCGCCGGCGATCCCGCAGCTTTCTATGCACAGATGGCCGAACTACTCGGAGCGAACTGACTTTCCATCCCAACTCCCGAACCCCAACCGAAAGGCACTGGGCGGGGCCATACGGATTCGATCCGAGAACTGTGGGGTGCACCGAACCGTTCGGTCGGGCGGAAGGGATGTGAGCGGCGAGGTGTCGCACTACGGAGCCGCTCTTTTCACGCTCGCCTAGGTTCGATCCCGAGCCAGGATGCGTTCGAGGTAGTCCAGGTCTTCGCGGAGCATGGAGATGGCCCGTTCGGGTCCCTCGGGTACGACGGGCTTGCCGCTGTCCTGGGCAACAGTGCGCAGTGCCATGTCGGCGAGTTGGACGGCCACGCTCCGATCGGCGTCCGGATCACCGCTCTGATGCCACCAGGCAACCCAGTTCAGCATGCCGATGATGCCGAGTGCCGCAGTACGCGGATCGACGGGCCTGAATTCCCCTGCCTTGACACCGCTTTCGACGACCGTCACGAACTCCTTGCGGACGTGTCGTCGACTCTGCTGGTAGGTCCGCGACATCTCCTCGGGGAGGTCGGCTTCCGACCTGATGATGAGCTTGAAGCGGTCGGCGGTCTCGGCCTGATTCAACGCCGAACGCGTAGGACACACGGTCTTATGGACTTTGAACAATCCCGATGCTCGAAATCCCATCTCCGAGGTCGACACAATCGAAGCCCTCGAAGACGCGGTCACCGCCGCTGATCGTGACCCCGACCTGCGGGTGGCAATCCTCACCGGTGCCGGCTCTGCATTCTCTTCCGGCGGCAACGTCAAGCACATGCGAGACAAAGAAGGAATGTTCGGCGGAACCCCCGCCGAACTGCGGCAGGGCTACCGACACGGCATTCAACGCATCCCCAAAGCGCTGTACCACTGCAAGATCCCAACCATTGCTGCCGTCAACGGTGCAGCAATCGGTGCCGGATTCGACCTGGCATTGATGTGCGATCTGCGGATCGCTTCGACCGCAGCATTATTCGCTGAGAGCTTCGTCAAAGTGGGCATCGTCCCCGGGGATGGCGGTGCGCGGCTGCTGCCCCGTGCCGTCGGATTGGCACGTGCCAGTGAACTCGCCTTCACCGGCGAAGCCATCGACGCCACGACCGCCCTCGCGTGGGGTGTCGTCTCCGCTGTAGTAGACCCGAGCGCACTGATCGACGAGGCTCACGCTCTCGCCGACCGAATCGCGGTCAACCCTCCACACGTGCTCAGGATGACCAAAAAGCCACTGCGCGAGGGGCAACATCAGTCTCTCGAGAGTCTGCTCGAACTGTCCGCGGCCATGCAGGCCATCGCACACCATACCGAGGATCATCATGAGGCCGTGGCAGCTCTGCTCGAACGTCGCGACGCTCGGTTCAGCGGCCGATGATCGCCCGACAGTAGGAATGATGAGCAAAGGTTTGGTGCTGTGCACCCCGGTACAGGGCCTCGAACTCGCCACCGATAGTCAGAACAGCGGATGTGGGTTCGTCGCGGTTTCGGGTAGGGCCTGGACAACGTCCCAGTGCTCGACGATCGATCCGTTTTCGAGCCGGTAGATGTCTGCTACCGCGAGGATCGGCCTACCCGGCACCGTTGCGCGAACATGCACGACCGCGAGGTCCTCCTCTACCACCATCCGCTGCACCTCGAAGTGAGCATCAGCGGTGAAAACGTGCTTCAGGTGGTCGATGGCTGCGGGTCGCCCGTCCGCAATTGCGGGATTGTGTTGGATGTAGTCCTCGGCAACAAATCTGTCGAACGCCGAAGGCACGTCTTTCTCGTAGTAGAAGAGCCGGACGAACTCTTCGACGATTTCACGTGTGGTGGGCGGAACGAGACTCATCATCGACCTTTCGAAAGTCAGGATTCGAATGCAGGCTGAGCCGAGCGAACGGAGGACAGTCGAGTCGCGGCAACAGCCACGACGAGCGTCACCGCGCCGACAACCAACAGGGCCGCGGACAGCCCGCCGACCACAGCGGCGACCCCCAGTACGATCAACGCCGAGAAAAATTGCCCGATGAACAGGCACGCAGTCCACGCTCCGGTTCCACGGCCGCGTTCGCCGAAGTCCAGGGTGCCGAGAACCCACGTCAGCAGCGTTGGAAGAAGGACACCACAACCCGCCGACGCGATCGCACCGCCCAGTGCCACCGCCAGGGGTGACGTAGCCAGTCCGATGATCGCTATGCCGATACCCGCGGCAGCGAATGCGCTCGGCAGCAACACCTTCGGGCCGAAAGCACCGAGACGCGTGAACGAGATCGCACCGACGGCCGTAGCAATGGCAACAAGTGCGCTCACCAACCCGATGGCGCCCGAACCCGTCATGCCCACGTCCGCGAGAGCGTACGGAATCTCGACGATCGGAACGTAGAAGACAATTCCGCCGAACAGCGTCACGGTCAAAGGGACGGCCAACGCAGCCCAGTCGACCGGGGGCAGCTTGGCGACGACGACGTTGCTCTCTCGGCGAGCGGGTGCCCAGAGGACAATCGGAACGAGCAGCGCGAAGAGTATGCCAACCGAGTACAGCCAGAACGGCGTGCGCCAACTCGACACCGCGAGAGCACCACCCAGTCCGATGAACAGAACGGCAGACAACGAACTGAAGACCACCTGTAGCCCGAGGTATCGGGCGCGGACCTTTCCGTCGAAGTAGTCAGCGATCAAAGTCGTGCAGCACGTCATGATCGCGGCCTCGGCGATTCCCACCCCAACCCTGGAGATGACGATCGCGCTCAGAGCATCGAGCCACAACGGTGCTGTGCCGCACAACGCGTAGATCACAAGTGCGATTTTGAGCAGTCGGAGCCGGCCGACTGCATCGACGATCCGTCCCGCCCCCAGCGCCAGGAGCCCCACCATCAGTGCAGGGGTTGTGACCACGAGCGGAACGAGCCACGTCGCCGAGGAATTGCCGGCGAACGCGTCGAGCATCTGAGGTTGAACCGGAGCGAGCAAAACAGCGCCGAGCACCGAGAGGCAGCTCATCGCGATGAGCAGAAACCCTTGACGGCGTCCAGCGATACGCATGGTGTCGGCAGTGATGCCCTGTCTGTCGGGCGATATTTCGTAGGTCATCGAGACTCCACAGATGTTGAGGGATGGACGAAGATCGGTCTGGCCACGCGATCGACATCAGTGTGTGCGGCAAGAACTTCATAAGGAAATAAGTTCTTGCGAGGTCCGCTATAACTCGCATTTATAGCGATTACGCGTCGACGCATAAATATGACTGATGGTGCACATCAGCTCTTTCGTATTCCCTGATGCGCTCGGACGCGCGAAGCTGGTCGAAACCACATCTCGTACGCAGTCGCAATCGGACCCGAACTCGTGAAAGAAGTTGAACTGGTGGACCTTGCATCGCTTTCCCTCCCCTCCTTCGCACTCGGTACGGCTCGAATCGACGGCGCGATTCACGCCGTCGCACTGACCAACATGAAGGTGCTCGACCTTGACAGCGTCGCAACACATCTGGGCTTGAACGTCCCGATCACCACTCGCGCTGTCATCGACGATTGGGATCGAGTTCTCCCGATCCTCAGAAACATTGCCCAGTCGCCGGACGGATCCTGGACACCATTGACCGAGGTCGAGGTCCTTGCCCCCATCGAGCCCCGGCAGATACTGCAGGCGGGCGCCAACTACCGCACCCATGTCATCGACCTGGCCGTCAAGCACGCCGATATCGCGAACGGCCGCACCGAGGAACAAGTTCGCGCCGAGACGGCGGAAATGATGGACAAGCGTGCCCGCGAGGGCGACCCGTACTTCTTCGTCGGTCTGCCGTCGGCCGTGACAGGCCCGTATGACGACGTCACTCTGCCCCCTGGGACGGAAAAAAACGACTGGGAGCTCGAACTCGCAGCGGTGGTAGGCCGACGGGCTCATCGCATCGGTGTCGACGATGCTCTCGATGCGATCGCCGGGTACACGATCGTCAACGACCTGACCACCCGAGAGCTGGTCTTCCGCCGCGATATGCCGCAGATCGGTACCGACTGGCTCCGGGCCAAGAACTCACCGGGATTCCTACCCGTCGGGCCGTGGATCGTGCCCCGCGACGAAGCCGGCGATGTGGCCGAACTCCGACTGACCTTGGAACTCAACGGGACGACCATGCAAGACGAATCGACCAAGGACATGCTGTTCGGCGTTGCCGAGCTGGTATCGGCAGTGTCGCAGACGGTGACCCTGCTACCCGGCGACCTCGTGCTCACGGGAAGTCCGGCCGGCAACGGTATGCACTGGGGGAGGTTGCTGCGGGACGGCGACGTCATGACGTCGACGATCACTGGTCTCGGCCATCAGCGGACGACAGTTGTCGGGAGTCCGCGATGACATCGGCAATCCACTCCGTGCTCGTCATCGGTGGCGGTATCGCCGGATGTGCAGCCGCCATCGGGTTGGCGGCCGGCGGCGTCGCCGTAGACCTGATCGAACGCGGACCGCGTTCGAATTCGAGCGGTTCAGGAATAACATTGCAAGGCAACGCATTGCGGGTACTTCGAACGCTGGGCGTGTGGGAGTCCGCTGCCGAGTGCGGTTTCGGGTTCGATACTCTCGGCCTCCGCGCACCTGACGGCACGGTTCTCGTCGAAATGAACGACGCACGTACGGGCGGACCTGATCTTCCCTCAACTTTGGGAATGGAACGACCGGTTCTCGCACGAATACTACGAGACGCCGCAGAAAATGCGGGCGTGAAGATACGCTTCGACACCTCTGCTGAGGTTCTCGCACAGGATGATTCGGGGGTGGACGTCGAATTCTCCGATGGTGATGCTCGTCGATACGACGTCGTCATCGGTGCCGACGGGTTACGGTCGACAACGCGACAGGCACTCGGTATTGAACTGGACACGACACCGACCGGAATGGGAATTTGGCGCCTCGTAGGCCCGCGGCCTGCGTCCGTCACCCGCACGGATCTGATCTACGGCGGCCCAGGGTACATAGCGGGTTACTGTCCCACCGGGGAAGATTCTCTGTATGCGTACATCGTAGAAGACGCTCAGGATCGCGCCTCGCTGACAAAGCAGCAGCAACTCGATGTCATGCGCGACCTCGCAGCGGGCTACCACGGACCGTGGGACGAAATCAGGTCGAGCCTCATCGATCCGGACGCGATCAACTACACCTGTTTCGAGAGCCACGTGCTCGAGGGACCATGGCACCGGGGCCGAGTCGTCCTGATCGGTGATGCTGCACATTGCTGCCCTCCCACACTCGCCCAGGGCGGAGCTCAAGCGCTGGAAGACGCGGCCGTCCTGACCGAATTGCTATTGGCGGCAGACACAGTCGACGACGAACTGTTCCGCATGTTTGTCGAGAGACGATTGCCACGGGCCAAGGAAGTCGTAGACGCGTCTGTCCGCATCAGTCGCTGGATGCTCGATCATGATACGAACGCCGATGTGCCGGGCCTGATGGGCCACATCGCAGCGTTGGTGAGCGAGCCGGCATGAGCACGCCGACGGTCGACGTTCACGCGCATGCGATCATCACCGACGTCGAAGCAGCAGTCACCGGACTCCCCGGTCTGGACGCGCACCGCGCGCTGGAAGCTGTGCGAAACGGAGCGGAATCGCTTGCCGTGTCGGGAAAAATGGTGGGATCGCGAATCCCCCAGCTCACCGACCTCGACCGCCGACTCCACGACATGGACGATGCAGGCATCGACGTCCAGGTCATCTCCCCCTCACCGTCCCAATACCACTACTGGGCGGACGTGGAACTATCGCAGACCATCACGCACTGCGCGAATCGCGGTATCGCCGCGCTCGTTGCCGAGGAACCGTCACGCCTACTGGGGCTCGGACTCGTTCCGCTGCAGCATCCCGACGCGATCGTGGCCGCACTCGACGACGCCGTACTCACCTGTGGTCTGAACGGTGTGGAGATATCGTCCTTCGCGCAGACGGCGCACGGCACGATCGAACTGTCCGACGCATCGCTGGAACCATTCTGGACCCGAGCCGAGGAACTCGGTGCGGTGGTGTTCCTCCATCCGTTCGGCTGTTCGCTCGATGCGCGACTGGATCGCTTCTACCTGTCCAATACAGTCGGCCAACCTACCGAGAACGCAGCTGCCCTGTCGCACCTGATCTTCTCCGGCACGCTCGACCGCCACCCAGCCCTCAAACTGGTTGTCGCGCATGGTGGCGGGTACCTGCCCACCTATCTGGGTAGATCCGATCACGCGTGGAAGGTCCGTCCGGAGGCTCGGCGCTGCGCGGAACCGCCCAGCAACTACCTACGGCGCTTGACCTTCGACTCGTTGGTCCACGGACCGAATCAACTTCGGGCTCTCGTCGACGCGGTCGGGGCAGAATCGGTCGTCCTGGGATCGGACTACCCGTTCGACATGGGAACAGAAAACCCGGTCGCAGAAGTGCACGCAGCAGGTTTACCGGAAACGACCATCGAACACGTACTCGGCGGCAACGCTGCCGCACTCGGATTACGCACCACCACAGTAGGAGTCACGCCATGACCAGAGCCGAGAATTACGCGCTCACCCACCTGCGTCACATCGATCTGGCTGTACCGGAATACCAGAAGGAGCTCGAATTCTACACCGGGCATTGGGGATTGACCGTCGCAGCGACCGACGGTGATGTCACCTATCTGGCCGCCGAGGGCTCGCCGGAACAGTACGTGGTCCGCATCCGAAAGGACAACGACAAACGATTGGACCTGGTCTCGTACGGTGCCGCCGATGCCGCCACTGTCGACACGGTCGCAGAAAGACTCGGACGGGACGGAGTCACGTTGGTTGGCGATCCGGACGTACTGCAGACGCCGGGTGGCGGATACGGGTTCCGATTCTTCGACAACGACGGCCGCACCATCGAGATCTCGTCCGATGTCGCCGTTCGTAAGCATCGAAAGATCGAAGAAGGCGAATCGATCCCGGTCAAACTCTCGCATGTTGTACTCAACACCCCGAACCCCGAAGAGACAGTTGCGTTCTACGACAAGCACTTCGGATTCCGGTTGTCCGACACGCTCATGCACCCTCGCATGGGCAACATGATGTGGTTTCTGCGTACCAACAGGCAGCACCACAGCATGGCGGTGGCGCGTGGACCCCACGTCGCCTTGCACCACGCCTCCTTCGAACTCCGTGGAATCGACGAGTACATGAGAGGGACCGGCAGGATGTTGCGTGCCGGTGTCGAGAAGATTTGGGGGCCCGGACGGCATCAGGCGGGTAACAACACGTTCACGTACTTCCTCGACCCCAACGGAAACACGATGGAGTACACCACCGAACTCGAAATTCTGGACGAAGACACCTGGCACCCGCACCTGCTGGATTTCTCGACTCCCGAGGTCTCCGATCAGTGGGGCACCGCCAACGCCATGAACGAGTTCGTGGCACAGCAATCATTCAACGACCCCGACAAGGGCTTGTTCGTGGCACCACCGCTATGAAGTTCGCGACCTTCAGACACCACGGATCCACCCACACGGGTGTCGTCGACGCCGATGCGGTGCACCCAATCGGGTCCGTCGACAGCATGCTCGAGCTCCTCCGCGGTGGACTCGACGCGGCACTCGTCCTCGGGAAATCTGCACTCCGATCTTCGGCAATTCCACTGTCGGACGTCGTCTTACAGGCACCACTGGTGCCACCGACCATCCGCGACTTCGTGACCTTCGAGGAACACGTCGCGGGGGTGCGCCGCAGCATCGACGGAGCCGAAGGAGTGGTCGACGCTTGGTACGAGGCACCGAGGTTCTACTTCACCAATCCCTACGCCGTCATCGGTCCCGGCGACTCGGTGTTGGCGCCGCGCGACACCAGAGCACTCGACTTCGAACTGGAGGTTGCCGCGGTGGTGGGGCGTTCGGGATCCAGTTGCACCGTGGAGCAGGCCCGCGATCACATATTCGGCTACACGATTCTCAACGATTGGTCCGCCCGCGATATTCAGGGTCGAGAGATGCAGGTGAACCTGGGGCCCTCGAAAGGCAAGGACTTCGCCAACACACTGGGACCTTGGATCGTGACGGCAGACGAGCTCGATCGTCATCGCGACGAGGATGGCTTTCTACACCTCGACTGTTCCGTCACCGTCAACGGTGCACTGGTGGGCCACGATTCGTTGGCCAACATGGCGTGGACGTTCGATGCAATGGTGGCGTACGCATCACGCGACACCTGGATACATCCCGGAGACGTACTCGGTTCCGGCACCGTAGGCAACGGCGGATGTCTCGCCGAATTGTGGGGACGAAGCGGCGAGCGGACTCCCCCGCCGCTGCTACCGGGCGATGTCGTCACACTCACCGTCGACAGCATCGGGTCGGTCACCAACACCATCGGTCGATCGACTACAGCACCCATCGTTCCGCCCGCGAGACGCGCCGACCACGAACGACCTGCGAGATAGGGAAAAGATGACTGTGCAACGGATTCCGCAAACACGACTCGACCGAACGGACCCTGCAGGGGCGATTGCGGCCTCGGCGCAGCGTAACCGAAACTGGAACCGCTGGGGCGCAGATGATGTGCGCGGAACCATGAACTTCCTTACCGACGAGATTCGCGCCGATGCAGCCGGGTTGATCGGACGCGGAGCATCGTTTTCACTGTCGCAGAGTTTCGATATGGACGGCCCGCAGAAGGGGTGGCGACGACGCACCAACCCGGTCCACACGATGTTGGACACCGGTACCGACGCTGCAGCGGGCGTACAAAGATTTCCGCACGGGATCGGTGGTGCCGATGATGTGGTGGCCATGCCGCTGCAGTGCTCGACTCAATGGGACGGGCTCGGCCATATCTTCGACCACGGCAGAGCGTGGAATGGAAGGGCAGCAGACGAAGTCGTCACCTCCCTGGGGGACAATGTCACCGGAATCGAGACAGTGGCGAACGGGGTGGTGGGCCGCGGGGTTCTGCTCGACGTCGCCCGTCATCTGACGCCGGACGGAGAACTCCCCGACGGATTCGCCGTCACCACCGACCACCTCCTCAGCACGATCGAGGCGCAGGGTGTCACATCCGAAGTGAGGACAGGTGATCTCGTGCTCGTTCGCACCGGCCAACTCTCGCGAGCTCGACGCGAGGGGTGGGGCGACTATGCAGGCGGTGCGGCACCCGGGCTGTCCTTCACCACCGCAGACTGGCTGCACGACAGCGAAATTGCGGCCATCGCGACCGACACCTGGGGGTTCGAAGTCCGCCCGAACGAGTTCGACGATGCATTCCAGCCGCTGCATCAGGTGGCGATTCCCAACATCGGACTGTTCATCGGCGAGATGTGGGACCTCGATGCGCTCGCCGACGACTGCGCGGAGGACGGCGTATACGAGTTTTTCCTCACCGCCGCGCCCATACCTTTCACCGGGGCTGTCGGCTCCCCGGTCAATCCGATCGCTGTCAAATGACAGGACGCCTGAGCGGAAAGGTCGCAGTCATCACCGGAACCGCGGGCGGCCAGGGTCGAGCTGCGGCACTACTGTTCGCGGCCGAGGGTGCCACCGTGGTCGGATGCGACGTCGATGCCACCGGAGCAGAAGAAACGGTCGCCATGGTCCGCGCGGCCGGTGGCACCATGTCCAGTACTCATCCCCTCGACCTGACCGACGATCGCCAGGTAGGCAATTGGATGTACTCGATCGGAGTCGAGCACGGCAGAGTAGATGTTCTCTACGCAAACGCCGGCGCGACGAGGTTCTCGGCGATCGGTGACACCTCGCACCTGGAGTGGAAGTTCGTACTCGACCACGAACTCGATCTGGTGTTCCTCCCGATCAACCACGGTTGGTCGTTGCTGGCCAGGAGCTCTGCCCCAAGCATCGTTCTGGTCGGATCCACGGCCGGTGTCAGTGGATCGTCCACCAACACGCGCCTGGCACACACGGCCACCAAGGGCGCGGTCATCGCGATGACCAAACAACTTGCAGCAGAGGGTGCCCCGCACGGAATCCGAGCGAACTGTGTCAGCCCCGGCATGATTCGAACCCCAGCAACCGAAGGCGATCTGTTGGCCCCCGGGCATCCGATGAATCGGATAGCCGAGAAGATTCCTCTCCGCCGAATCGGGACACCGGACGAGGTGGTGCAGTGCGCGCTGTTCCTCGCATCGGACGAGGCGTCGTATGTCACGGGATCCAACCTGATGGTGGACGGAGGCTGGTCAGCGGTTCTGCCAGGCTGAGCCTGACTTACCCGGACGATTCAGCAGGGCCAGTTGCCATGTCCGCTGCCCGAACTACGAGGTCGCGAAAGTAGACGTGCTCGGGATCTCGTTCGTACACCGGGTGCCACCACATTGCTTCCACTAATGGGGCGACCTCCACCGGGCACGGCAGGGTTCGAATGCCGACATTGAGCGGCATCAGCCGAACCAGCCGCTCCTGTAGCAAGGCTATGCGTGCACTCCCTGCAATCAAAGACGGCACGGACAGAAAGCTTTCGGTGATGACTTGCACCCGGGGTTCGATGCCCAGCATCCGGAGCTGTCGAGCTGCAGGGGTCGATGCCGTCTGTCCGTGGTAGACGAGCACCCACGGAAAAGTTCGTAGCTGCTCATCGGAAATCGAATCGCGGACCGAATCATTATCCGTCGACAATGCGATCACCCATTCGTCGCGGTACAAATCGGTGTGCGGCAAATCGGTGATGAACCCGTGAGGCATCAGTAGTACATCGGAGCCCAGCAGCGTGCGATCGGCATGCCCCACCTGATCCGGGCTCGTCGGTGCGAATCTCAGTGTGGCCCCAGGTGCCTCTTCGGTGAGCAACGAAACCAAAGTATCACCGAGGACACTGATTCCGTAATCGCTTACCAGCATGGAGAATTCGCGAGTTGTCTCGGTCGGATCGAACTCGGGCTGGGCCGAGAAAACACGCTCCACTCCGTCCAAAGCCAGCCGAACCCGTCCGCGCAGTTCGGAGGCCAAGGGGGTAAGTCGATAGTCGTTTCCCACCCGATACAGCAGCTCATCGTTGAAATGGCGACGTAGCCGTGCCAGCGACGCCGACAACGCGGGCTGACTCAACCCCAAATGCTGAGCTGACTTCGTAACGCTCCGACTCTGGAGCAATACATCCAGAGACACAAGCAAATTCAGATCGAGATTTGCAAGACCGCTGACACTGCGCATACTCGAAGCCTAGACAAGTACCGATACCTCTGCAGCCAGTCGGGCATCAGTCATGCCGCCAAGTGGAAGTTCGCTGTCACCGAAGAACACCCCGGATCTGTCGCCCTTCCGAATGCGAGCCACGCTGCAGCCTGATGACGTTGGCTCGCCACTAGTCGAAAAGGCCGTTGCCGAGTTCTCTCGACTGCGTTGCTCTTTTGATTTACGCACCTCACGGGACTTCGAGATGCACAGCAATATCTGAACGAAGTCGCCTATTCGCTGCAGCGGGTCTGGAGATTCGTCGTGTGTCCGAGCGCCTGCCGGAATACGCTTAAATGCAGTTCTTTCCGGCGATTCCCGGTCACTAGCCACTGGAACCGCCTCGCGTAATTTCCGTTCGCCACCGCAGGTTGGCTCGGATCGCGTCTCCGACGCTTGCCGTGAAATCGGAAGCAACCTCCGCCGAATCATTCAGTGCGGGTACGACTTCCGCCATCGGTCGGCGAGTCGGGTCGATCGAACGCCCGGTGCTCGCCAATCCGAGAACTGTGGGGTGCGCCGAACCGTTCGGTCAGGCGGAGGGGACTGCCCGGAGTTGCAGGGGCACGTTGTCGGCCAAGAACGTCAGTTGATCTCGAATCACCGAGGAGAACAGTGGATCGACGTACGGGTCGAAATGACCGCCCGAGTAGACGCGTACCGTGGCTTTGCGCACTTTCCCCGCGGCGCGTTGTGCGACGGACGCCGGGGTGACGGAATCATCGGACGCAATCTGCACCAGCGTGGGGCAGTCGATCGCGGACATCGTACTGCCCGGGGAATACCGCCAGATCCTCAACAGTATCCGGGCCGCCACGGTCTCGGGGTAGTCGCCGTCCTTCAGGTCGGACTCGAGCACCAAGCGGTCGCGCCCTTTCATCGCGTCGGGTGACACCATCACTGCGCGAGCCCCCGGCAGCCCGACACTGTCGACGTAGCGCGGCGATCGCCCGAGCACAGCGCGGACGCTGTCGGTGATGGCGGCTGGTGCCAGCCGCAACGCCTGCCGGAACCCGGTCGCGCGAACGGCGGCGATGCCGTCGACGTGGGGCACCTGGGCGATGACCGCTGCAAACCGAATGCCGTTGCCCGCCAAAGTGAGTACGTGGCCACCGGCGAACGATGTACCCCATCCGACGATTCGGTTCTCGCCGACCCCGTCGAGCGAGCGAGCAAAGTCGACTGCGCTTCGCCAATCGGCAAGCTGCGAACCCACATCCAACATTTGGCGCGGTTCGCCGTCGCTGTCCCCGAAGAACCGATAGTCGAAGACGCAGACCACGTAACCAGCCTCGACGAAACGCTCGGCGTACGCGTACAGGCGCATCGCCCGAGGAGTGCCGAATCCGTGCGCCATCACGATTGCCGGCCGTGCCTCGGCGGCGGACCCAGCGGGACGAAAGACCGTTGCTGCGCATCGAACTCCGTCCGACATGAACGATGTTTCGGCACGGGTGAAGCCGGTGTGGTTGCCGGTGGTCATGCGTTCGTCTCTCTGTTCTCCAGCAGCACGGTGATCGGATCTCACAGCTTGAAAGGGTTGAGGGTTTTGCCGAGGTAGTAGCCGATGCGAGTCGGAATCGGCTTCGCGGCAGCAGCAGTCACCTTGTTGACCATTCCGGGCACGCACACCGGCGTGCCGTTGTTCACTGCCCGCCATCCCTCTCGGACAACGTCCTCGGGCGACTGCCACAGCAGAGAGGGCAGCTTGGAGGTCGCTGCATCTCGGGTTCCCATTACGTCGTGGAACTCACTGTGGGTGAAACCAGGGCAGAGCGCAGTCACGTGGATGCCGT
Source organism: Rhodococcus sp. WWJCD1 (assembly GCF_002258735.1). Classification (NCBI taxonomy): domain Bacteria; kingdom Bacillati; phylum Actinomycetota; class Actinomycetes; order Mycobacteriales; family Nocardiaceae; genus Rhodococcus; species Rhodococcus sp. WWJCD1. The sequence continues at coordinate 96,608 of NZ_NOXY01000005.1, forward strand.
GCGGGCGCAACTCCATGTCGAGTGCTTGCGACATGTCGAGCACATAGGACTTGATTCCGGTGTACAGCAGACTCGCACCAGGTGGCAGCAACGCCGCCAACGACGACAGATTCACGATTCGGCCGTACCCGCGTTCTTTCATGCCGGGCACCGTGAGATGAGCGAGTTCGGTGACGGCAGTGATCATCACCTGTATTTCCGCGGCGTGTGCGTCGAACGGCGCATCTGCAAACGTGGAGTTCCCCGACATGCCCGCGTTGTTGACGAGGATGTCGACGTCGACGCCGAGGGATTTCGTTTCGTCGACGATGGCCCGGGGCGCAGAGCGATCGGCGAGGTCCGCGGGCACGACGTCGCATCGCACATCGTGCTGGGACGACAGCTCGTCCGCCAGTGCGATGAGTCGGTCCTCGCGCCGCGCGACGAGAACGAGGTTGTGCCCCTCGGCCGCGAGGTGTCGAGCAAATGCCGCGCCTATGCCCGCTGATGCTCCGGTGATCAGCGCGGTTCTTCCGGTCTTCGACATCGACGAGCCTCCACTCTCTTGAACGGTATCCAAGGACGGTAGCAGGCTCTTGAAGACCATTCAAGATATAGTTGTTCCTATGCCGAAGAACCGCGGACTTCACGACAGGGAGAGCAAGCGAGAGGACATCGTGCACGCCGCCCGCGAAATGTTCGTATCCGACGGCTTCGACCGCACCTCGATCAGCCGTCTGGCGAAAGCAGCGGGCGTCACCGCGAATACGCTGTACTGGTACTTCGGCGACAAGGACGACATCCTGGTCGCTGTTCTGACGGCCATCGCCGCCGAGGACGCCACGGATTACCTCCAGATCGTCGATCTACCGCTGGCCGACCGGCTGTACTGGCTGGTGGAGCGGCTTCGGAGAGTCGGCCCATTGGTCTCCACGGTGCACGATCGGGTGGCCGAGTCGGAGGCCATCGATCAGTGGCACAACGGGTTTCATGCCTTCGCGGAATCGCTGTTCGCCGCCGATATCGAGGCTGCAGGCCTATCCGGTGAGGCGGCCGATGCCATGCTCCGCATCGGTACGTTCGTCGTCGAGGGCTTGCTGACTCACGCAGCGTCGCCCGAAGTCTCCCGCGCAGTCATCGAGCAACTCGTCGACACCATCGCACCCGCACCAGGAAGCAATCCACTATGAGTACCGAACCCGATACCGCGTCGACCGGTCGTCTGCGAGTGGCAGCCGACCACGCCGACTCGGAATCGATCATCGCGATTCCCAGCATGGACCCGTTCTATCGGGCCCCTGCCGGATTCGAGCGCGCGGAGCCGGGGACCGTGTTGCGGTCCCGCGAGGTGACCCTCGGGTTGTTCGGTGTCATTCGGCAGAAGGTGTCGGCGTGGCAACTTCTGTACCGGACCACCAGCCTCGAGGGGGCAGCGCGCGTCGCGGTCACGACGGTGATTCTTCCGGTCGGGTGCCGAGCGCGACCGCAGCGCGCTCTGCTGTCCTATCAGTGCGCGATCGACGCCGTGTCGGATCGATGCTTCCCGTCCTACGTCCTGCGGGCGGGCGCTCGAGCCGTCGGCTCAGTACCGCAGTTCGAGTTCATGATCATCCTGTACGCACTGCGCCGCGGATGGGTTCTGTCCCTTCCCGATCACGAGGGCATGAACGGACAGTGGGGAGCACCGATCGAGCCCGGCTACTGCACACTCGACGGCGTCCGCGCGGCACTGTCTTTCGAGCCGCTCGACCTCGCAGCCACCACCCCTGTCGCACTGTGGGGGTACTCGGGTGGCGGATTGGCGACGTCATGGGCCGCGGAGGCTGCAGCCGACTACGCCCCTGAACTCGACATCGTCGGCGCTGCACTCGGATCGCCCGTCGGCGATCCCGGATCTGCATTTTCCCGCCTCAACGGCACGGTTTTCGCGGCGCTGCCCGCGATGGTGGTGGAGGGCCTCCGTCGCACCTATCCCGTACTCGACCGCCTCGTTCGCGAACACGTTGCTGCGGCGGGGCTCGAAACCCTCTCATCCCTGCACCGCAAAACGACAGTGCACGCCGTCATGTCCATGGTGATGCACGATCTGGAGCGACACCTCGATATCCCGATGGCAGACCTTCTGGCGACACCCGAGATGGTGCGAATTTTTCGGGATATCCAACCTGGCAAGACAGCACCCAACTTTCCGCTTCTCGTGGTGCAGGCAGTGCATGATCCGATGATCGACGTGGACGACGTCGACGGGCAAGTACGCCGCTACCGCGCTGCGGGGGCGAACGTCACGTACATCCGTGATCGCCTCAGCGAACACCTGTCGCTGCACCCGATCGCAGCCCCCGTCACTCTTGATTGGCTCTCGGATCGCTTCGCGGGCAAGCCGACCGACGAATCGTCGACGAACACCGTGTGGTCGCTGGCGGGATCTTTGCCCGGGTTGCGGGGATTGCTCGGACTGGCTGTGTCCACCGGACGCGCATTCGCCGGCCGGATCGGTTGAGCGACAATGACAGAGCGGCAACGATGACGGTCCGAGAGGTCGGTCACTCGGCCGACGACGTAGACAGAAACAACCGGAGATCCGCGGCAAGACGCACCGGCTCCTCCATCGCCGCAAAGTGACCACCGTGATCCGGGACCTCGCTCCAGTGCACGATGTCGAACTCTTGTTCCGCGAGGTGCCTGATGCCGATGTCGTGCGCGAACATGATGGCACCCACCGGTTGCGACGGTTTAGCCTTCGGACCATCCCAGGCTCCACCCTCGGCCGCGTAGACCGTGTAGGCGGCGCTACCGGCGCTCCGAGTCAACCAGTACAGGGTGACGTGGGCGAGTATCCGATTGCGGCCGAGGGCACCATCCGGTTCCGCGTCGAACGGATAAGTCCACGCGCGGAATTTGTCCAGCATCCATGACAACTGACCGATGGGACTGTCGGTCAGAGCAGCACCGAGAAGTTGCGGACGCGTCGACTGGATGGAGATGTACCCGAACTCCGACTCCATGAACTGGCCCACACGTCGATAGCGGTCCAATTCGGTTTCGGTGCAACGTTTCTGCTCTGCCTCGTCGGGTTCCTGGAAGGGTGCGCCGATGGACCCGTTGACATGAATGGCGGCGCAGTGGTCCGGATCGAGACGACCCATCGCCGGTGCGACTCCGGCACCGTAATCACCGCCCTGCACTACATAGGACCCGTATCCGAGGAAACTCATCAACTCCACGAACGCTTGGGCCACGCGATCGGTACTCCACCCGCCGTCGGACAGCGGCGTCGAGAATGCGAATCCGGGGACGGATGGCACGATCACGTCGAAGGCTTGAAGGTCGGCGTCGTCCGGCTCGGTCAGCAGTGGGACGAGGTCGAGGAATTCGAGGTACGACCCCGGCCATCCGTGGCACAGCAGCACGGGAGTGGAGTCGGCTCGCGACGACCGCACGTGAAGGTAGTGGATGCGCTGCCCGTCGATCTCCACCATGTACTGAGGGAACGACGCGAGCTGCTTCTCCACCTCTCGCCAGCTGAAGTCGTCGACCCAGGTGGTCGCCATCGAACGGAGCACGGACACAGGCACTCCAGTAGTCCAGTCGTCGGCACCGAGGGGTTCGGGCAGACGTGCGTCCCGAACACGACGGGCTAGGTCGTCGAGCTCGGATTGCGGAACGTCGACAACGAACGGGGTGGGAGGCTCAGTGATTGTCATGACGTCATCGTGCAAGGTATCGCGGACAGCGGTGGTCCTGAATTGCCGGCAAGCCCACGATGTAGCTCGCATAGTTGTCGGTCGCGTCGGTAGGGCTGAAGCTCAATGAGACGAAGCGGCAGTTGAGGATTGGAGCCGTCGGGCCAGATATGGTCCCGTGATGCTGTCCGGAGACGCCGCCACTTCGGCGGGCGTCCCGGTGGCAACCACGGTGCCCCCGTTGTCGCCGCCGCCGGGACCGAGGTCGATAACCCAGTCTGCGGAGGCGATGGCATCCAAGTCGTGTTCCACCATCACCACAGTGTTGCCCGCGTCGACAAGCAGGTGTAGTTGGCGCATGAGCAGTGCGACGTCGGAGGGATGCAGCCCTGCCGTCGGTTCGTCCAGCAGATAAAGGGCAGTGCCGCGGCGGGTGCGCTGCAATTCGGTGGCTATCTTGATGCGCTGCGCTTCTCCGCCGCTCAGCTCGGTGGCAGGTTGACCGAGCCGAAGGTAGCCGAGCCCGATGTCGCGCAAGGTCTCCAGACTGCGGGATGCTCCCGCGATATCGGCGAAGAACATCGCAGCCTCGTCCACCGACATGTGCAATACCTGGGCAATCGTCTTGTCGCGCCAGGTGATTTCGAGAGTTTCCGGGGTGTACCGGTCACCATGGCAGGTGGGGCAAGGGCCGTAGGTGCCGGGAAGGAACAGCAGCTCCACCTCGACGAAACCGTCACCCTGGCACGTGGGGCATCGTCCGTCGGCGACGTTGAAGGAGAACCGTCCTGGTGACCATCCGCGGGCCTTGGCCTCATCGGTGGCGGCAAACAGTTTGCGAACGATATCGAACATTCCGACGTAGGTGGCCAGTGTCGATCGGGGGGTTCGGCCGATGGGGCGTTGATCCACCCGGACCAGGCGGGTGAACATCTCGATTCCGGACACCTCGGCCACGTCGACCTCGATCTGCGCGTCATCGTCCTCGTCCGCAGCGGTCTCGAGTCGGTGGCGCGCCACCTCGAACAGGACCTGGCTGACGAGCGTCGACTTCCCAGAGCCCGACACACCCGTCACTGCCGTCAACACCGCGTGTGGGAACTTCGCCGTCAACTCCTGCAGATTGTGCCGGGTGACTCCGGTCAGAGTCAGCCAGTCCTGAGTGGGGCGCGCCTCGCGCTGCTCGGATTCCGCCCGACCGAAGAGGTGCCTGCCGGTGACCGATTCCTCGATCTCCTCCAACCCAGGGACGGGGCCGCTGTACAGAACCCGTCCACCGCCCTCGCCGGCCGCGGGACCGATATCGACCACCCAGTCGGCGCGGCGAACCACGTCCATGTCGTGTTCGACGACGAAAAGGGAGTTGCCCGACGCCTTCAGCTGGTCCAGGACGTCGAGCAGTGGCTCGGCATCCGCGGGATGCAGTCCTGCGGAAGGTTCGTCCAGCACGTAGACCACCCCGAAGAGACCGGAACGGAGTTGCGTGGCGATCCGCAATCGCTGCGTCTCGCCAGGCGACAGCGTCGTCGAGCTACGCCCCAGCGCCAAATATCCCAAGCCCAGGCCGAGCAACACATCGATTCTGACCAGCAGGTCGGCGGTGATGCGTACCGCCACCTCGGTTCCCTCTCCTTCCTGTTCGCCGATCGGGCGCAACACCTGCGCTAGTTCGGTCAAGGAAAGTGCATTGATCTCGGCGATCGAGCGGCCCGCGATGGTGACGGCCAGCGCATCGGCGCGCAGTCCACTGCCGGAGCACATCGGGCAGCGAACGGTCTCGGTGAACTGCAGCGCGCGGTCCCGCATCCGCTCGCTGTTCGAGTCCGCCAGAACGTGCATGACGTGACTCCGAGCGCTCCAGAACTTGCCTTCGTAGCTGTGGTCGACGCGGCCCTCTTCGGGTTCGATCCACACCTTGGGGTGCTCGTCGGTGAAGAGAAGCCACTCCCGGTCCTTCTTCTTCAGCGTGCGCCACGGCACGTCGATGTCGATACCCAGTCCGGCAACGATGCTGCGCAGGTTGGCACCCTGCCACGCACCCGGCCACGCCGCGATCGCCCCCTCGCGAATACTGAGCGAGGGGTCGGGGACGAGCAATTCCGTTGTCACATCGTGGAAGTCGCCCAATCCGCCGCATCGCGGGCACGCGCCGGCGACCGTGTTGGGTGAAAACGCCTCCGCCGCGAGCAGCGGCGCACCATCGGGATAGCTACCGGCCCGCGAGTACAGCATGCGGAGCAGGTTGGACATGGTGGTGATGGTGCCGACGCTGGAGCGTGAGCTGGGCGAACCCCGGCGCTGCTGCAGCGCAACGGCCGGTGGAAGGCCGGTGATGGAGGCGACATGGGGTGCGCCCACTTGCTGAAGCAGCCGACGCGCGTATGGCGCAACCGACTCGAAGTAGCGTCGCTGCGCTTCGGCATACAAGGTGCTGAAAGCCAGTGACGACTTTCCGGACCCCGACACCCCTGTGAACGCGACGAAGGCATTGCGAGGTATGTCGACATCGACAGCGGCCAGATTGTGCTCAGTGGCGCCGCGCACACGGACATACCCGTCCCACGTTGAGTCCGTCACCGAACGAGCCTAGCTGGCGTCCTCGGCCCGAGGGCACAGAAGCGGCGGGATGCGCTGCATCGGCGGGTGGGCATGATCCGTCAACGTCGAAAGAAGAACGTTTCCGCGCCGTCTGTGCGCCACGCTCAGGTGCGAACGTGGAATCTCGGCGAGTAGTCCCAATTTCTGCCATGATCCGAACACCTCGGATCGCTTGCGCGCCAGTGCATACAACGTCGTCTCGGACATCGCGAGTACCACCGATGGTGTCATCTTCTGACGTCGAGCCGCGTGAAACCGCAAGGGCCACATCGAGAATCCGGTCACCACCGACGGACTCCTGCGCACCCGCCCGGGCTTTGCTCTCACGGAACCTGACTTGTCGGTCGCATGTCGGGTCCGGCCCAATATTCAATGGCCGGGCCGTACCGTTCACCGTACGAAGAACGACGTTGCTGCCTGGCGCTTTTCTCGAGATCCGGGAACCATCCCTCGGAACAGCAATGTAGGCACATTGGTTTCGCCCTCTCCCCTCGCCCGACCACTTTTTGCATTACGTGATGTCGCGGCTATCGCGAATGCCGTCTGGCGACGAGGGCAAACTTCTGATTTCTTCGTAGTAAATGTACTTTCAGTTTTTTTCGAGCAGAGCGACAGCGGATACCCACGCGCCTTTGATATCAATGAACTCGGTGACGAACGACCGCGCACTGTTGCACCGCAAGCACCACTCTGCTCATTCCACCCCTGTTGGACTGCACCGATCACGAGGTCCATGTGCACGAACAACACTCGGCACCGAGGAGTACCCGTGACACAGATACATGTTGCGCACCAAGAACATCGGGTGCCGGCGGAGCATCGTCTGCTCGGACTCGACCGACGCACGTTTCCACCGGCGCTCTTCGTCGTCGCGGTCTTCGTAGTGCTGACCATCTTCGTGCCACGTGTCAATGCAGCCATCGGCTGGGACGATCCAGTGGTAGCCGGCGAGCAACTCGCGATCACCGACACCATCGTCTTCACCCCGGCCACCGGCTGGGATGTCGAAGCGGGCTTTCGGGCAAAAGATCAGGGACGCAGGTCCGGCGACGCCACCATCGCCGGGAAGGGCGTCACCTTCCAGGTCTCGCCGGACACGTTCGACGGCACTCCCGGTGAATTGTTGGACCAGGTAGAGAAGGTCACCTCCCGCACCGAAGACCCGACCTTCCGGGTCGACGGCGACCGGACCACTCTCACCACGACGGCGGGCGAGACGGGTGTCGCGCAGCCCTACAGCAGTGTGACCGGCGACGGTGTGGTCGCAGCATTCGTCATCTCCGGTACCGGCGTGAAAATCACCGCCTACGGTCCTCCCGCTCAGATGACCGCAGCCGTCGACGACATCCAGACCATGATCGCCAGCATCCGGACCGTAGACGGGAACAACTCATGAGCGAGACCGGTACCGACACCACGCGCAGCTCCGAGTCTTCCGAAGCCCGCCAACGCCAGGCCCGTGCGATCGAGGTCTCCGGCTGGGGTGAGCGTTTCCGCTTCGTGCAACCCCACAATCTTTCGTTCTGGGTCTACCTCGCTTTGACTGCGATCGGCGTGTTCCATGCGTGGGCGTTCTTCGCGCCGTCGGCCGGTTTCTACGCCGACGCTTTCGCGATCTCGGCAATACTGTGTGGTTTGTGTGGGCTGGCGTGGTTCGCCTGGTTCCGTCATATCGACCGTTGGGAGCGCCAGCCAGGCCGCCTCGTTCTCGCTGCGCTTCTGTGGGGCGCTATCCCGGCAACCTTCGCGTTCGCGTACACCGTGAACACCGCGATGCTCGGCATCTACTCCAAGCTGTTCGGTCAGGTGTGGAGCGCCGACTGGGCAGCCGGTGCTACTGCACCGATCACCGAAGAGGCCGCCAAACTCTGCGGATTCATCCTCCTCATGGGCCTCGCCCCGCGATTGATTCGGACCGCGAACGACGGTCTGATAGTCGGCGCGTTCCTCGGACTCGGATTCGCGGTCTTCGAGGATTTTCTGTACGCGGCCAACTCCACTGCCCGGGCGTTCGGTACCGATCCGGTCGGTCAGGCAGTGCAGATGTCGTTCACCCGCATCGCGGTCAGCTTCGTTTCCCATCCGCTCTTCAGTGCCCTCGTCTGTACGGGTGTCATCTACATCATCGGCACCGCGGCCCAGCCACGCCGGATCGGGCGCGGCCTGGCATTCGTCTTGTTCGGCATGTTCCTGCACTTCACCTGGGACGACGCCACCGGCCTCGGTATGGGTGGCATCTTGACCTTCCCCGTCATGATCGGCTCCATCGTGCTCGGGTTCACCGTGCTGACCATCGCGTTTCGACGAGCAGCGCCGCGCGAGTACCAGTTCGTCCGCGACATCCTCGCCCCCGAGGTCGAAGCGGGGACCGTGACCGACGCAGAGGTGGACGGCATCCTGGAGAAGAAGGCGCGTAAGGCGTTCATCAAGTCCGCGCCCCATCACAAGTCCCGTCGAGCACGCAAGCATCTTCGGCGCGCGATTCTCGACCTCGCCCACGACCTTGCCAGCGGGAAAGGAGCCGACACCGAGGCCGTGCGTCACTCTCGCTCGGAGGTCGAGCGTCTGCGCGTCAAGGCCGGCTGACCGACAACCGAACAGAACCGGTGTGCGGTCGATGACGTCGATGGAGACGGTCCATGTCATTCATCGTCACCATGCCGAAGGGCGTGGTGGTCATTCCCTCCTCCTTGTAGTCACACACGTGAGGATGCGTGTTGTTGGCTCGGCGGTAGGTCGGACAATAGATGAGCCATGGGTAACCGTGATAGGCGACGATCACAGGCACGTCCACCCCGAAGGGACTGTCGTACTCGCGTTGCGGCATCCAGTGCGGATGCTCGGTCTCGTCCTGCAGCCGCATGAGGGTAAGGACCGTACGGTCACTGGGAGCACACGGAGCGGAGTTCGCCTCGCTGACCGCCGCAGCGGCACTCGAGACCGTCCAACTCAAGGCTCTTCGGTGAGATTGCGAAGAGTCCGAAGTAGTTCGCGGCGTTGCACTTCACCGAGTGGCGCGAAGAGGCCTTCCAGCGTTTCGCGCGTCAGCTGTCGACCTTCCGTGAGTGCGCGCACTCCCGCGTCGGTCAGGACGTGTTCCACCCGGCGTCCGCGGCCCGAGGAGCGTCTGATGAGCCCTCGCTCTTCGAGCCTGCCCGCCAAAGTCCCGAATGCCTGATCGCTCTGAAAGGTCGTCACAGCGAGCTCGTGCCCGGAGGCACCCGGCATGCGATCGATCGCGCGCAGCGCATCCCACTGCACGAGGCTGACACCTATCTCGCGTAGAGCAGCGTCCATCGCGCGGTGATTTCGATACTGCGCGCGCTTGATTGCCTGTCCGAGGACTTCGAGATCGGTAGCCATGGTGCTACCGTATCAATATCATTATATAAACATATTGATACAGGAGAATCATGAACGCATCGTTGCCGATCGACTTCCCCGTCGCCTCGACCGCTCACCTTCGGTCACGAACCGCGCTGGTACTGCACGGCGGCGGCGGACCTGGAACCGTTGCTCCCCTAGCCGGACACGTCGCGCTCCACCGGCACGTGCTGACACCCACCCATCCTGGCTGGGACGGCACCGACCGTCCGGACAACATCACCTCGATCGCGCAACTCGCCGCCGGTTACCTCGCCCTCTTGCGCGAGCGCGGGTACACCGACGTCGTGGTGATCGGGTCCTCCATCGGCGGGTGGATCGCCCTGGAAATGGCAGTGCAGGCCGCCCGTGCCGAGCAGTACCGAACATCGATCGGAGCAGTGGTCGTCATCGACGGCGTCGGAGCGATCGTGGACGGAGAACCTGTCGCGGATTTCTTCGCCCTCGACGCTCGCGAACTTGCCGACGCCGCATGGCACGACCCGCACCGTGGATACATCGACCCCGGCACTTTCACCGATGAACAGCGAGCGATGCAGTTGGCAAATAGGAACACCATGGAAACCCTGGCGGGCAGGAACATGAGCGATCCGACTCTGATGGCGCGGCTCGACGCAATCACAGTGCCGACGCTCGTGGTGTGGGGAGAGAGCGACCGAATTGTCACACCGGCCTACGGACGGGCCATCGCCGACGCGATCTCCGGCGCGCAGTTCGTCGAAATCGCCCACGCCGGACACCTGCCCCACTTGGAAGCGCCGGACGCGACCTGGACGGCTATCGATCCGTTCCTGGCGGACATCTGAAAGTTCATCGGACAATGCGCGGGCCGTCGAAGAGCCGCCCTGATCAACCGTTCGGATGGTTCAGCGACTCGATGATGGTCGACAGAATGCGCCGGGTCGCGACCTGGTCCTGATCGGACAACCCTGCGAGCATCTGCTTCTCGATTGCCCTGACGGCCACCGTCGCCCGGGCCAATCTCCGTCGCCCGGCGGCAGTGAGACTGGTGGGCAGGGCCTTGCCGACGGGTGCTCGAGCGGGCCGACTTACATATCCGTCGCGTTCGAGTGACTGCAGGAGAACATTCATCGCCTGCCGCGTGACAAAGGTGCCCCGTGCCAGATCCGAATTCGACAGGCCCGGACGTTGCGACAGAAGCTCGAGGCACGAGTAGTGGGTCACCGTCATCCCGAGGGGCCGAAGGGCCGCTTCCATAGCGGCACGAAGCGCACTGGAAGCCTCCTTCAGTTGGTATCCCAGAGACGTCTTCAAGTCGATACCCTCATCCGCTTGACTCATGTCAGTAGTTTGACATAGCTTGATGTGTGTCAACAAACTGACAAACGAAACGGAGCATCACCATGGCTGTCACCGGACCCGACTTCATCAACCTCCAAGCAACCGACCTCGCCGCATCGCAGTCGTTCTACGAGCACTACCTCGGTCTCGTGCGTTCGCAGGCCGGCCCGCCTCACGCCGTCGTTTTCGAGACGTCCCCGATCGCATTCGCGCTCCGCGACGTCATCCCCGGCACCGACATCGCGTCCACCCCGCAGCCCGGCATCGGTGCGGCAATCTGGTTGCACGCCACAGATGTTCAGGCCATCCATGATGCCCTCGTCGCCGATGGCAAGACGATCGTCTCCGCGCCGATCGACGGACCCTTCGGCCGCACGTTCACATTCGCCGACCCCGACGGCTATCACATCACCCTCCACGACCGTGCCTGAACCGCGCACGAAGATCATGACGAGCCACACGCCCCCGAAGACCCGCCCGAGGCCCGCCACGGACAAGCCGGAGCAGCGGTTCTGGATCAACACCGTCAGCCTGGACCACGTCGAGGCAGCCACCAAGGGTGGCTTCACGCAGGCCGATCACGGCGCGAGAACGCGTCTCGGTCGACCTCGGCCGGGCGACGAAATGATCTTCTACTCCCCCCGCACGAGCCTCCAGAACGGTACTCCCGTCCGACAATTCACAGCATGGGCGACCATCACCGGGGACGAGCCCTATCGAGTCGACATCACCGAGAACTTCCGGCCGTGGAGACTGGCCGCCACGTTCACCCCTGCACACCCGTGGACGCACGACCGCTTGTCGATCGACTGTCGTTCATTCCAGACGCTGCCCACTGGGGTCTTCCCTTTCGTCGCGGACTGTTCACCATTCCCCGAGAAGACTTTTCGATGATCTGTGCCCGGATGCGCCGCTGACCTCTCCACAACCACGTCACACCGCCAACGTGGATGGAGACGTCACAACGGCCACCATGCTCACAGCCGACTCGGCGAGCAAAGCAACCAAGTCCGCGCGCCTCGATTGATATCTCCCTGAGCGATCAGAGTCCGCCAAGGCCTGACCGCGCCCGGGTCATGCCGAGCAGCACCAGCGCTGCAGCCGCCGCCGTGATGACGAACCCCGCTACGGTCACTCCGGTTTGGAACGAGGCCGCTTGCTCGGCGCTCCACGTAGTACTCGAGATGTTGCCCGTGAAGAGAGCGGCGAGGATGGTGCCGGTGACGGTGATCCCGACGCCGGTAGCGACCTGACTCGATGTGTCGACCATGGCGGCCCCGATGGTGGTGCGGCTCTCCGGGAGACCTGCCATGACGTTGGTACCTGCGACGACACCGACTATGCGCATACCTACCGCGACGAGGACGAGAGCAAAAGCGACCCAGACATACCCGTATCGGCTACCAACGGCGAAGACGGCCAGCCCCAGCACCACCGCCGCCGCGCTCATCCAGGCGGCGTGGTTCATCCCCACTCGTCGCAGGAACGGCGCGACGAGTCGGCCGCCCACGAGCAGCACAACGACCTGAGGGAGCATCCCTATCGATGCGAGGGCCGGCGACCATCCCCATGCGAGCTGCAGCTGCAGTGTGACCATGTAGCCGAGGCCGGCGATGGCGAGACCGGACGCGGCTTTGTAGGCGAGACCGCTGGACACGAGGGGAAGCGCGACGAGCTTCAGGTCCAAGAGCGGGTACCTTGCCGTGCGAGCGCGGACGACGAACAGCGTTGCCGCAGCAAGGGTTCCGGTAGTTGCTGCCCACGGCGTCCATGATTCGGGACCCACCTCGACGAACAGGGTCGGCGCGACGAGCGCCAGGACGATGGTGGCCGTCCCGAAAAACGCCCCAACGACATCGAGGGGGTCGCGGTGCAACTCCTCGGGAAGGTCTTTCATGACGCCCACGCGGATTCCGATGAACGCGAGAATCGCAATGGGTACGTTGATCACAAGCAGGACCTGCCAGGGCGCGAAAGCGAGAACGAAGCCTCCTGCGGTCGGTCCGATCGCCAACCCGACCAGACCGACTGTCGATATCAGGGTGAGGGCTCGAACGCGTAAGGACTCCTCACCGAAGAGCCGGAACGCGAGCGCCATGGAGCCGGGGGTGGTCATGGCCGCCGCGACACCCATCGCGGCACGCACTGCGATGAGCTGCTCGGGAGTCTCGACGACGGACGTAGCCGCGCTGGCAACCGCCAGTAATACCAGGCCGCTCAACATCATTCGACGTCGCCCGAATCGGTCTGCGATGGCACTGAACAGCAACATCAGTCCCCCGAACACGACCGCGTACACGCCGGAGACCCACTGCAGCGCGGTGGTCGACGCACCGAGTTCACGCCCGATGGTAGGAAGGGCAACGTTGAGGATCGAGTTGTCGAGCATCTCGAAAAGAAACACTGCAGAAAGGCCGGCCAGTGCTACCGCGGCGGCTTTCAAAGTCTGCGGACGGTGCCGCGTCGAAGAGGCCTGCGCCTCATCTGTGTTGGCTGGTCGCTCATTTTTCAGGCTCATACACGTCTCCATCCAAAGGAGAAGTGGCAGCTCGGTGAGCGGCGTATGAACGGGGCTGACAGCCCTCGCTTTTACTTCCGGTAATCCGACTCTAACAGGCAGCAGCAAGCGAGGGGAGCCCGACTTCGTTGCTGGAATGTTCCGGATTTCCGCCCCGACCGGGGTCCAAAACCAGCCGGCTACCGGACCACCAGATTCGGCGATTCGATGTGAGCGCGCGTGGCCGGTGCACACAACTATCACGATGATCTAATATCTCGACTATCGAGACACTTAGGAGGTTCGGTGAGTAGGTTCTCTGATAGCACCGCAGCTGAGAGATTCTTTTCGGCCTACGACCGCGTGCTGGGGAAGTGGCCGCTGCCCATCGACACCATCGACGTCGAATCCAACTACGGCACAACCCGAGTCAACGCCTCCGGACCCGCCGACGGACCTCCGGTGGTGCTGCTGCCCGGTGGCGGATCAACCTCGACCGTCTGGTTCGCCAACGTCGCGGCCCTGGCCCGGGAGAACCGGGTCTTCGCAATCGAGCCGATGGGTGACCCCGGACGAAGCGTGGTCGGTCCGAAAACGATCCGCACGGTCGATAACCTGATGTCCTGGCTCGATCAAGTCCTCGAAACACTCGTTGCCACGCGAACTTCGATGGTCGGACATGGGTACGGGGCAACGGTGGCGCTCGCATAGGCGCTGCACCGACCGGAGCGCGTCGGCGCGCTCGTCCTGCTGGATCCCCCTTCGTGTTTCGTCGGCATGCGGCTGGCGTATTTTCTGCGCGCGGTGCCACTTCTGGTGCGACCGACTCGCGAACGGATGCGTTCTCTGATCCGGTGGGAAACGCAGAATTCGCAGCGCGACGCCGACTGGCTCGACCTCACAGAGCGAGGCACCGACTCCCGTCGGCGAAACCAGTGGTTCCTCGCCGCCCCAAGGGAGGTCGATGGGCGACGCTGTCCGCGGACGTCACCGTCGTCTTTGCCGGTGAGAGTAAGGTGCACAACGGTTCTCGTGTTGCCGAAGCTGTTGGGAAAGTTCTCCCGAACGCACACACCGTCGTCCTGACCGGCTGCAGCCACCACATGCTGCCGATGCTCCCGGCCGGGGAACTCGATGCCGTGCTGCTGACCGCCCTACGTTGACACATGTTGTCTGATCACCGCCAGCTGTATCTGGGCAGCGATCGAGAGGGCGGGAACCCGCTGTTCTTGTTCACAACGCTGGATTCGTAGGAACTTCGATGCCCCAGTCGGACTCGAACCGACACTGTGCGAATTCCAAGGGAACCAGGGGCCGCGGGTGTGACCCGCGGGGACGTCCCCATTTTTGCGTTCTCCGACCACCTCGCACTGTACGGTGACCGCGGGGATGGATACGGTTCGAGAAGAATGTCGGGGGATCATGGCTCTGTTCGGTGTGCTCGATCGCGTATTGACTCGACGACTGCCTCTGGAGCCTCCGGACGATCCCCATGCCGCGATCCTTCCGACCCCGATCGACAACGACGCCTTCTTCCTCACCCCTCCCGGCATCGAGGACCTCGCGCCCGGTGCGGTGATCCGGCAGCGCACGACTCGCGGTCTGGTGCCTCGGCCGCGAACCGCCCTGCATCAGTTCATGGTGCGATCGACCGACGCGCGGGGTCTCCCCGCCGGCGTCACCGCCTCGCTGCTGATCCCGAGGCGGCCGTGGACCGGCCGCGGACCGCGGCCCGTCGTCGCCCACAACGTGGCCATCGATTCTCTCGGAGCCAAGAGCACGCCGTCGTACCGGCTCGTGCACGGTGTCGGTGCCGACCTCCCGCCGGTGATGCCGCTCTGGCTCGCCCGCGGATACGCCGTCCTCGTCGCCGATCACCAAGGCCCGCGGATGTCGTACTCCGAAGGCACGATGGCCGGGCATGCCGTCCTGGACTCGTTACGCGGGATGGCGGTCGTCGCCCCGGAGCTCGCCGACAGCCCAGTGGTGGCCTACGGCTATAGCGGAGGCGCGATCGCCACCACGTGGACGGCACAACTGCAGCCGAGGTACGCGCCGGACGTGAGGTTGGTGGGCGCCGTCGCCGGTGGAACACCCACCGACTTCTCGATGCTGCTGGACACCATGAACGGCACCATCGCGGCCGGCCTGCTGGGTGCGGCGAGCATGGGTCTCGCGCGTGAGCACCCCGAGATGGTCGAGCTGTTCGGCCCGAAGGCGCTACTGTTGGCGTCCTGGGTCAAGGACATGTCCGTCCTCCCCCTGGCCTTGGGCGGGTTGGCACGCATGCGAATCGAGGACTTGGCGTCCGAGCCCGACCCGTTCGACTCCGACATCGCGCGGCGGGTGATCGCCGCGAACCGTCCGGGTGCCGAAGCGCCGTCGGCACCGGTCGCGTTCTTCCACGGTTCCGAGAGCAAGTGGATCGGCGATCGCTTCATCCCCGAGGCCGGCGTGACTGCCCTGATCGAGCAGTGGCGCACCAAGGGTGCCGACGTGCACTACGAGCCCGTGGCGGGCGACCACTTCATCGGTGCCATGACTGGACTTCCGTTCGTTTTGCGTTGGACCGCAGGGCAATTCGCGATCAACGGTTCGGGTTAGCTCACCGAGGCGTGATAGCGCTGTGACCTGAGGAATTCTGGTGCCCCCAGTCGGACTCGAACCGACACTGTGCGGATTTTAAGTCCCTAGAAGTGGATTCACCTGAACGTCCCTGGACTCGATATTTGTTTATTTACAACGGTTTTCGTACATCACCGTCCGAACGAGTCCATGTTCGATCGTACCGACTTGTGACACCCTCGTGACATCGTACTAGCGCCGGTGCTCCGGCACCGGACAGTCGTGATCAGTCGCGGACATCTACAGTCTCCGGTGGACGAGCGCGCCACACCGCATCAACACTCTGTGCGGACTCGCGACAACGAGACTCGTTCGTCGCAGATAGACGTCGCCCTGGCGTCACTAGGCAGGTGAGTCTGTGTGACCCCACCTCGCTTCGACGTCGAGCCGGCAAGTTTCGTCACTGTCGTTGTACGGCCGGGATTTCGCTGCCGGGGGCCACAGGACACGGAACAAAGATTTAGACGTCTGAATCATCTGGATTGTCCTTCCGGAGTTGACCTTCATTGCCGCAAACGCCTGGATGACAGCCGATCTGGAATCCATCCCGCCGAACCGAGGTAGTGATGCAGATGGCCGCGCCCGCATCGGCTGATCCGCGATGGAGTTACGAACTCGGCCGAAGTGCGGTCATGGACATGGGGTGCTACAGAATTCATGCTCTGCGTCAGCTGAGTAATCGGGTCGCTGGAGGCGAGCCGACGCTTTCAGGCGCACGCGGTGTCGAGCGGTCGAGGCAGGTGGACGAGTCGTTCGATCTCGAGGTCGAGTTCCCGAGCAGGGTAACCGGTTCCGTCTCGAGCTCGATGGTGGCAGATCATGTCGAGATGACGTTGCGACTGGTAGGTGATCGCGGCGAGGTGTACGCACCGGACTACGCCCTGCAATACGGCGACGACCGGGTACTCGTCACCACCGAGGATGGGACGACGGTCGAACATCTGGGCTTGCGCTCGACCTACACATACCAGCTCGACGCGTTCGCGGATCACCTGGCCGGCGGCACCGCACTTGCGATCGGTCCGGACGACGCGGTCGCGAACATGGCCTTCATCGACGCTGCCTACACCGCAGCGGGTCTGAAGTTGCGCTGAGAGTACGAAGTGGCGCTCGACGAGATCATCTCGGAGACAGCGTGATTGCGTTGTGAATGAGGTCGGCGTAGCGGCGCCAGGTCTGGGGGTCGTGCTCATCTGCTTCGAACAACACTCGCGACACGCCCCCGAGCATCACGCGGATGTCCTGCGTGGTCACTCCCTCTCGCACACTGCCACGGCGTTGCCCCTCCGCGATGATGCGCGCAAGGGGCTCGCTGTCCTCGGCCCTTCCAGGCAGCGCCTCCGCGAGTGAGCGGTCGCGAGCCAGTCTGTCGACGATGTCCCGGAACATGATTCGCAGTGTCTCGTACGGATCGTCGAGATTCTCTGCTGCCTGATCGATGTACCGTCCGAGCCATTCGAGTTGGAATGCTGCGACCGCAGCGACGAGGTCTTTTTTGGTCGGGTAGCTGCGGTACACAGTTGCTTTTCCGACCCCGGCCCGACTGGCGATCTGCGGAATCGTGGCGCTGACACCTTTTTCCGCGAACAACTCCACGGCCGCCGCGAGGATCCGCTCGTGGTTCGCCCGCGCGTCGGACCGCCTGTCCGACCAGTCGGCAGGCGGTCCGGAGTTCGCGGTGGTTGTCACTACTTCAGTGTGCATCACCGCACTGGGGTCGCGCCCTCGACGTCGGTATCGACACCGGAAACGTCGGTGTCGACGGTGCGTGATTTCGGCAGCGCCGCACTGACGATCAGGGCGATGATCGATGCCCCTGCAGCCAACCAGAACGACGTCGTGAATGCGCTGTCCTTGGGCAAGGGACTGCCATCGCCGACGCTCCCGGCGATGATCGTGGCAACGACCTGCGATCCGATGGCAGTTCCCAGCGACCTGAACAGCACGTTCATCCCTGTTGCCTGACCGCGTTCTTCTGCGGGTGTGTTGTCGATGATCAAGTTCGGCATTGCCGACAGGCTCATCCCGACGCCAAACAGGACAATCGTCGAGAAGGCGATGACCTGCGCCTGGCCGCTGTGATCGAAACCGAGCAACGCCAGACCGACTGTGGTGACAACGGTTCCGATCAGTAGCGCGAGCTTGCCGCCAAACCTTCCGATGAGGCGTCCTGCCAGAGCGCCCGCGACGAGCATTCCGAGACAGCCTGGCAAAAGTACGAGACCGGAACCGGTGGCATCGAGACCGAAGCCGTAGCCCGATTGCTCGGGCAGCTGCGAGATCTGCGGGATCAGCACGAAGATCCCGAACATGCTCGCACCGATCAGAAGAGTGGCGAGGTTGGTGACGGCAACGATCGGTCTCGCAAGTGCCCGCACGTCGACCAGCGGGTCGGCGACCTTGGTCTCAACAAAGACGAAAGCAGCAAGTACAGCGAGCCCGGCAATCGCCAATCCCAGCGTCGACGCTGACGTCCACCCCCACGTCGATCCCTTGTTGAGCGCGAGCAGCGGGGCCGTGAGACCGATCGCAAGCAGAACAAGTCCGACGAAGTCCACTCGTCCCACATTTTTCGGTCCGGTCGCGGGCAAGAGCAAAGATCCGGCGGCAGCCAGACCGGAAAGGATCGCGCCCGACCAGAAGATCCAGTGCCAGGAGGCATGATCGACGAGCAGACCGCCGAGGAGCAGACCCAAGCCGGCCCCCAATCCGGCGATGGCCGAGATCAGCCCGAGCGCGGCAGCGCGCGCTTTTCGGTCGAGAACGTCGCCGATGATGCCGAAGCACAGCGGAAACAGACCGCCGCCGACGCCTTGAACCACCCGCGCAGCGACCAGAACCCAGACGTTCGGCGCAAGCGCTGCAACGACACTCGCCGCAGTGAAGACGACCAGGACGATCAGGATCAGTCTGCGCTTGCCGTACATGTCCCCGAGCCGGCCGACCACAGGAGTCATGATCGCCGCCGAGATGAGGTAACCCGTCAGTACCCACGCCACATTTGCCGACGAGGTGTCGAGCGACGTCGCCAGATCGCCGATAGCCGGAACGACCGTCGTCTGCGCCAGCGCGAAGGCTGCTGCAGCAAGCGCCAGCACCAACGTGATGGTCAATGTCGATGGTTCAGCCCGTTGTGGACGTACCTCGGCCGATGCCGCCATGTCTTACCCACCCTTTACTAAGTGGACCCACGGGTCCGGTTGGCACGACGATAGCGTAGTTGTACGGCCCACGCATCTTCGATACGCCCTCCCTCGGACGCCCGTCAGGAGCGTTCGAGTCTGACGAGCGAGGCATCGAGGTGCGTCCGCATGGCCGCGGCCGCTCCCATGGGATCACCGGCCGCGATGGCGTCGCGGATTCGGTGATGCTCGTCGAGAACCCTGCGTTGGTGTGCGCTGTCCTGCCCGTCTTCACCGACGTACGGTCGCGTGATGACCGCGGCTCCGAGGCTGTCGAGCACCTCGAGCAGAAAGCGATTGTTCGACGCGAGTGCGACGGCTCGGTGGAACACGAAGTCGGCCGCCACCGCATCACTTGCGTCGACCGGGGCAGCGATGGACGCATCGAGAGACGCGTCGAGAGAGGCCACCGCGCCGTCGGTACGCCGCGTTGCTGCGAGAGCGGCCGCCTCCACTTCCACAGCCCGTCGAAGTTCGAGCAAATGGACACGGTCGGCCCGGTTGTGTACCGATTCCAGCGACCGACCGAAATCACCGGAAGGAGGTTTGGCGAGCACGACCGATCCCCTGCCCTTTCGGGTCTGGACCAACCCAGCTGTGCGCAGTCTCGAAATCGCCTCGCGCACAACCGTCCTGCTGACACCATGAGTGGACGCGAGTTCGTTCTCGGACGGAATCAGAGAGCCCTGAGGCCACACTTCGTCGCTGATGCAGCGTCGAAGCTCGCTCTCGACACGATCCGTCAGTCCGCCTGCCTCGTTTTCGATCACGATCGACACACTCTCACTGTCGAGCCGGATCGAACAGTTTCAACACCCCGTCGGCCCCGTCGACGACCCGAGACCCGACGCCGGGAACCACGTCGTCGAGCGCGTCGCGCCATCCGATCATGCGGTCAGGAAAGCTTCGTTCGAGTACATCGAGCATGATCGAGGCCGACGCGGACGCTCCAGGCGACGCCCCGAGCAGTGCAGCGAGTCGCCCCTCACGCGGGGTGACGATTTCCGTTCCGAATCCGGCGATGGCTCCGCGGCCCCCGATGCGTTTGACGACCTGCACCCGTTGCCCGGCCGTCGCCAACTGCCAGTCCGCGGCCTCCGCAGTAGGGACGAACCGCCGAAGAGAACGGATGCGTGCGTCCTGCGACATCGCCAACTGACCGACGAGGTATCGGACCATCTCTCGGTTGTGGATCCCCGCACCGGCGTAGGTCGTCCAATTCTGCGGCGTCACCGATCTGGGCAGATCCATCAAGCCTCCACGCCTGAGAAACCGCGGCGAGAATGCCGCGAACGGACCGAACATGAGGTATCTGCGGCCGTCCACGACCCGCGTGTCGAGGTGCGGTACGGAGATGGCGGGCGCACCCGGTTCGGCGTGACCATAGACCTTGGCGTGATGGCCGGCCACCAGATGTGCCGCATCTGTCCGTAGGAACTGCCCACTGATCGGGAATCCGCCGTAGTCACTGATGCCGTCGACGCCCGCCCGCTGCAGCAGGGGCAACGTGCCGCCGCCTGCACCCAGGAACACGAATGCACCGTGCACACCATAGGTTCGGTCGCCGGCGATATCTCGCACCTTCAGGTCCCAGCCGGTGCGCGAACGACTCAGCGAACGTACATCCTGGCCAGTTCGGATGTCTGCGCCCTGGCCTGCCAAACCCTCGTACAGCCGCCGGGTGATCACCCCGTAGTCGACGTCGGTGCCTCCGCCACTGCGACAGAGAGCAACCTCGCCCCTCGGCGACCGGCCGTCGAACATCAGCGGGAGCCACTCGGACATCTGGTCCCGATCCCGGGTCATCGTCATTCCGTCGAAGAGCGGATTGCCTTGCAGCGCTTCATGACGCAGGCGAAGGTGTTCGATACCGTCCGCGCCGTGCGCGAATCCGAAGTGCGGCACGGTGCGAATGAAATCCTCGGGCTCACCGAGCATTCCATCGCGCACGAGCGTGGCCCAGAACTGTTTCGAGGCCTGAAACTGCTCACCGACCGTCACCGCACTGCTGACGTCGATCGTTCCGTCGGCGTTCAACGGCGTGTAGTTGAACTCGCACAGGCCGGCATGCCCCGTCCCCGCGTTGTTCCAACCAGACGAGCTTTCGAGACCGAGTCCGTCCAATCGCTCCAACACGAGAATCGACAACTCCGGGGCAACCTTGCGCAGCAACATTCCCAGTGTGGCGCTCATGATTCCGCCACCGACCAAAACCACGTCGTAGTCCACAGGACACGCCCCTTCTCCGAATGGGCGTCGACCCATCCAACCTGTTATACATCTACTTCACATGTATAACAGGTTGGCGGCGGTGTCACCGGCGAGTTCCGGATCCTCCTGCGAGCACCGCGCACGGATTCAAGATCCCCGCCGGATCCAGCGCTACCTTCACTGCGCGTTGTGCAGCGATCGCGACGTCATCGAGCTCGACTTCCAGCCAACTCGACTTCAACCGACCCACGCCGTGTTCACCGGTGATCGTCCCGCCGAGTTCCAAGGCCCGCTCGGTGATCGCGTTGAATGCGGCCAAAGCTGCGGTGCGGCTCGACGGATCGTTCTCGTCGTAGATGACGGTCGGATGCAGGTTGCCGTCACCTGCGTGCCCGAACACTCCGATGGTCAGGCCGTATTCGGCTGCAATGGATTCCACCGAGGCGATCAGATCCGTGATGGCAGAGCACGGCACCGCCACGTCGTCGAGAAGCCAGTCCCCGAGTTGCTCCAGCGCCGGAAGCGCAAGCCGACGTGCTTCGAGAAGCATTGCAGCCTCCGTGGGGTCGGAACTGACCGCAACGTCGGTCGCGCCGTTGTCGGTACAGATCGATTCGATCTTCGACAGCACTTCGAGTGCGTCCACGTCGTCGCTCTGCACCAACAGAAGCGCATCGACGTCGTCACCGATTCCCATCTTGGACAACGCATTCACCGCCTGAACCGTCGTGCGATCCAAGATCTCGAGCATCGACGGTGTCGAACCGGACGAGGAGATGTCGCCGACGGCGGATCCTGCGCCTGCGAGCGAGGGGAACGACGCGACAAGCGTCTGCGCCTGTCGAGGTGCGGGAAGCAGTTTCACGGTGATTTCGGTGATCACTCCGAGCGTTCCCTCCGATCCGACCATGAGACTGGTCAGGTCGTAGCCGGCGACGCCCTTGACCGTCCGTCGACCGGTACGCATGACTCGTCCGTCGGCCAGGACCACTTCGAGTCCCAGGACGAAGTCACCCGTCACGCCGTACTTGACGCAGCACATTCCGCCTGCATTGGTCGAGACGTTGCCGCCGATCGTGCTGAAATCGACGCTACCCGGGTCGGGCGGATAGAACAGTCCCGATTCCGCTGCCCGGCTTCGTAAATCGCCGGTAACCACCCCTGGTTCGACCACTGCAATTCTGTTGACCACATCGATCTCTTTGATCGCCGTCATACGGTGCAGGCTGAGCACAACCGCCCCGGACGACGCGTTGGCCGCTCCACTCAATCCGCTACCAGCACCGCGCGGGACGACGGCAACGCCGCACTCGTGCGCGAGACGCATGCACAGCGCAACCTCATCGGTGGTGCGGGGCATCAGAACAGCCAACGGCACACCGTTGTCGGTGAACCGCGATTGGTCACGAGCGTAGGCAACGACGATGTCCGGGTCGGTCACGACTATCTCGTCGGGTAGCGATTCGAGAGCGAGCCGAACCGCGCCGTGCACCGGGGCGCTCATCGCACTGCCTCGAGTGCACGTCGGTGCTCCGCTGCAAGTTCGACGTAGTGGTGAGCATTGCCACCGTTCGCCGCGATGGCATCCGCGTCGAGCGCGCGTTTGATCTTTCCCGGCACACCGGCGATCAGCGAACCTGCCGGGACGACGGTTTCCTCGGTGATCACGGTGCCCGCTGCGATCAGCGAGCCTGCGCCGATCACTGCGCCGTTCATGATCACGGCGCCCATGCCGACCAGCACACCGTCCTCGATTCGACATCCGTGCAGGATGGCGTCGTGCCCGACGGTGACGTGGTTTCCGATGGAGACGGGCATTCCTGGATCGGTGTGCACGACGCAGTTGTCCTGGATGTTGGTGCCCGATCCGATTCGAATTTCTTCGGCGTCCGCTCGCAGAGATGCGCCGTACCAGATGCTGACGTCGCGCCCTAGCTCCACGGAACCGATGACGGCCGCCGTCGGGGCGATCCAGGCCGCCTCGTCGACGACCGGCCGTCGTTCACCGACACCGAAAACCAGGGCAGCGACCGAACGTTCGGCGGTCATCGAGACCTCATGGAGAGCCCACCGTCGACCGGCAGCATGACACCGTTGACGTAGGCGGCTTCGTCGGAGGCCAGAAAGACAGCGGCGTGGGCAACATCCCACGGCGATCCCATGCGCCCGGTCGGGCTGGCAGCATCGCGCTCCGCCATTTCCCTGGCAGCTTGACGTTCGTCGCCACACACGATCTGCTGCGACACCAAGGGTGTGTTGATCAGGCCGGGAAGAATCGCGTTGGCGCGGATACCGCGGGAGGCGTACTCGAGTGCCACGGAGACCGTGAGCTGATCGACGGCACCCTTCGACGCCATGTAACTGGGGTAGTTGTACCCGGTGTGACGGACGGCGGCCAGCGACGACACGTTGATGATCGAACCGGTTCCCGCCTCCAACATCCAAGGAATGGTGTGCTTGCATGCGAGAAAAACGCCGGTCAAATTGACCTGCATGGCAGCATCCCATGCGGCGAGATCGAGTTCGGTGATATCCCCGACCCTGGCCGCGCCGACATTGTTGTGCAACACCGTAGGTGGACCGAAACTCTCGGCTACGTCCGCCACTGCGGCACGAACCTGTTCCTCGTCGGTGACGTCGGCAGAGAACGCCTTGGCGTTACCACCCTCACGAACGATTTCCTTGGCCGTGAGTTCGGCCTCGGCCGGACTTCTGTCTATCGCGGCGACCACCGCTCCTTCGCGTGCGAACGCCAACGCTGCGGCGCGCCCGTTGCTCAGGGTAGCGCCGCTCGATCCAGCGCCGAAAACGATGGCGACTTTACCCTCTAGTCTGTCGTTCATGTGTTCCTCGAATCCTCGATGATCAGTAGTTCGAAGGTGACTGCGACCGGATTCCGGCCTCGCAGTAGCGAACCCGCGTGCACATCACCGCGCAGGTCGACCAGGATCCCCGACAGGGTTCCGCGCGGAGCACCGTCGGCGTCCGGAACGATAGATCCTTGAATCGTCACGATTTCCGTTGCCGGGCCGTCGACGAGCTTGTCCGAATCTCGACGCTGCAAGCAACCACCGACAAGACTGCCGACGCCTGCGCGTACCAGCGCGCGCTCGAAACCGTTGGTGCGGCACACTTCCTCCGCGGCCATCACGATGTCTTCACCGGGCAGAATTCGGCTTATCACTGCGCGCGCCTGATCGCGCTGTCGGCCTGACACGTGTGCCGGCGCCACTGGTGTGAACGCGGGCATACGGGTTTCGGGATCAACCGAGCTCACCATGTCCACACCCGAAAGGGTGTGCAGAACTGCGTACACCGGGACTGCCCCCAAACGAGACTCGGGCCAGAGGTGGCCGGCACGAAGCGTTCCTGACGCATCGATCCACGCGGCATGGCAGTGCATGAACCGCTCACCGTTCCGATAGCCGAAGGTCACCGAGGCAATGAGCAATTGAGCAGGTACCTCGGACTCGTGTGTCTCGCTGTAGCTGACCGGGTTCTCACCGGTGCCGCACGCTGGAAAGCAGTACGAGATGCGGTCCAATGTGCCGCCCATGAGTTCGAACTGGGCCGACGAGGCGCCATGTCGATCGGCAACGATGTCCAGCGCGTCGATCAGCCGAATGTTCGGCTCGAGCGTGACGTTCACCGAGGATGTATGAGTCGGTACCGTGTGTCGGCGATCCGGGTGGCGTGGCCCCGGAAATACGAGCGCGGCCGAGTCCGTCGTCAGAGTCATCGTCCACTCACCGCCACAGCCTCCACGCCGCGAATCTTCAATTCCGCCTTGACATCTTTCTTGGCCACCTTGCCGTATGCAGTGGTCGGTAACGCCGACCACTGCACGAAGTGCCTCGGCAGTTTGTACTTGGCGACGGAGGGCGCGAGCCAAGCACTGAGTTCTTCCGACGTGGTCGCGTCGGACTCGGAGCACACCCACACCGCGACTCCGATCTCTCCCCATACCGGGTCCAGAATGCCGACCACCGCCACATCGATCACCGACGGGTGCTTCAATATCTTTTCTTCGATCTCCCGGGGGTACACATTCGACCCTCCGGAGATGTACATGTCCGACGCCCGACCGGTGATGTACAGGAATCCCTGCTCGTCGAATCGGCCGAGATCGCCGGTATGAAACCAACCGTCGCGAAACGCTTCCGCGTTGGCACTGTCGTTGTCGAGATACCCCGCGCACACTGCCGGTCCCGCGACACAGATCTGACCTTGCTCGCCCGTCGGCACCGCCGTTCCGTCCTCGGCGAGTACAACGACGTGCATACCGGTTCGAGGTCGTCCGCAGCTTCCGAAATCGACACCGGTAAGCCCCTTGCGCCCATGTTCGCCGGGGCGAAGCACTGTGATGTTACCCGTGACTTCTCCGAGCCCGTAGTACTGAACAAGGACGTCGCCCAGCACCTTTCGAGCTGCTTCCTGATCGACTGCGTACATCGGTGCACCGGCGTAGATGACGTACTCGAGCGACGAATGGTCGTGTTCGTGCACGGCGGGGTGCTCGACGAGCTTCTTCAGAATCGTGGGAACGGTGAAGACGTTGCTCACGTGCTCGCGGGCGATCGTCGCCCACACCTCGTTGCCGTCGAGGCTCGCGGATTCGGTCAGGATCGTCGCTGCTCCCGCAGCTACCTGAGGTAGGAGATGCACTCCTGCGCCGTGGGACAGCGGTGCGACGACGAGCGATGCATCGTCTTCGCTGGTACCCGGCATCAGATCGGCCAGGTGGTTGTTGATGACGAAACTCAACTGAAAGTGCGTCAGTATCGCGGCCTTCGGGGTTCCACTGGTGCCGGAGGTGAAGAAGTACCACGCGTGGTCCTCGGAGTCGACGCCTTCGTTGCCGAATACATCGGATGCGGAGATCTCGGTATCGGCAAGCGCAGCAATCGAATCAGCGCCTTCGGAAGCGATCCACAAGGTGCCCGCAGTCAGGTCGACAGCGTCGGCGATCGCGGCAGCATGGTCGCCGCAATCCCGGTGACTCACGAGAGCGACAGGCTTGCACACCGCCGCGATCGATGCGGCGTCACCGGGAGTGATCCGGGCGTTCGTCGGCGCCAAGATCGCGCCGACTCGCCAGATCGCGAACATCGCCTGAACGAATTCGACGTGATTCGGACTGTGCACCAGCACCACGTCGCCCTTGGCTACACCCCGACGACGTAGATCGCCGGCCAGCAGGTTCACCGCGGCGTCCAGGTCCTTCCAGCTCCACCGCACCGGACCACAGACTACCGCTGGGCGATCGGGAATTCGCTTGGCATTGGTGGTCAGCATCTCCGCGAGGTTCATCGCACGACGACTCGCGGCAACGGTGGCGGTCATCGAACTGCCTCCAGAATCGTTGCGTAGTTCACGACAGCTGCCCCGCCCATGTTGAAGACAGCAGCACGATCTGCGCGCGGCAGTTGCATGTCGCCGGCTTCCCCGGTCAGCTGCATCGCCGCCATCACGTGCTGCGAGACGCCCGTCGCGCCGATCGGGTGGCCTTTGGACTTGAGTCCGCCGGAGACGTTCACCGGCAACTTCCCATCGCGTTCGGTGACCCCCTCGGCAAGGATCGTTCCGCCTTTACCCGTCTCGGCAAGCCCGAAGGCCTCGTACTGCAGCAACTCTGCCACGGTGAAACAGTCGTGGGTCTCGAGGAGGTCCAGATCGTCCAAGGTGACACCCGCGTCGCGAAGGGCGTTCGAAAAAGCGGTCTTGGCACCCTGAAAGACCAACGGATCTCGCCTGTTCGCTATCGCCATGGCCTCGTTCGCGTGCGCTCTCGACTTGATCGTCACAGCGCGCCGTGCCGTCCGCGCCACATCAGCGGAGGCAACCACCAGAGCAGCAGCGCCGTCCGAGACCATCGAACAGTCCGTACGTAGAAGCGGAGCCACGACGAAAGGATTGCGGTCGGACACTGTCCGGCAGAACTCGAAGCCCAGGTCTTTTCGCATGTGCGCGTACGGGTTCGCCACGCCGTTGCGATGGTTCTTGGCGGCAATTGTTGCCAACGCGTCCCGCGGATCGCCGTACCGGTCGCCGTATTGGGTGGCGAGCGAGGCGAAGACGCCGGGGAAGCTGCCGTACGACGCCTCGGTTGCCAGATGTGTCGCGCCGAGCAGTATGTCACCGACCTGCGCACCCGGTGTTGCTGTCATCTTCTCGGCGCCGACGACGAGCGCAATCCGGCCCCGACCGCTCTCTATGAAATCGAGCGCGGCGTACAGCGCTGCGCTGCCTGTGGCACAAGCATTTTCGGACCGAACTGCGGGTGTAGCGCCGAGTTCGTGTGTGCCTGCTCCTACGAGAGCAGCGTCGAAACTCTGTGGCGAGAATCCGGAGTTGAAGACCCCGACGTGGACAGCGTCTACATCGGTGGAGCTGACGCCGGCGTGGTCGAGAGCTGTGCTGGCGACACGCGCCATGAGCGCTTCGACGTCGGGGTCAGCGAGTTTGCCGAACTCGGTGTGTGCCCAACCGATGATGCTGGGAGTGTGTGTCATTGCGTGACTCCTAGAGCGATGTGCTCCCGGTCGGCTGGTGCTGATTGGTAATGCGTACAGCCGATGAAGGAGGCTTGGTTGTACGTTCGAGTATCGATCGGCAGTGAGCCACGCAACATGGCACCGCGTTGCGATTTCGGACGGATTTATCCACGTTTTGTAGAAGTTGCCTGGAAGATGGGTTGAATGACCAGTCCGATCATTGCCGGTGCCGAGGTTCGCTCGCTGGTGGACGAGCTCGGTGAGTTCCTCGGCCGCTCGGTCGTCATCGACGATCCGGCGGTGCGGCTGATCTTCTCGAGTCGCCATTTCGGCGACGAGGACACCGTCCGCATACGCGCGATGCTCGACCGCGACGCGGGCGACGAGATCGGCAGATTCGTTCTGGGCCAAGGCGCGGCCCGGTGGCACGGCCCGCACATACTCGAAGGGAGCATCGTGCTGGGGCTCAAGTCCAGGCTGTGCGTGCCCCTGTACGGCCCTGGCATGTTGATCGGACTTCTGATGGTCATCGATGCCGATCAGACGCTGACCGATGACGAAATCGACCACATCGAAAAAGTCAGCCGTGACATCGCATCACACATGTACGCGGACTCGCTCGCATCCGATCCACAACAACTCGAGCGGCGAACTGCGTTGCGTGATGTGCTCTCCGAGGACGCACAAGCCAGGCAGGGCGCACTCGCCTACTTCGAGGAGAGCAGGGACCTGTCAGCTCTCGACAGCATCACCGTCACCGTTGTGGTAGCCGACCGTTCGGATCACTCGAACACCCCGGTGGAGATTGCATTGCGGGTCGCGATCGACACCGTGACCCGAATTCAGTCGAAGAGCGCACGCGCCTACATCACCGAGGACCGTGCCGTACTGCTGCAGGTCAAGGGATCGCCGATGGACCGGAGCGATCTGGAGCGGCAGGCCCGCCAGATCGAGTCGGAATTGACGCGACTCCTGGGCGATGGTTCGGACAGCACGTGGATCGGGATCGGGACCGTGACAGGCGGCTTGGCCAATGCGTTCACGGCACGGCACCGTGCGGACATTGCAGCGAAAGCGGCTGCACGCATGGCGTCGATCAAGGACACCGTCGTCTTCTGGGACGACCTCGGAATCGACGCTGTGCTCCTCGATCTCCCCGAGTCATCGCTGGTGTGGACCACTGTTCCGCAGCCACTACGAGACCTGATCGATGCCGACGAGTCAGGCAAGCTCGTGCAGACGCTGCGTAGTTTCCTCGACAACGGTGGCTCGATTGCACGTACCGCGACCGCCCTGCACATGCACCGAACTTCTCTCTACTACCGGCTCGAACAGATCCGGGCCGCAGCCGGTATCGATCTCGATTCCGGCGCAGACCGACTGTCGATGCACGTCGGTCTGCATCTGCTCGAGATCGTCAGGCGCTGATCCGAGCCGCTGTCCAGTCGTTTTCTACATAATGACGGAAAAAATGCGCTCTTCTTCGACGTTTGTTCATGGTGATGGCAGTCACTCCAGGGCCACAATCAGTCACAGGTTACTTCGCGTCGGACAGCCTCGACCGTCCCGCGATCACAGACGATGGAGGATCGACACATGAGTTCATTCACCACAAGCGACGGCTGCATCCTCGATGTTCATGACACCGGGCACGTCGCGTCGGGACGCACCTTGGTCATGCTGCATGGTTGGTCGCAGTCTCGCGCCATGTTCGATCGGGTCATACCTCTGCTGTCGGAGTCGGTACGGGTCGTCAGCTTCGATCAGCGCGGCCACGGCGAGTCGAGCAAGCCCTCCACGGGTGCGCGCATAGCCCGACTCGCGGCGGACCTGGACGAGGTCCTCGACCATCTCGGCGTCGAACGGGCCACGTTTCTCGGCCACTCGATGGGCGCGTCGGTTCTGTGGAGCTATCTCGATTCACACGGGACGTCCAAATTCGAGAAGTTCGTCATCGTCGACCAGCCGAGCGCCTGCGCTGTGCTGCCGTGGATGACCGCTGAAGATGCGAAGCAAGCCGGTGCGATTCTCGACTTCGAGGGCGCTGCTCAGTTCGCTTCCGCGGTCGCCGGCCCCGATGGACCCACCGCTCGCCACGACTTTCTGGTGTCGATGCTCACCCCGAACATCCCGGCCGACGATCTGGAGTGGTTGTACCGTGAAAACCTGAAGCTACCGGCCGCATGGGGCGCTCGATTGCTGTTCGATCACATCATGCAGGACTGGCGAGACATTCTCCCGACGATCGACGTGCCCACTTTGGTCATCGCAGGCGAGGTCAGTCATGTTGCCCCCGCTTCACAGATCTGGACCACGGACCACATCGCCGGTGCTCGCTTCAGGAAGTTCACCGAAGCCGAAGGTGGCGCACACTTCGCCTTCTTCGAGAACCCCGCACCTTTCGCGGAAGCGATTCTCGACTTTCTGTCCGGCACTGATAGTGATGCTGCAGAACATATCTCGCACGCCAATGCCGTGACAGCGTGATGCGGAGGCCGGCGTCGCACCTCGTCGTCGCCGGCCTCCGGAAAATGCGACTCAGACCTCGCATCAGGCTACCGAATGAGCCAACGACGTTCTGTTGTTCCACTTACCCGCGGAAGTCGGATCCACCGCCGCACAGACGGTGTAGTTCCGCCCCAAATCCCTTGTAGCTCTATAGAATCGATCGCGTACCGAAGACACGCGGTCGACACGGGACACTGTCCGCAAATTCTCTTGGCATTCGCTACAGCCTCGCTGTCGACTTCCTTCGACTTGAAGAAGAGATCGAAACCCAACCCCCGACAGCGGGCCCGGCTCTGCCATTCGATGTGTTGTCGACGAAGCCGGGGTCCACTGCTCGGTCGAGGTACGCGGTGTTGCCGGTGTTCCAGAACGTGTACAGCGTCTGCGCGATACGAACGACCTCGCGGGTTCGGTACGTCGCCGACGAGGTCAGGAACGCCACCACCCCGTTCGCCGTCGCCATCACCGACAGGCCGGGCGCAGGTTTCCAGGCGGCGACGCCGGAGAAAAACAGGAACGAACCCCCCTCGCGAACCTGCGGCGAGAAGTGCTTGGCCAACAGGATCGGCCCGATCACTTTTGCGTCGAACGCATGTCGTATGGCACCCGCGTCCAGTTCCGTGACGGGCCCGTTCGCGTGATCTGCTGCGAGACCGACGACGCGGTCCACCGCGCCGACCGACGTGGCAGCCAGTGCAATGGATGCCTGGTCCCCGAGATCGATCGTCAACGCACTCGCCCCCGGACCCAGCTCCGAGACTGCAGCATCGAGTGAATCGCGGTGTCGCCCAGCGAGGATGACTTCGCCGCCGCGGTCGAGAACGGCCGACGCGATCGACCGTCCGATTCCCGAGGATCCACTGACCAGAAGTACGCGCATTGGGTGATCCTTTCGTTGGGTGTGCGTTCCAATTCAGTGAAGCAAGAAAGTGACCGTCGAACAATCGATGCTTTCACTCGCTGCTATCGGAAATGTCGATACCGATCATTCTTGCCGGGTCGACGATACGGTCGAATTCGTCGCCGTCGACGAATCCGATGGCCAGGGCCGCGTCGCGCAGTATGCTGTCGTCGGCCAGAGCCCGGTGCGCCATCGCCGCCGCCTTCTCGTACCCGATCACGGGGGACAGTGCAGTGACGAGCATCAGCGACCGGGCGACGTAACCCGCGATGGTGGGACGATTCAATTCGATTCCGTCGACGCAGTATTCGGTGAACTTCGCGCACATGTCGCCGAGAATCGTGGCCGAATGGAGCACGTCGTCGATGATGATCGGGCGCATCGCGTTGAGCTCGAAGTTGCCCTGCGTACCGGCGAACGCCACGGCGGTGTCGTCGGCGATCACCTGAATGCACACCATCACCGTTGCCTCGCACTGAGTGGGGTTCACCTTGCCGGGCATGATGGACATTCGATGGCCGCCACTCGGCTGATGGTGTCTGCTTACGAACCCGTCGCTTTTCCTTGTGTCTCCATCGAACCTACGAATCGCAGCCAGGCGGGTCTGGTCGCGGGCTGCCGTCCGTCGACTCAGCGAAGCGCCTCGAGTTTGTGCTGGTGAGGGGCGGTGTGGCGCGACTCGACGGAGTGTTCCCGCCTTCGTAAGCGCACCGACTGCATCTCCCGGGGAGCAGTCACCGCCCACTGTTGACCGGTCGCACTTGTCGAACACGTTGCGGTACAACGAAAGAGGACGAACGACACCACAGCCTCCACACGACGATAAGGAACACATGACATTCGCCGAGACGACCTCGATAACCGACCTGTTGGATCGCGCCACACGGGGGTCGGTATGGGGCCCGGGTTCCGCGGAATACGACGACGAGGTGGCCGGATTCAATGTCGCCGTGGCTCATTCACCGGCCGCAGTGGTCGTCGCCGCCGATGCCGGCGACGTCGCGGCGGCGGTTCGAGTCGCAGCAGCCGCCGGTTACGGGGTGGCCGTCAAAGCCACCGGCCATGGTGCCCGCGCGACGGACGACACGTCGATCATGATCTCCACCCGGCGGTTGAGCGACGTACACATCGATGCCGGTGCGCGCACTGCGAACGTCGGTGCCGGTGTCCGGTGGCAGCAAGTACTCGACGCGGCCGCGGTGTTCGATCTCGGCGCACCGTCCGGGTCATCCACCGCTGCGGGAGCTGTCGGATACACCCTCGGCGGTGGGCTGAGCCCGCTGGGTCGAACCATCGGATTCGCCGCCGACCTGGTGCGCTCGTTCCAGATCGTCACTGCCGCCGGCCGAGTGACCATGGTCGACGAGCACACGGACGGCGAGTTGTTCTGGGCGCTGCGGGGCGGGGGCGGCGGCGGGTTCGGCATCGTGACCGAAATGGTGATCGATCTGCTGCCGATGCACACGGTGTTCGGCGGTGGCATGTTCTTCGATCTCGACGACGCCCCCAGCGTTCTTCACGCATGGCGAACCTGGGTGCAAACTGTGCCGGAATCCGTGTCGACATCGATCGCGCTCCTGCACTTGCCGCCGGACCCCGCCCTCGCGGTAGAGCTTCGTGGCCGCACCGTCCTACACCTGCGGTACGCCCACGTCGGATCCGCCGAACGCGGCCAGGAACTACTCGCGCCGATGCGCTCGATCACCGGACCCATCATCGACACGGTGGCCACCATGCCGATGACCGCATTGGCCTCGATTCACATGGACCCGGTCGAACCGTTGCCGGTGATCGAGCGCGGGCTGCTGTTGTCGACGATGACCGAAAAGACAATCGACGCGGTCCTGTCCGCTGCCGACCTGCCCGTCGCCACAGTCGAATTGAGATTGATGGGCGGGGCCTTGGATCGGTCGCCGCGATCCCCCGGCTCTGCGGGCGGACGTTCGGCCGCATTCTGCCTGTATCTGATCGGGGTTGCCGAGCCGGCCATCGCGGCGGACCTACCAGGCGTGCTCGACGAACTCCTCTCGCGTTTCACGGCCGATTCCGCCGACCGCGCATTCCTCAACCTCGCAGGCACGGGGTCGATGAATCTGGTGCGGGCAGGATGGACCACAACCGAATCGGAGCGACTGGAAGCGGCCCGACACACGGTCGACCCAACCGGTGTGTTCGCTCCATCCGCACGTTGGTAGCTGCGACGACTCGACGTCGCCGACCCGAAGACGGTAACCCTGGTTGGGCGCGCCCCGAGTGTCCTTACGACATCTACTCGTGCTGGCAAGGGACGCCGACACCATCCGCCGCAGCCTCCGCTGCCGCGACGTGCTCATGTGGACCAAAATGGCCGCTACGCCGACATGGTTCTGTTGCAACAGGCTCGGTGTAGCGTCCGTGTCGCTGTCGTCGGGGTTGGATTGACGTCACGGCGACGCTCCGCCGCTTCCTCCTCTGTCTCGGGGCGATAAATGCGGGCGTCGCCGTTCAGTATCAAATCATCGTTGGTGCGACCCGACGCCTTCAGAATGGTGTTCAGCGAGGCTTCTGCGTAACCTTGGGCAGCCAATTCGGTTTCGGCGGCGTCGAGCAACAAGGCCCGCGCGCTCCGACTGTTCTGCGACTACACTGCAGATCTACGCAATTGCTGAACTGCGCTGTGCGAGAAAGTGTTCAGTACCCATCCCGCATAAGTCTGCTTTGAATGAACACCGCCACCCACTCCGGCGAGCAAGGGACAGACCGCGCGCTGTGTTCTGACTAAACCTCGAGGACCCTCTGACGTGCTCTGCCCACGCTCGGTGACCGAAAGGTCGCGTCGACCGTTTTCGGGTGTGCGTCGATAGCTGGCCGACGCAGCGTTTCCACGGTTGTCGGTACCCGGGCGATGACGAGAGTTGTTAGATATCAGGCCGGTTGGTGCGGATTGAACCCGATGATGTTGCGCCACGAACGAAGCTACGAATCCTGCTAGGGCCATTCCGGGGTAGGTGGATTGTGGCCTGCGGCCGCACGAAACGGGCAGGAATGTCAAGGATCCTGCGCTGTGGTGGCGGCACTGGACCGCGGTACGATGACTTCGTCGCCCATCATTCCGACAGGGACCCTCGACGTCGACTGGATCACCGAGGTCGGTCAGCGCGATTGGGTCTTGGTCACCAACGGCCGTCGATTGCGAACCCGACCCGACGAGGCCACCGCAGCGGTCGCCCACAAGCTGAAAGTGGTTCACCTCCACGGCTCGGCCGGCACCGCAAACGCGTGGGGGCAAGCCGAGCGAGTCTTCCAGAGATGGGCTGCGATCGAACAGCAGATCAACGCAGCTCCAGTCGGTCCATGGCGGCTCTCGATCGAGTCCACACGCCATCGGCTGCTGAACTTCCAGCAGGGTTCCCCCAGCGGTAAACCAACCGCGGAGTTTACAGAAGATCGAATAATACTGTTGCTCAACAGTATTGATACCAGGATGCCAAACTCCCACAAGGCCGTGCGCGAGACGAGAAAGTGTGTCGAGTTTCCAGACCCGATCGTCGCCCGCGCTACGTACGGCGCCGACGTCAGACAGCTCCCGGGACCTAGTTGTGACAGCCTCGTGACACCGAGCTGCACGCGAATACGATCGTTCGTAGCAAAACTCGCCCCTGAGCTGCACGAATGTGAAGATGCGACGATGGAGAAGGTACCCGCGCGGATTTCAAATCCGGTGCGTCGCTCGCCCATTGAAAACCAGCGAAGTTCACCGAAGTCCACGACACCCGCCGAAACTCGTCACCGGCAGAGATTTTCGGATTCATATAGACTCTCGAGCGCCCCAGTCGGACTCACACCGACACTTGACGGATTTAAGTCCTTTCCGAGTGGAGCTGCTATCTCCCGCGCTCGCACATCTTCCCACTCTGACCTCTGCATTGTGCGTCCGCCAGCGTCTCGGGTGCCTGACCGGATCTGGCCGTATTGCGGGCTGGGTGCGGACCGAGCTCGGACCTGCCATCCACCCAAGCCAGAAACTCACCTGCGAGATTGATTGCGATGGCTCAATTACGTTGCGTTAGAAGTAATATCGTGGCAGAGTCGTTCGAAGGGATCGTGGCCGAGCATCGTCTGCACACGGCATTCCTGTTGTCCTGCTGCGGACTCCAACAATCCGAGGTGTCGCCACCCCGGGTGGAACGACACCTCAACCTGTCGAGGTGGACGCTCAGCGTCGAACACAGCCATGTTGATGTTGGCAGGTAGCGAGCACGCCATCGATGCCCCGAAAACATTACGGTCGCGGCACACATCCCCTGCCACCAGGCGCGGTGACCGACCTGTCGGCAACTGCACTCGCGGGCCCAGCAGCACGAGCCCTCGCCATCGGTGTCCCGTGGGACCAGGACCGGCTCGTCTGCTCGAACGTAGATGTGACCGCCCGTCCGCCCACGCACCACACCGAACGATCGCACGGACCAGTGAGAACGCGGGCTGGGCGCGCGATAGGGATAGGCCATCCCGTCGCTCTCGAACAGAGCCTCTATCAGGGTCACGTTCGTCGCCGCTGCCAATCGATCGCGCTATCGACGAGTGGTTCCATCCTGGGGCGGCGCAGGGCATTCTCCGCCGAGAGCGGACGGTGGCCAGCGTGAAGCCAGCGCCTCGCAGATAGCGCGTTGTTCGTGCTCGTCCTGGGTGTGCATGAGCAGTCCCTCGACAGTGAATACCGCGATCATCACCTCGGCGTCGATCGTCGCGGCAGGCACACCCGCGTCCTCGAGCTCGGCCCCGAACACACTGCCGGTGAGCAGGTGAAAGTTGTGGTGCCATTCGGCGACCGCCGGGGAATGCCCCACGCGCGCATGCACGGTGGTAACCAGTCCGCTCATCTCCGTCAGCCTGCGGACGATCCACAACACTCGGGCGGCGATCGGTTGATCGGCCACATCTCGATAGCGCGGCCACACCTCGGCCATCACGGCCGAGAGCACCGCTATGAGGACATCGTCCTTGTCGCCGAAGTACCAGTAGATGGTGTTGGCAGACACGCCTGCTTCCTTGGCCAGCCGGTTCATCGATGTCGCGTCGTAGCCGCCGTCGACGTACAGTCGCCGCGCGGCCGCGACGATCTCGGCCCGCTTCTCGTCCGCCGCCTGGGGTCGTTTGTTGCGCGGCACAGTTTCCAGCCTCCCTTGCCCGTCGGATCGCACGCAGATCTTGAATGTCAATCAAGACAGTGTTAATGTCCTTGAACTGCATTCAAGATACTCGATGAAGGAGAGCATGGTGCACCGTCGAAACAGCTATGTTCGGTCCGATGTCACTTTTACATCCAGAGGTATTCTGTGTTCGGCATGGTTGTATCGCCCTGATGGTGTGATGAACCCGCCGATCGTGGTCCTCGCCCACGGTTTCGCGGCATTCAGAGAATTGCGACTCGACGCGTACGCCTCACGATTCGCTCAGGCAGGGTACGCCGCGCTGGTCTTCGACTACCGGCACTGGGGCGACAGTGACGGTCAGCCCCGACGTGTCCTAGATATCGCAAAGCAGCATGCCGATTGGCGCGCTGCGGTCGCGTTTGCTCGCACACTCGACAATGTCGATGCTTCCCGTCTGGTCGGGTGGGGTTCCTCGTTCGGCGGGGGCCATGTTCTCGACCTCGCGGCCAAAGATCACACGCTGGCGGGAGCGATCGTTCAGGTTCCCCATGTCAGCGGTCCTGCGTCGACATTCACGCAGAAACCAAAAGCGGTAGTCCGCTTGATGATTGCCGCGATTCGGGACCAGGTGGGGGCGTGGACAGGTCGTCCGCCGTACCGAGTCAAGTCCATCGGTCGTCCCGGTGAAATGGCGATGATGACCTCCCCTGGCGCGTACGAGCAGGTCGAACGCATGGGTGACATGCGAGAAGAGCTCCTGCTGGAGAACGATGTCGCAGCTCGGATCGTGCTCCGCGTGCCGTTCTACTCTCCCGGCCGCCACGTCCGCCGCGTCACGGCACCAACGTTGATCCAGCTTGCCAAACACGACGATGTCACCCCCATCGACACAGCACTCGCCGTGGCCCGTCGCATCCCCAACGGAGAAATCCTTACTTACGACTGTGGTCACTTCGATCCTTATCTCGACCCCTACTTCGATACGATCGTCGGCGACCAAATCGACTTCCTCGACCGAACAGTGGGAGAAATGCGATGAGCACCACAGGCCGCACAGCCCTTGTCACGGGCGCGTCAGCGGGAATCGGCGCCAGCTTCGCCCACCACCTCGCCGCCAAAAACTACGATGTGATCCTGGTTGCCCGACGCGCCTCACGGTTACACGAACTCGCATCGGACCTACGCAGCCGATACGGGGTACGCGCCGAGGTCGTCGCCGCAGATCTGAGCGCACCAGAAGGGCCGACGACAGTCGTCGACCGGGCCACCGAACTGGGCATACCTGTCGACGTACTGATCAACAACGCCGGCCTGTCGTCGAGTACCAAGTTCTCCGCCACCCCATGGAATGCGGTTGCCGCCGAACTGCAGCTCATGGTGACATCAGTGACCGAACTGACCCACCTGGTGACTCCGGGTATGAAAGACCGTCGTTGGGGGCGAATCGTCAATCTTTCCTCTCTTGCAGCGCTGTCCCCGCCGGGCGAAGGATTGCTCTACACCGGGATCAAAACGTACGTACTGAACATGTCTCAATCCCTCGATATGGAACTCAAACCGTTCGGAATCAACGTCACTGCATTGTGTCCCGGCTTCACCCACAGCGAGTTCCACGACGTCATGGGAACGCGAGATGCGGCTGACCGACTGCCTCGTTTCATGTGGCAACAACCCGAGGACGTCGTCGCCGAAGGCTGGGCAGCAGTGATGGCCGGAAAACCCGTCTGTACGCCCGGAATCGTCAACAAGATTTCCGCCGCCGCGATGCGTCCCATCCCCCAACGCATTCAATACATCCTCGGACGCACTTTTAATCCGTTCAAATAACGGCACCGAAGACGAGTCGACGTGACTCGAACATTTCCGTCACGTCGACTGTTCGGGATCTGCGAAATCCCTGCCGCAAAGGATGTAGTTGTGAGCGAACGAACTTCGGCCTCTGTCACAACCAATTCTGGCGGCGAAAGACGATATACAGCAGGATCGAACTGATCGCCATTGCCACCAGGGCGAGTTGATATCCGAACTGCCAGGACAACTCGGGCATGGCGTCGAAGTTCATTCCGTAGATCGCAGCGATGAGTGACGGTGCAAACAGGATCGCGCCCCATGACGAGATTTTCTTCACCTGTTCGTTCTGCTCGAGACTCACCTGCGTCATCGAGCGGATCTCGTCGTTCTGTTGTTGCGCAACAAGAGTCGCATTCACCAACAGTGCGTTCTGCAGGTTCGAGCGGACTGCATCGACGCGCTCATCGACTCGCACACAGTGATCGAGAACCCGGCGCAGATTTCGCTGCAACTCGATGTCCACGTCGTATTTGTCCGACCCTCGTCGCAGCGATTCGATCATCGGAACCAAAGGTGCTGTAGCGCGCTGTAATTCCGCCACCTCATGAGCGAGGGTGTAGATACGCCGGGAAACAGCGGGATCGAACGAGAACAACTGATCTTCGATCTCGTCGGTGTCGATCTCGAGCTCCTCGACGACAGGAAGATACTCGTCGACCACTTGATCGAGGATCGTGTAGAGGATCGCTTCCGGTCCCAGCCGGAGCAGGTCTGGGCTACTTTCGAGCCGTTGACGTACGTCTGCAAGCTCGGGCGACTCGGCATGACGAACCGTCACCACGAAGTCCACACCCACGAACAAATGCACCTCCCCCAGTTCGACTTTCTCGTTTTTGTCGAGGTAGCGGGCGGGTCTGAGGACGACGAACAGCTGCTCGCCGTAGCGCTCGAGTTTGGGTCTCTGGTGGGCAGCAATCGCGTCCTCGACCGCCAGCCGATGGATATCGAATTCATCTGCCATGGACATGATTTCGTCGATACCAGGGCGATACAACCCAACCCATGCCACGCCTCTGCACTTGCGCATCACCTCGAACGTGATCTCCAAGGACTCGGGGTTCGCGGTCCTCTTCCCGTCGACATACACAGCGTTGTCGACTATTGCCACAGATGAACCTCCGAATTATCCGAACATGGTGTGTAGCGAGCCTGCCAGACGAATCTTCGTCGACGACGAATCCTTACGAAACAATTACGCACTCCCTCAACGGGGAGGCAGAGGCGCTGTACCGCAGACACAGCGGTGCCCTTCCGAAAGATGTCATAGCCCTTACATTCTCTTGGCCCGACGCTGGACCAGGCACCAGCACACTTGATTCATCGCCGGAGAACACGACTTCCGGCAATCAACCAGGAGGTCACATGCGTACTCGTACATCCATTTCGGCACTGGCCCTCGGCGTCGCAGTGATCGCCCTACTGCCCGCCTGCTCGTCGAAGATCGCCGAAGCCACCGAAGGCAGCACCTCTCGAACGCTGCCCACAACGTCCGAGATAGAAGCCATCTACAACACCTGGAGTGACGCGGTCGAGACGGGCGATCCGGACACCGTGAACGCTCTGTACGCAGATGATGGTGTGTTGCTGCCGACTGTGTCTCCCGGTGTGTTCGATTCCGTCGAGGAGCGGAGGGGATACTTCGAGTTCTTCCTCCAGAACAAGCCTGTAGGGGTGGTTACCGAGGGGCGGGCTCAGCCGCTCAGCAGCACGTTGGCGGCATACTCGGGCCTGTACACATTCACGCTCGGCACGACCGGCGAGGTGATTCCGGCCCGCTTCACCTATGTCTTCCAACGTGAGTCGGTAAATGACCAGTGGAAGATCATCGATCACCACTCGTCGAAGGAGCCTGTGGCAGCGAGCTGACGCTTCATCGAGCACATGTTCGACGTGCGCGTACTACTCGTCGAGGACGACCGATCCATCGCTGATTCACTTCGCTCCGGTCTGGAGAGATACGGATACGAGGTAACAGCGGTGGCAACCGGTTCCGCTGCTCTGTCCGCTTCCGCTCCCGATGTTGTCCTGCTAGACCTGGGACTCCCTGATATGGACGGTCTCGACGTCTGCAGAATGCTTCGCGCCCATTCGACGGTGCCGATCATCGTGATCACCGCCAGGGGTGACGAGATCGACACCGTCGCCGGTCTCGAGGTCGGTGCCGACGACTACGTCGCCAAACCGTTCGGTGTGCGCGAGATAATTGCACGTATTCGGGCAGTGATGCGCCGCATCGACTCGGCCCCCGATTCTGCGGCAGCTGTCCAGGCAATCGGCGACATCCAGATCGACCGTTCGGCGCGCCGCGTTCTGGTCCACGACAAAGAGGTGGCACTGACGCCCAAGGAATTCGATCTGCTGGCGTATCTCGGCCTTTCACCGGGGGCGGTGCGTACCCGCGAGGAGTTGATGGACGCGGTGTGGGACGAACATTGGTTCGGGTCGACCCGCACTCTCGATGTTCACATCGCCGCATTGCGACAGAAGTTCGCTGACAGATTTGTGATCACCACCGTCCGCGGGGTCGGTTTCCGTTTGGACGTACCGACATGACTCGTCGCCTGGTGATGTCCTACTTGTTGTTGGTCGTATTCGCCCTCGTGATTTTCACAGTGCCGGTGGGGATTTCGCTGGCGTCGTTGCTCAATGGTAATCAGGAGGAAGTCGGGCTTCGGGAGGCACGCACGGTGGCGGTCCTGTTGGCCGAACTCGAAACTGCTCCGTCCTCGGCTACTGCAGAGGGCGCTGCCCTCGCACTCGAAACGCTACGCACGAACCTCGAGGAACAGACGGACGGGCGAGTGGAACTGTTGAGCTCGACCGGAAGTCCGGCATTGGGTCGCGACATCCTTCGTCCGACCTCGACAGATCTGGCCGATACGAGAGATGGCAAGGAAACCGTCCTGCATCTCGACGAATCGGTACTCGGCGAGCCTGGGTTGCAGGTGACGGTACCCGCGTTATCGGGAGACCAGGTGGTCGGCGCAGTTCGATTGACCTATCCGTCCGGTCCCGTCGACCGACAGATCATCGAGATCTGGGTATTCAGGGCGCTCGCCGGCTGCGCCACACTCGGAGTCGCAACTGTGATCGCACTGTGGCTCGCCCGCTCCATGACCCGTCCGCTCCGCATGCTCGACGCGATGGCAGGACAACTGTCGGCAGGTGACTTCTCGGCCCGCGCTGATGTCGCTGCGGCCGGACCGGAGGAGACAAGACTGCTGGCGGAAACGTTGAACGACGGTGCCCGCAGGATCGGGACCCTCGTCGATGCGCAGCAAAGATTCGTGGCTGACGCCTCACACCAGTTACGCACGCCCCTTACTGCTCTGCGGCTGAGCCTGGACAATCTGCACGACGGACTCAGATCCGAGAACGACCGTCGTGCAACGGATCATGCGATAGCGGAGACGGTTCGGATGACTCGTCTGGTCAACGACCTGCTTGCGCTGACCCGAGCCCAGAGCGCCGTCCCCAGCATCGAATCGGTGTCCATCTCGTCGATCACGAGAGAGCGAGCAGTAGCCTGGGGGGCCGCCGCCGCCGAGGCGCAGGTGACCCTGAACGACGAAGTGCCGCACCAAACTTTCGCCCGTATGACACGTGGCCACCTGGAACAGATCCTCGACAACACACTGTCCAACGCAATCGCGTTTTCACCAGCAGGATCGACGGTGACCGTTTCCGCGCATACCAGTAGGTCCAGAGTGCTGGTGCAGATACGTGATGAGGGACCCGGCCTGTCGGACAGCGATATCGAACGCGCACTGGACCGTTTCTGGCGTGGACCTCAACCACCGTTTTCGCACTCCGATGGCAGTGGCCTCGGCCTACCGATTGCCGCACAACTTGCGGAGGAGAACGGAGGATCGATCACCCTTCGGCGCGGTGACCACAGGGGTCTCGTCGTCACTGTCGAGCTCCGCTCAGCGTGACAGTCTCGAATTCTCAACCAGGAGCGGGCTCGATGATGCCGGAATACAGGTCTCAGCTCACCGTTTGATGTTCGAACGGAGAACGGGTGATCCCCCGTCGCCACATGGTGCTCGAGCTTGCTCTCGGTCGCCGACCACTCGAATAG
The DNA here is from genome assembly GCF_002258735.1 of Rhodococcus sp. WWJCD1. Lineage (NCBI taxonomy): Bacteria > Bacillati > Actinomycetota > Actinomycetes > Mycobacteriales > Nocardiaceae > Rhodococcus > Rhodococcus sp. WWJCD1. The sequence continues at coordinate 139,036 of NZ_NOXY01000005.1, forward strand.
GTTGAGGATCAACGAATTCTCGCAGCCGACGCTGCTGCTCGCTCGAGTACTTCTCTGCGGGCATCTTCTGTGGGTATTGTCAGGAGGCCGTCTCGTCTCACGAACTCGCCGTTGATCAGAACGATGTGTATGTTTCCTGTGTGCGTCGCCAGGATTACTGGCCGACGGGATCGTTGAGCGGCGCCGTGTTCCAGTCCTAGCTCGCACCACGATGATGTCTGCTCGTTTGCCGACCTCCACGGTGCCGATTCGATGGTCGAAACCGAGTGCACGAGCACCCTGGACGGTGGCGAAGTCGAGCGCATCGCTTGTCGACAGGTTTGGTTACCTCGAACTGCGCCCATACTCCGCGGGCCCAGTCGAGCAGATCGACGTGTCCATCGCCTACACGCTTGGGGTGGTCGACATCGAGAATTGCGACCGAATGCCATGCACAAGCCATTGTTCGAGGTCTTGGAGGTCGATACGTGCACGTAGTCGTAGAGCCCCATAGGATCTGATCTCGGTCGGTGGCGACAACGCGGGTAGGGGCCGGGGGCGTGCGCAGCGGAGGACGCTTTGCCTACGAGACCTGTGTCGTCGTGGCCGCGGGTCCACGTGACGTCCAGGTCCATTTTCGAGATCAGCCACTGGTCGTCGACTTTGGCGAATTTCCAAGTGTACGAGTCGCACTCGTCAAAATTTCGGTTCAGGTCAGATCGCGAATGTGTGCAGGCGGCAATGAAGTTCGTTCGTCCCGATGCCTGGCCCTCGGCAGTCACCGTGATCTGAATACTGCCGTACAGATGATCGGTGACCTCGAAGGGCGACAGAGCAGCATGTCCACATTCGGCAAGCCCGTCCCGACCTGCGTGATTGGCGAACGGCATCGTGATGCGAGCCTCTTCGGTGAAACATTCCTGCCAGGACGACCGCTGCTTGCGGTCGACCGCAGCGGCGCAGCGGATCGGCAACTTTCGGATCTGGTCCTTGTCGATCAGGTTTTGCAACTGTGCGCTGTCGGTGGTGAGCATTGTGCACTTCTCGATATCCGCTTAGTTGACCCTGTGATTCAGGGCATAGCCAAAGTGTAGACACCTTTCGTGTGGGTGCGGCTTTTTCGGCATGCATCTCGTCGGTTCCAATCACCCACGACCCGCCGCCGACTCGACCGTGGGGACCCCCGACCGGCAGGTGGGTGAAATTCGACGAAACGAATAGTTGGCTCGGTTATCCCAGTAGGCAACTGCCGGTCGAACGTCAACGGCGTGGGATCGACGCTTTTCCTCCGGCCATCACGAGCGCCTCGCTGACCGCGTGATGGGCGCTGCCCGGAGCAAGGTCGTCCAGCACTGTCAGGGCGGTGCGTGCCAGGTGGCCGGCCATCATGGCACCGGCTCGCTTGGCGTCCGTACCGCGAATGGCGTTCAAGATTTTCTCGTGTTCGTCATGGGCGGTCGCGAACGACTGGGGGTGCCAAATTTGATACAGCCTCAGATAACGCTCACTACGTTCCGAATACGAGGTGATCGTTTTCATCAACGGATCGCTCACCCTTGCCATGCACGCCAGGTGAAATTGACGGTGCACCTCGCCCCACGCTGCCATATCGCCCAGGTCGTGGACGCGCTCCATCTCGGTCAACAAGGTGGTAGCCCGGATGTACTCATCTTCGGTCAATCTCCCGGTTGTGGTTCTGACCGCCAAAGCCTCGAGGGCGATACGGCCGCCGTAGAGCTGATCGAGTTCGTTCGCATCGACATTTCGTACACGGCCGGCCTGATTCAGATCTGCCTCGATCAGGCCCTCCTCCTGCAGCATGCGGAATGCTTCCCTCACCGGACCTCGGCTGGTGCCGAATCTGCGCGCCAACTCGGCTTGCTTGAGCGACGTTCCGGGCGGCAGCGTCGAATCGAGGATGAGGTCGCGAAGATGACGGTGCACTTCGATGCTGGTCGTACGCGGGTTGGTGAACGACGGCCGCGGGATAGCCGAAACCCTCTGTTCGGAAAGCTCGGTCACGATTCCCACCCTCTCGACTACACGATCGCTCGACTCGCAAGCGCTGCCACCTGATTGTGGCAGAGCAATCGGGTCCGACACCGCGTTCGACTCTTTCGCCACCTCCCACCAGCCCTGCGGGTTGTCGACCGTACCGATCGACGACGGTGAGAACCGCATCACTCCTGATCAAGACTGTGATGCTTGACACGGACAAATAGTGTCGACACTATGAACCTGCGTTACTCACACTTGCCCCGGTTCATCGAGTCGATGCTCCCGGCGTCCCCTACTTTCGAGGAGAAGATCGCGTGATCGAAGCAAGCAGCACTATTGCAGTGAACAACCCCGATGACACCGAGACATTGACGCGAGACGATGTGTGGGCGGGACTGGTGGAAAAGGCGGAGAACCCACTCCCGTACGTCCGCAACATTTCCGAATGCGTGGTTGCCGAGCGGTTCGAGGGCGGTTTGATCCGTGACATCGTTCACGTCGGACAGCACGTGCGCGAGACAGTCACCTTCTACCCCAAATCACGTGTCCATTTCGTCCGTACACATGGAATCGCGAGAGGCACCATCGACAACGAGATCAGCGAATCAAGCGATGGCACACTTGAATTGACTTTCACATTCCGCATCGTCGTGGACGGTGTCGACGCGGGAAGCGCCGAGGAAGGTGAGTTTGCATCGAATATGAAAGCGGACTATCTCGACGCCGTACAGACGACACTTCAGGCAGTGCGTGACCGCGTTGCTACTTCAGCGTCCCAGTGACCGGAATCGAGACGACATGACAAAGACACCATCAATGGCAACCGCATCAGAGGTTTTCGCCGTCATCGACTCCCTCGACGTAGAGGCATTCGCGAACATGTTCGCCGAGTCGGGACGCCTCACATTCGCGAACGGGACGACGATGATCGGCCCGACGCAGGTGCGCGCCGGCGTCGACACCTTCTTCACCACGATTCGAGGCCTACACCATGAAATCGTGAACGAGTGGCAGGTGGAAGGCACTGCGATCACCGAGCTCGAGGTCACCTACGATCGACTCGACGGCACCAGCGTCACTATTCCAGTGGCGACTCTGTGGCGACAGAACCCCGACGGTTCATTCGACAACTACCGAGTCTTCTTCGATCTGGAGCCCGTTTATGCTTGATCTATCAGGAAAAGTAGCCGTCATCACCGGTGCGGGCGGGGGTATCGGCCAGGCATGTGTTGCGGCGTTCATCGAGTCCGGTGCATGCGTTGTGGCCGCGGATCGAGACGTCGAAGCAGGCAGACGGACCGTTCGAGATCTTCCGTCGGGCAGTCCAGCGATATTCGTCGAAACCGATGTCACCGACGCAGACTCCGTGGGAGCAATGGTCGCAGCCGCTGTCGACAACTTCGGCGGACTACATATCGCCCACAACAATGCCGGCGTCGAGGCCGCCGGCAAGAACGTCGTCGAGATGAGCGAAACCGACTGGTACAGAACGATTGATGTCAACCTTTCCGGTGTATGGCAATGCCTTCGTGCGGAAATTCCAGCAATCATCGCCTCCGGCGGCGGCTCGATCATCAACACCGCCTCAGCCCTGGGACTCGTAGCACTTCCCCACCAAGCCTCCTATGTCGCATCGAAACACGGTGTCATCGGTCTCACCAAAGCTGCCGCGCTCGAATTCTCCGCATCAGGAGTGCGGATCAACGCCATATGCCCCGGAGTGGTGCGCACCGCAATGATCGACGAGGTCGCCGCATCCGATCCGACATTCATGGACAAAATGCACGCAATGCATGCCATCGGCCGAATTGCCGAACCCCACGAAATTGCCGACGCCGCAATCTGGTTGGCGTCGAATTCGTCTTCTTTCGTCACCGGTACCGCGCTCAGCATCGACGGGGCCTACACCGCAAGCTAGGCTCGGGCCCCAATATCGCCTCGGACGTTGATCCGCGAATACAAGCGCCGCAGGTATGGGCACAACGTCTAAGTGTCGACACTTTTTCTATTCTTTGTTTTCACAAGCGATTCTTGGGAGTTCACGATGTTCGACTCGAAAAACCAGCCTGCGATTGCCGCGGCACCACTCGGAGCACGCAGACGCAGCAGCGGCATGATTGTCTTGTTGTGCTTCCTCACCATCACTTTCGACGGTTACGACCTCGTCGTCTACGGCACGACCATCCCGTCGATACTGGGTTACGACGCGTGGAATATCAGCCCGAGCACAGTGGGTTTGATCGGGAGCCTGACCTCGTTCGGATTGCTCATCGGGGCTTTGAGCGCCGGTTCCCTCAGTGCTCGCTTCGGCGCGCGTGCAGTCATGGTGGGCTCGATCATCTCCTTCTCGTCGATGATGGGATTCGCGGCACTTGCGCCCAATCCGGAAGTATTCGCTCTGGTGAGGTTTCTCGGCGGTCTCGGCCTCGGGGCGGTGATGCCCACCGCGATCTCGCTGACGGTGGAATACTCCCGGCGTGAGCGTCGCAATCTCAACAACGCGCTCATGTTCAGCGGATACGCCGTCGGTGCAATTCTGGCCTCGGGCACCGCCATTGTCGTGCTTCCGCAGCTGGGGTTTCGGTGGATGTACGCCATCGGGCTCATTCCCTTGCTGCTCGTACCCGCTATCTGGCGAGTGTTGCCCGAATCCCGCGTCTATCTGATCGCGCAGGGCCGTCGATCCGAAGCCGATCACCTCACCGAGCAGTACGGCTTGGACGACGCCGCTGTTCGCACTCGTTCACAGACGGACCGAAGCATGCGCCAATTGCTCGCGCGCACACATGCCCTCCCCCTGGCATTGTTCACCGTCGCCACATTCTGCGGTTTGCTGGTCATCTATGGCGTCAACACCTGGCTACCCAACATCATGAGAGAGGCCGGGTACTCGCTCGGAATGTCACTGACGTTCTTGGCCACCTTGAACGCAGGGGCGATCGTCGGGGGAATTACCGGCTCTGTCGTCGCGGACCGAATCGGCTCCAAGATTCCCGCTGTGATCGCGTTCTCGATTGCGACCACCTCGACGATCTTGATCAGCACGGGGCTTCCCACCGCAGGACTGTTCGTGGTGGTTGCCATGCTGGGAATGGGCACCACCGGGACTCAGATCGTCGTCACGGGGTGGGTGGCCACCTACTTCCCGGACGCGCTGCGCACAGGTGCCATCGGATTCGTCCTTGGACTGGGCAGGCTCGGTGCCATTGCGGGCCCGGCCATCGGTGGATGGATCACCGCATCCGCACTCGGCCACCAATGGAACTACTACACCTTCGCTGCATTTGCAGTCACGGGCGCGGTAGCCATGTTCCTCGTCCCACTCACGCGCACAGAATCGACCCGACACACTCCTCAGTGATCAGGCCACCCGTACGTCAGCACAGTGATGCTTGACACAAGGACTAAGTGTCGACACTATTGATACGGACTCGAGCGACATCCGCTGATCACGCTGATTGAACGCGTAGTCGTGTGGCGGGATGACAGGCCGGAAAAACAGATCGATCAACGTTTGGAGAACTGTGAATTCATTGGAAGGCTCCGTTGCCATGGTTACCGGCGCGGCTCGCGGAATCGGTGCGGCATCGGCGCACGCGCTTGCCCGCGAAGGCGCGGCAGTGTTGATCTGCGACCTTCTCGACGACGACGCAGAAGAAACACTGCGATCGATCGTCGACTCCGGTGGACGCGCGTCGTATATACGCACGGACGTATCGGACTCCGATTCCGTCCAAGCTGCAATCGCGCATGCCGAGAGGACATTCGGACCGCTCGACATCGCTCACAACAACGCCGGTACCTTTCGGCCGGCTCCACTGGCCGAGCTCGACGACGACGACTGGGACACCGTCATCAAGGTCAATCTCACCGGCGTGTTTCTCTGTATGAAGTATCAGCTTCGTGCCATGCTCCCCCGCGCCACAGGGTCCATCGTCAATACGGCATCGGTCTGGTCGTTCGCCGGCTCCAATGGCCAAGCAGCTTATGCCGCAAGCAAACACGGCGTTGTTGGATTGACGAAAACGGCTGCACTGGACTACGGCACCTCAGGGATACGAATCAATGCCGTAGCCCCGGGCCCGATCGCCACCGCGATGACAGCATCGGTTCCGAACGAGATCATGGAGCAGGTTGTCGGAAGGACCGCAGCCCAGAGGTACGGCCAACCCGACGAAGTCGGCAACGCCGTGGCATGGCTGTCATCGAGCCAGGCGTCGTACATCAACGGCGTCGTACTACCCGTGGACGGCGGATGGCTCGCTAGCTGAGCTCACTGAAATCGAATGAAAGAAACCTCTATGACTACACCGACTTGGTCCCTCGTCCAGTACACGGTCGACGGTGCCGACGTTACGCTGGGAATAGCCTCCGACGGCGTCGTCCGGCGCGCTCCGATCGACCTGAACAAGATGAACACCGTCGAACTACTTCGCCAATGGGACACCCACCGGGATATGTTGCAGAACCTCGACATAGACGAACTGGAGATCGTCGACAGCGCCGTACTCGTGGCACCGCTGACATACCCGAACTCGATCCTGTGCGCGGGCGTGAACTACTACGACCACGCCGAAGAAATGGGCACCGCACGGCCCGACCCCGCGGCGGATCCATTCTTCTTCCTCAAGTCGCCTACCGCCACGGTCATCGGGCCCGCCAGTGATATCGCGATCTTCGACAAGGATCGGTCCAACGTGGACTGGGAGGCAGAGCTCGGTGTCGTCATCGCACGCACATGTGACTCGATTACCGAAGAACAGGCAGCCGAATATATCGCGGGATACGTAGTAGCCAACGACATATCCGACCGTGGACTGTTCCACCGCGACAACGCAGTCTTCCCGGCATTCGAATGGGACTGGGTGGGACACAAGAGCCAGAACGGCTTCTGCCCCATCGGACCCGGGATCGTACCTTCCTGGCAAGTACCCGATCCGCAGGCACTCGGGATACGCCTCGATGTCAACGGAACGATCAAGCAGGACTCCAACACCTCCCAGATGGTCAGCAACGTCTACGCTCTCGTCGCTGCTGCGAGCCGCATCATGACCCTCGCTCCCGGTGATCTCGTTCTGACGGGCACCCCGGCCGGAGTCGGCATGCCGCGTAAGGACTTCCTGAAGGTCGGCGACGTCGTCACCGTGGCAATCGACGGGATCGGAAAACTCACCAACACGATCGTTGCAAAATGACCTCCCACGACGACATCGCGCGTGTTACGAGCTGGCCAACGGAGGCAACACTGCCGGGCACGATGACCGCTGTGACATTCCGACAATTCGGTGGACCCGATGTTCTGCACCCGGAAGAAGTTCAGGTACCACCACTCGCGCGGGATCACGTTCTGATACGCGTCGGTGCAGTGAGTGTCGGCCGACTGCTCGACCTCGTAGCGCGCTCCGGCAACCATCCATACGCTCGCTTTTCGTTCCCGCACATACTCGGGGCCGAGCACGCCGGAGTCGTCGCCGCGATCGGTGCCGACGTCACCGGACATCGGATCGGAGATCACGTAGCCACCTTCCCCGTGGTCACGGACCCAAATTGTCCTGTCGTGCAGGCTGGATACGGAGAATTGTCACCGACACTGCAAATCATCGGCACTCACCGTCAGGGGGCGTACGCCCAGTACGCTGCAGTCCCCGCGCGCAACGTGTTCTCCGTACCGGACGGTCTGTCACCCTCCGACGCTGTGGCGGTGGCATTGGCCGGTGCGGTGGCGATGAACCAACTGCACCGCGCGGGATTTGTTCCTGGACAACGCCTTGTCGTACAGGGAGCCACATCGGCACTGGGATCGACGACGGCTCTCCTTGCCCAGCATCTCGGTGCCGAACTGATCGTTACGTCACGACATGCCGACAAGCGAAAGCGACTGTCCGCTCTAGGTTTCGCCAATGTGCTCGACTCCACGTCCGTTTCGCTGGCGCAGGACATCAGAGATATTTTCACAGGCCGCGGCTCAGACATTGTCGTCGACAACCTCGGGGACCTCGCATTGTGGACCAAGGGCATGGACGCCTTGGCACCCGGTGGAGCGATGGTCACTTCAGGAGCATTCCTCGGCCGCGAAGTCACCGTCGATCTGCAGAGGCTGTACTCGCAGGGACAACGAATAATCGGCGTTCGAACGGGGAACCTCGAATCGGCAACCCGCATGTGGGCAGAGGTCCACAAGGGTTTCCGCAGCGTCGTCGACCGAACGTTCCCGCTGAGATCGGCATCCGAGGCTCATCGATACGTGGAATGCAGCTCCAACGTAGGCCGCGTGACTCTTACCGTGGACTAGAACCGACCAAGCACAGGCACCGTCGGCCCGATCGTCGTGTTCGTGCCGACCGAAGACGAACATTGGAAAGGACAACCCATGACCAGCGCACCCAATCCCGATGGAGCGGACCCAGCGGCCCGAGTATCCAAACTTGGTTACGTCACTTTCGACACTCCTGACGTCGAACGAATGGTGTGGTACTACACGCAGGTTCTCGACTTCGCGGTCGTCGAGCAGTCCGCGGACGAGGCATTTCTCACCACCGGTGCGGACCACCACAGTGTCGTCATCAAAAAGGGCGACAAGAAGGCTCGCTCGGCCGTGGGCTACGAGGTGTGGGATTCACTCAGCGACGCTCAGCAACGCCTGAACAACGCCGGTTACGAGGTCGAACGACGTTCCGACGTCGCGCCCGGAACCCCCGACGTAGTCATCCTGAGCGAGCCGGGGACCGGCGTCGAACTCCACCTCATCGAGTCGCAGAAAGCCAGCGGAGTCGACGGACGCGCGACGCTCCGACCGACCAAACTGGGTCACGTCGCAGCGTTCACACCCGAGCTCGACCGAATGCAGAACTTCTACCAAGATCTACTCGGATTCAAATGGTCCGACACCATCGGCGACTTCTTCGTCTTCCTCCGGTGCAACGCAGACCATCACGCTGCAAACTTCATGTCCAGCACGAAGAAGGTAGGTATGCACCACATCGCCTACGAGATGCGGGATCCGAACCACCTGATCACGATGGTGGATCACCTCGCCAAGAACGACTTCCGTTTGCACTGGGGACCCGGTCGTCACGGCCCCGGACACAATCTGTTCACGTACCACAAGGACCCCGACGGCAACACGATCGAACTGTTCACCCAGCTCGACATCATTCACGACGAAGCCAAGGGTTATTGGGAGCCTCGTCCGTGGCACGAGAGCTACCCGCAGTACCCGCGGACGTGGGAGGTCGATGTCGCGACCGTGAACATCTGGGGCCCGATCAACGAACAGGAAATGGAACACTGAGTTTACGCAGTGGGTTGCGGACAATTTTGTCCGCAACCCACCCGGTACCGGACGGTTCCCAAATATGTAACGTAAAGATACGATTGCATCTACTTTTGTTGCATATTTAGCTGAAGCAGCCACGGTGCGACCACGATCTCTCGTCTTCGACTTGTACGGCGAGTATTTTCGCTTCACCGGCGGTGCCGCGAAGCTCGGTGCCCTCAACCGAACTCATGGGGGTCTTCGGTGTGGAGCCTGCCACGGTCAGAGTGGTGATGGCACGGCTGCGCAAGGAAGGCTGGTTCGACTCGGCAAAACTCGGTCGAGAAGTCACCTACCTGCTCGACGAACAGAGTTGGAGATTGCTCGAAGACGGGCGCAGTCGAGTATTCGAACGTCTGGTGGGCGAGTGGGACAGGACCTGGACCCAGGTCCTGGTGGATCCGACAGGCCTCGAACGCGATGGACGCAAGCGCATCGAGACAGCGCTGCCTGCGCAGTCGTGCTTCGGGGCTGACCGACGACCGGTTCATTGCAGAACGCTGTTGGGATCTGGCCGAATTGGGCGAGGGGTATCAGGAATTCATTTGCCTTCATACGTCACGTATCGCGCGGTACCGACGAGGAGTGACCGGTCGAAAGGCTCTCGAGGAGCGGATGGAACTGGTGCAGGCCTACCGCCGCTTCCCCTTTCGCGACCCGGATCTTCCCGAGCCCCTTCTCCCGCCGCGGTGGCGCGGAGGTCCCGCGCACGTGCTGTTCGTCGAATGCGACGACGCACTACGGGACGAAGCTGAAGCATTCGTGCGGTCAGCCCAGGGCCTCTGAGTGCACGAAAAGCAAAACATGTATCATTTACATTGACTAATTTCACCGTTCTGTCACATAATGTGTTTAATGGGACCCGATAGACGGGCAATCAAAATCTCTTACAAGGGACGACATCGATGTCACACCCAGGCGCAACGACAGACTCCGGCCCATCACCTGACCCCCGTGTAACACCTGACCCCCGTGTAAATCCACTACGGGTCGCAGTGATCGGCGGCGGCCCCGGCGGATTGTTCTCGGCCATTGCACTCGCCCAGCGCGTACCCAACTCGGTCGTCGACGTCTTCGAGCAAAACAAGGAAGCCGACGTGTTCGGCTTCGGAGTGGTGTTCTAGGATAGTACGCTCGACTAATTCGACAAGGTCGACACGGTACTTCGAGACACACTCACCGATCATGGTCGACACTGGGACGCGATCGAGGTTCGAGCCAAGGGGCAGACCGTCCGAGCCGGCGGAAACGGTATGTCCGCCGTTCACCGCCGCGTCCTCCTCGGCGCACTACAGAGCCGCGCGGCCGCCCTGGGCGCGAACTTGCACTACTCCAGCTTCGTCGATGCCCAGTCACTCGATGCATCCGGCAAGTACGATCTCGTCGTCGTCGCAGACGGCACCAATTCTGCATCACGCCAACACTTCTCGGATCAGTTGAATCATTCGGTCGAAGATGCGACCGTCAAATTCATCTGGTTCGGCACCACCTTCCAATTCGACGGCCTCACGTTCTTGCACACCGAGTCCGAGCACGGGAACTTCGCGGTCCACGCCTACCCCATCGGGTCCGACTCGAGCACCTTCATCGTCGAGACCGACGAGGACACGTGGCGTCGCGCCGGATTGGATGGATTCGACTCCTCGTCCCCGTCGGGAGTCTCCGACACCGTCAGCCAGAAATACTTGAGAACCCTGTTCGCCGACCAAATCGAAGGTCATGAACTGGTGGCCAACAATTCCCGGTGGTCGAACTTCCGAACCCGACGCACCGAACACTGGCACACGCGCGCCGAACACGGCACTCCGGTGGTGTTCATCGACGACGCGATGCATACAGCCCATTTCTCGGTCGGATCCGGTACCAACATGGCCATGGAGGACGGTGCTGCGCTCGCACACAGCGTCGCTGCGCATTCGGACATGAACGTCGCACTGACGGAGTTCGAGAACACTCGTAGACCTCAGGTCGCAAAGATCCAGACCTCGTCCGTCCCTAGCTTGTCCTGGTGGGACCACTTCGGCGAGTACTAGCGTTCGCTCGAGCCGTGGCAGTTCGGGTTCCACTTCTTCAGCAGGTCGATTTCTGCCGAGAAGAATCGTGTCCGCGATCCGCAGTTCGTCGCGACCATCGAGATCTCGTGGACGAAAGAGCATGAAAGCGAACCTCTTTCGACGCCGTTGACAATCGGAGCGAAGACCCTGGTTACACGACTGCTGACCGTCGTCGACACCGCAGACGGCCAGCTTCACCTCTCCGACGGGACAACGACGATCACTGCGGCGTCGGAGTACGACTCAGCCCACGGCACCCTGCCGTTGGTCACGGCCCCTGACGTACACGGCACCACTCTCGGCCCATCCACCCGTCGCCTCATTTGCACCATCATCGAAAACAACCCGGCTGCAGTCGTGGTCCGCGGCGGCACGGAACTGTCGCGAGTTCTGTGTTCGGAACTGATGAGGTAGGTCGCGCCGGTCGGAATCCGAGGAGGGCGGCAGGAACGAGACGAGGAGAGAACTGACCCGACACACCATCGGTCCGCTCAAACGACGGTTCGTCAAATTCACTACACGCGAACGGGACACGCCCACAGGGTGAATCGACGACAGGCCCAGCATGTGCACGGCCACTGTCGGCAGTCAACGGGCGCGCCGTGCCCTGGCATACCCCTACGAGGTCCGCGGGCCAGGGGCTATTCAGTGTTTGAGTGGTCACTGTTCAGCATGCACCGTCTGGTTCAACCGAGGCGGTGAACGCTAGGTCCCTCCGTAGACACGCGGGGCGGCACCATCAGCTCGGCCTCACCGTCTCCTGCAACCAGCGGAGGGTTGCGGCATCTCGATGTCGCGCCCCCACTGTCTCGCCTCAGGCTCGAGCAGTTACGTACGGCAGCAACGATCCGTAGAACGGAATCGCATACTCCTCGTACAGGGTTGCAAGTTCCTGACCGCCGTCGTTACGCAGATCTCGCTGCAGCTCGGCTGAAACACCGACGGTGCTGTTGAGCGTGACGCCGCCGCGGTACACACGGGTCGCCGCCGCCTCTGATGCCAGTGCATTCCACGTGCCGGACGCATCGAGCACTGCGTGAGTTCGGAAACCCTTCTGCACAGCCGATAGGGCCGCGAAGGTGACACATACATCGGTACTGATGCCGGCGATGATCAACTGCGTACGACCGGTCGATACCATAAATTGTATCCTGTCGAACGAAGTGACCGACAAACTCGCGCGGTCAGTTGAGTTCACGCGTCAGGCCAGCTGACATGGCGGCGGAATAGCCCGGCCTGACAACGACATCCACGACAACAGGTCGACCAGAGCGTACTAGGGACATAGCCTCGGCAAGTGCGCCCGGCAAATCAGCCATCGAGGTGATCGGCCCGATTCCCTCGAGGCCCTGCGCCCGCGCCAGCTGGGCAAGGTCCGGTGCTGGATCATCGATGCGTTGTCCTATCCATTTGCGGTCGACGTCTCGATTCCTCATTACCGCGACCTTTTCCTGGTGCACCTCGTCATTGAAGTAGGACCGATTGTTGGACACGACCGCCAGGAACGGAATGTCGTCGTGCGCCGCAGTCCACAGGGCCTGTACTCCCATGAGGTAATCGCCATCTCCGAGTATGCCGACGGGGATACGCCCCTCGCCCGCATCCCGCAGGGCCAGGGCGGCACCCACCAACATGCCAGGCCCGGACCCGATCCCGCCACCACCGTCGTAACCGAGGAAGTCGAGCGGGTGGGTGAAATCCCAGTCGTCGCCATTCCATCCGAGCGGCAGCCGCACCAGGGTTGCTTGGTGCCCCGCCAATTCAGCGCGTAAAGCGACGGCTATGTCCGACAGTGAAATTGGACGGTCCGCGGTATCCATTTCGTCGTTCTCGCGTACCGCAACTCCGCCGCTCGCGTCCGCTTTTGTGAGGGGTGGGACGTCGAGCGAGGTCAGAAGCTGCTCGACCGCGGTATCGGGATCCGTGGCCAACCACACGTCGACCTCAGGTCGCGCCTGACTGTCTTTACTCCAGCCGTTGTAGAGGTGCTGGTCGAGTGACGCGTTCACCAGAGTCCGTGAACCGGTCGCCGGGGCCTGAGCGAGCGTTCCTGCTGGATCTATCCAGTCCAGCGCAAGTACACAGTCCGACGCCTCGAGCACTTCTTTACCCGCCGCCCCGAGAAAGAAGCCGGGCCCAGAGACGTGAGCAGGATGCGTTGTAGGAAAGGACGAGCCTGCCTTGAGATCGGTGACGACTCGAGCACCGATCGCCTCGACGAGCTCGATCCTTCTTTGCCAATCGATTTCGGACCGCCCGACGCGGCCCGCTAGGACAACGGGCCGTTGAGCGGACGTCAGCAACGTCAACGCACGTGCGATCGACTGCGGAGATGCGACAGATTTGTCGCTGGGCAGACCCGCGCTGACACGTGGCACCACGACGGTACGGTCGAGCGCTTCTTCCTGCACAGCCGCGTCGAGGCACACATAGGTCGGTCCTGGCGGCTCGGCGCGCGCTATGTCCCACGCTCGCGCGAGGGCATCGGACGTCGCTTCCACGGAAAGTGGCTGATCGTCCCACTTCACGAACGGCCGCACCAGGGCAGCCTGGTCCGACGAGGTATGAATCCAGTCGATCCAAGGTCGCCGAAGAGCAGCATCAACTGGACCGGTCGCACCCAGCAGAAACACCGGAACCCGGTCGCACCACGCGTTGTAGATGGCCATGCTCGCGTGCATCAGACCAACATTGCTGTGGATGGCAACCGCGAGCGGCGTGCCCGTCACCTTGGCCCAGCCGTGTGCCAATGCCACAGTGTGCTCTTCGTGCAAACACATCAACATTGCAGGCCGGCTGCCGCCGAGATGGTTGACCAAGCTGTCGTGAAGCCCCCGGAAACTAGCTCCCGGGTTCAGGGCAATGTAGGGAATGCCTGTGTGTCGCAGAAAATCTGCAACGACATCGCTGCCGTAGACCGGGTCGGGTTTGTTCGTCGTCATGAAAGCACCACCGTTGTCGCTTTGGTTTCGGAATAAGACAGCAATTCTTCGACGGATTCCTCGCGGCCCACCCCCGACGACTTCACACCGCCGAATGGAAGGCCCCAGTAATGACGACTGGCACCGTTGACAATCACGTATCCCGCATCGATCGCCCGCGCCATACGGTGCGCCCGAGTGATGTCGCTGGTCCACACTGCGCCGGTCAGGCCGTATTCGACGGAGTTCGCGATCGAGATGGCTTCGTCCTCGTCACTGAACGTAATGACAGAAAGGACCGGCCCGAAGATCTCGTTCTGGGCGACGGCGGAGTCCGGGGGGACGTCGGCGAGTACCGTCGGTTGCAAGAACCACCCCCGGTCACCTAGCCCAACCGGCCGTGATCCGCCCGCAACTACCCTGGCTCCGCTCCGAACACCGGATGCGATGGCGTCGAGGGACTTTCGGTACTGAGCCTCCGAGATCAGCGGACCCATCTGGGTGGTCGGGTCGAGCGGGTCGCCAACCACGATGTCCGTGACGATTGCGGCGACCCTTGCCGTCACCTCCTCTGCGATGGACTCGTGCACGAGTAGCCGACTGGTCGACCCGCACGATTGCCCGGCAGTCCAGGTGAAGTTCATTCCTGTGACCGCAGCCTCCACTGCGCGATCCAAGTCGGCGTCAGCCATGACGATCATCGCGTTCTTGCCGCCGAGTTCGAGTGTGATGTTCTTGACCGCAACGGAGGCGGCGTCCTGTTGAATCATGCGACCGGTCTCCGGGGAGCCGATGAAGCCGATGCGGCGAACATCGGGATGGCGAACCAATGCTCGACCCGCCCCGGCTCCGCGTCCGCTGACCGTTACACACAAGTCACGGGGTAGAACCGTTGCTGCCAATTCCGCCATGCGGAGCGCGGACAGTGGGGCTTGGTCGGGGGCTTTGACGATAACAGCGTTGCCGGCCACCAGTGGCGCAGCCGCTTTCGATGCAGAGAAGAAGAACGGGTGATTGAACGCTCCGATGCGGGCCACGACGCCGAACGGCTGCTGGGTCGTGTAGTGGAGATTGTCGCTGACCGGAATTGTGCGTCCGCCCAGGTCGAGTGCGGCATCACAGAAGATGTCGATCAAGTCGGCCGCCGCATCGACGTCGATGCGCATCATTGGGAGCGGGAATCCTCCGTCGATGGCATCGAGAGTCGCGAGCTCGTCCCGGTGTTCCCGAACGACGCGACCGAATGCGCGCACTTGGTGTGCTCGCTCCCGCGGAGGCAAAGCGCCCCAAGCGCGCTGAGCGATCGTGGCACGACGAACGACGTCGTCGACCTCGGTATCCGAGCAATCCGGAACGTGCGTCAAAATTTGTCCGGTTGCGGGATTCTCGACGGCATACATGCTGGTGGGTGAAACAGATGCGCCGTCCTGCAGAATGGTCCATTCACGCTGTGCGGGCGAAATGTCGATTAATGGTGTCATTGCTAGTTTCCGTTCGTGATGTCGGCGAGCGCGACCTCGTGCCGCCACGCTGTCGCGGTGTTGAAACTGGGACCGAGGTCGGGAAGGTCGCTCCAGTCAGCGTCGTCGATCGGTCGCAGAACCCCACCTGCGGAAAGTATTTGAAGCGACATCCGAGCCAGCTCGCTGACACTGATCGCTTGCAGTACGGCACCCTGCACACTGGTGGACGCGGAGGTTATTCCATGGCCTCGACAGATGACAACGGGGCGACCATTCATTGCATCAGCCATCTCGCTGCCAAGCTCCATTGTCCTGATCAGCACTGCCCGCCGGTAGACAGGAATACCTGCGCGAGCGAGATGGGCTCCCGGAATGTCATATGCGCCGTATATCGGCATCAGTTCGATTCCGGCGAGATCGGCTGCGACCACGTGCGGTGGATGCAAATGCGCGACTGCGCGATTGTCGGGGGACACAGCCATCGCCGCTGTGTGAACCGGAAGTTCGTTCGGAACGCTGTAACCGTCGAGTTCACCCGGTAGCCCGGCTGAGCCGTCGAAGTTCACGAGGCGAATATCCGACGCACGAGTGGACGCGACTCCACGGTCGTCCGCGCTTCGACACCGTATGAGAAGGCGCTGATCGTCGATTCGGAGGCTGATGTGCCCTAGAATCCCATCAACGAGTCCCCTTGCTGCAGCAACTCGACACGCTTCGGCTACGTCAGATCGCTGCGCATAGAGCGGCTGCCTCGATCGCTCGATTTGTTGATCGGTCGTTTTGCTCACGTGTGCCCCCCTGACGGTGGTTTCGGAGCCGCGAGCTGCTCGAGCAATTCGACGAACGACGCGAAAGTCGTGTCATTGTCCAGACCGCGCCTCGCGGCTACGACTACTTTCGGCCAATTCACTGCGACGACACCGGCGAGATATGAGTCCGCGGACGCGTAGGCGATGGCGAATCGATCGGGCGTAGTCGAATGCTCGACGAGGATGTTCTCGCGCGACCCCGCCAACCCCACGATCTGAATCTTCCAGTCGTACTGGTCGCTCCAGACATACTCGACGGGTCTGTGTCCGAGTGGTTCCGACGGTGTCACGATGTTGTGCGCAACTACCGTCGCTTGATCGACTGCGTTGGTCCAATGTTCGAGTCGCGTCAGGCCACCGCGACGTTCGTTGTCGAAACGCGCGACGTCGCCTACCGCGTACACGTTCGCTTGTCCGACTGCTTTGCAGAAGCGATCACAAACAACCCCGTTGTCGATGTCGAGGCCGGACGAAGTCAGCCAACGATCGTTCGGTTGAGCTCCGATACCGACGACCACCACGCTGGCATCGAGGGCGCTACCGTCCGTCAATCCAATTCGGAAAGCACCTCGTTCACCGTCGATCGTTTCGACTCCTACACCCAACCGAACGTCCACGCCGTGAGCTGCATGCAGATCGATGAACCGTTGACCCATCTCTGCACCGAGGATGCGTGACATCGGGACTGGGCTCGGGTCGATCATGGTGACTTCGAGTCCCAACTTGCGTCCCGTCGCCGCTACCTCGGCTCCGATGAAACCTGCGCCGACGACCGCGAGGCGACCTCCGGCCGCCAGATCGGCACGTAGCGCGACCGCATCCGCCATCGACCGGATGACGTGTATGCCGGATCGGTCGCCCCACGGTGACGGGCGTGCGCTCGCACCGGTTGCCAGAATAACCGCGTCGTACCTCACGACCGTACCGTTCTCCAACAGAACGGTCGATTCGGCAACGTCGAGACGTATTGCTGCACTACCCAACACGAGGTCTATATCGAGTTCGACAGCGCCGGCTTCGTCGATGAGACGCACCTGATCGGGCTCCACCTCGCCGGCCAGTACAGCCTTCGAGAGCGGAGGCTTGTCGTACGGCATCTCCGCTTCGTCACCGACCAGAACTACACGGCCATCGAAACCAGCGTTTCGCAACGCCTGTGCGGTACGAACACCGCCGATCGATGCGCCGACGATTACCGCTGTATAGGCGATCACTCGTCGACCAACCATAACGCCGAGACGGGACACGACTTTGCCGCTGTCTCCACCCGCGCGCGCTCGGACTCCGGTACGTCGGTGATCAATACATCTACAACCCCGTCATTGTTGATGTCGAAGTAGTCATCGGCCCCAACCACACAATTGGCATAGCCCTGGCACGCTACCAAATCTGCCTTCACCGTGGTCATGGTCTCTCCTTTCCGGGTTGGCTTTCGCAAGAGTTCGAGTCATTCCGACGAGGGTTTGGGTGCACCGATTCCGAACCCGCCGTCAGGGTGTGTTTGCCCTCCCGTTATGCCCCGCGAACGATCGGAGGCGAAGAACACGAAACTCCACGCGTGGTCTCTGCCAGACAACGCGACTTTCAGCGGCGTTCGCGCCGCAAGTTGTTTCGCGCGGTCGGGAGCATCGTCCAACCGAATTGTGTTGGTCCCCAGAGATTCGAGGCCACGAAGGTCCGTGTTGAGCGTTCCGCCCGGTGCCACGCCGTTCACACGAATCCGAGGCGCCAATTCGTAGGCCAGTGTTGCCACCAGTCCACGGACTGCGAATTTGGACGACACGTACAGCAGCCCTCCGCGCCCTGGGTAGAAAGACGACGCAGACTCTGCCAGAACGATCGATGCCCCGTCGTGTCTGTCCAGTTCAGGCAGCGCAGCCTTGACCGAGTTGACGTGGGTGAGCACGTTGGCCGAATACATCTCGGTAAACGCACCGGATAGCACTTCCGCTGGGATGTCACGAATCCCTTTGTAGAAGTCGAAGATGCCGACGCAATTCACCAAAGTGTCTACGCCCCCGTATGCGTTCGCGACCTCAGTGACGGCACGCTCATTGTCCTCGAAGACGGTGGCGTCACCTTCGACGACCGCGACTCCAGGCAGTTCTCGTCGCATCTGGTCACATTTGCCGGCGTCACGTTCGAGGACCCCAACCTGTGCGCCCTCCTCGATATATGCATCGACGACGGCACGACCGATTCCGGACCCCGCGCCCACCACGAGAGCACGCTTGCCCTCGAGCCAACCGGTCATTCGTCGTCTCCTTCGGAGATCAACGGCGCGAACATATTTCCGACCATGGCAGCGAACGTCGCCTCGTTCTGCCACGTCAACGACTCCAGTTCGAGAGGGTCGACCGAGACCCACTGTCCGGATCTCACCGAGTGGATCAGAAGGCGCACGCCGTTCCTCGTCTCGACTCGGCGGACCGTCACCTCAGCGAATTCGTTCGCGATGGTCAGAGGTTCTCCGACCGAGGCCGCAATGTGCGATTCGAGCTCTGCGGCTGCCCGTCGGGCGGCCTCGGCATCCTCGTCCTCGCCTTCCCATTTCAGGCTCACAGGAACACCGCCAGATTCTGCATGCGCATTACGGACTCGTCGACCGAAATCGTGCGACGCGCCAGCTTCCATTCACCAGCGACTTTTCGAAGCAAATCCTCACGTCCGCACGACACGAACGCAGATTCGTTCACGTCACCGCGGCTACGGAACAACAACTCGGCACTGTCGACGATCAGATGTTCGCCGCTACCGTCCGCGACGAACGTTCGCACATTTGTAATGAAGTGCCGCAGACGAGAAGGGGGATCCTCGGTCCATGCGTGCTCTGTTGCGAACCGCGCTACCCGACGACTCAGCGAGTAGAAATTCTCGTCGAAATGAGCCATTCCGGGCGAGGTGTCGAATCCGGCCCCGAGAGCAGTGGTGACCTTGACCGGCATAACGTAATGGATATCGGGCGTCAATGTTTCGAGCCAGCTATCGTAGCTCTGAGTATCGAAAAGATACGCCTCCTCCACCAGGAACTGGTGGGCATCGACGTGACGGGGATCGTCGAACCGCAACGGCGCACCAATACGGCGATTCCGCGGCGCATGATCGCCCAGAGCGGCTTGTTCGGAATAGGTCGTCCCGTTCCGGACGCGCGCATATCCGACGGTCGGGATGGTCATGCCTTCGACCCCGCTTCTTCAGTCCTGCTGCAGCTCCCGTTTGTCTGTGCCATCGGCCTGATTCCCTTGGGGTTGTCAGTACCCACCGCTGTGAAAGACGATGCAAGATGGGGCTTCTCCAAGTACTCAGCCCACAGTTCGAGCAGTGCGCGCTGATTGTGCTCGTTGTATCCCACCTGCGCGAAGCCTGGACCGTGAAACTCGTTCGGGTCGAGTTGCGGGACGACTGGGGCACCATCAGCCAGTAGGCCCATGCGACTGTTCAGCGTAAGTCGACGAGCCATCGAGCCAGCAGCAGTGTTGGTCAACGAGACCCAGTTCTCCACGTCGTCTTGCTCGAACATGCCTGTCGAACCGAAGCACATGAGGTACGCCTTGTAGGAGTTCTTCTTGTACTCTTCCGGCGCTGCGGAATCGACGGCGAACCACGACAGAACTTCGGTCTCGTTCTCGCTGATTGGCTGCCACATCCGAATGGAAATGAACGGGAGGACGTTATCGCCGTCCTCCACTTTCGGCCAGTTGTGAACAAAACTGAGGTTGGGGAATACCGATGCTGCAGAAATCATGAACCCGTCTTCCCCGACAACTTGTTGCTGCTGAGTTGACCATGTTTGCTTTGCCCGCTCGACCATATCGTCGGTGTATCCGACGTATCGCATTCGCTCGTCGAACGACCCCTCTGGAAGCTTGTATGTGGTTCCCCCGCCCTTTCCTGCCCAGTACGTTGCCCCATCCTTTCGCTTCTCGGCCTTCGGTTCGCGGAATAGTCCGATCTCCACGACCGAGGTGTGCGTCTGGGGGGTGTGGTACATGTCGCCGGCGAAGTTCTCGGCACCGATCTTCCAGTTCGCTTTGACTCGCCAGCGCTGCGGTCCACGCACCTCGAGCCCGTGCGAGCTCTGTTTTGTGTAGTAATCCAGGTAGAACTTGAAGTCACCGAGATAGTCCTCCAGCGACTCTGCATCGGGATCCATATTAATGAAGATCATCCCGTTGTAGCTCGCCAGATTCGGTGCAGGAAGAAGGGTTTGACCCTTTTTCTTGAATCCATCCTCGCCTCCGTACGCGTCCGAGTGGAACGGCAAACCGATGATTCGTCCGTCGTTGCGATACGACCACCCGTGGTAGGGGCACCGAAAATTGGATGCATTCCCCATCTCAGCGCGACATACTTGCATTCCTCGGTGCAGACACATGTTGAACATCGCCCGGATCTCGCCTTTCGAGTCGCGAGCAACGATGAAAGAATCGTCCAGCACACGACGAACGACGTAGTCACCCGCGGTGGGTATCTCCGATTCGTGCGCGACGAAGAGCCATGCACGGCTGAAGACCGTCGCCTTCTCCTCCTCGAAAATCTCTCGGTCGTTGTAGATGTGCGCGGGGATCATCCCGTGTCGCACATCCTCCAGTACTTGAGCGTTGGCGGTCATCGAGCGCTCCCATACGTTGACATTCCTTGACTCTGCCGTCTTACAGTCTCTGTATAGCAGAAGCATACTCTGTTGGAAAGAGGCGATTCGTAGGAATGCCACGTTTATGCAGCTAGAGGGAGCGCACCCACCGGCCAAATGGCCTCTCCGAAGGAAAGCCCGAGGCGAACCCGCGTCCTGTAACGTCTCTGCTATGCAGAAGCCCAGCGTCGACAGCCTCGAGTTCGGGCATCCGCCTCAGTACCCGATCGAATCCGTGGACAACGCATTGAGACTGCTTCTCCTGCTCGGTGAGCGCCATGAGATCCGCATGACGGAGGCAAGCAAGTTCCTAGGAGTTGCGTCGTCGACAGCTCACCGTCTGCTGGCGATGCTGCAGTACCGCGGATTCATCCGGCAGGACCCCACTTCCAAGGCGTACCTACCGGGCCCGGCTTTGACTGGAGTCGCGTTCGCAGTCCTCGGAAGACTGGATATTCCGACAACAGCGGCACCTGTACTTCGACGGCTCAGCATGGAATTACGCGAGACGGTCCACGTGGGAATGCTCGACGGCCAGTCGGTACGCTTCGTGGCAGCCCTCGAAAGCCCTGCAGCGGTCCGAGTCGCATCCCGACTCGGCCGCGTCATGCCCGCGCACTGCACGTCCACTGGCAAAGCGATGCTGGCTGAGTTGAGCCCCACCGAACTTCGATCTCTGTATCCAGACGAGGTTCTCGCCGGCGTCACCCCTTGGTCCCTGACGAGCCGGGATGCGCTGGAAGAGCAATTGCAGGCAGTTCGCGCCAACGGATACGCGGTCAACCGTGAAGAGTCCGAGGAAGGTGTTGCGTCGGTGGCGGTCCCGGTCCTAACTTCCGCGCCAGGTTTACGACTGGCACTCAACGCGTCTGCACCTAAGTTCCAACTTCCCGCAGGAAAAGTGCGCAAGTTCGCATCGACCCTGACCGCCGCGGCCGAGGATCTGGCTCGCGCACTGGTTTGAGCGCAATCAGGCACGTTGACTCGCGGCATTCAGCGTAGCGCCTGGAAAACGTTGCGCCCCTGCAGTTCAGATTCAAAACCTCCCTTCAGCCAGGCATCGAGACTTCTCTGCACAGCAGAGTCGGCTTGTGTCTTGCAGAATGTCTGCTTATGGTGTGTTCTACATCTCAACCACCACACTTTGTACGACACCTCAACCAGTTGTGAGGCCGTCGACCGGAGGAGTCAGCAGTGACATACATAGACATCCTGGGAATTGGCCTTCTAGCCGTCATATTCGCTATCGGCACCCTGCGCCCGATCAATCTAGGCGTGCTCTCTCTGGTGGGCGCATTCACTTTGGCCCTATTCTTCGCCAATAGATCCACAGCCGACGTACTGGACGGATTCCCCGCTGATTTATTCGTCCTGCTGGTCGGAGTGACCTTCCTCTTCGGAATTGCCTCGGCAAACGGTACGATCGAGTGGATTGTTGACAGCTGCGTACGGCTGGTGGGAGGACGAGCACTTTACATACCGTGGATCGTATTCTTCGTCTCGGCAATTCCGACGACAGCTGGAGCACTCGGACCGGCGACCGTAGCGTTACTTGCTCCTCTTGGGATCCGATTGTCGCTGCGCTACAACATGAACCCAGTTCTAGTGGGTCTGATGGTCATTCACGGCTCCGCCGCAGGAAACTTCTCCCCCGTCAACGCTCTGGGTGCAATCGTCAACCAAACTGCCGAGCGTGCGGGCCTAAGTTCGTCTCCTCTCGTTCTGTTCGCGGCAAACTTCGTGTTCAACATCGGTCTCGGCGTCGCAATATTTCTGATTTTCGGCGGAGTCCAGTTGATCCGTGACAGACGCGGGAAAGTTGTTGAAGGCACGCCTTCCAGAACACACGGAGTTGACCACCCGATTGGTGGCACTACGGCTATGACGGATGACTCGGCCGGCGGAGGAGGAGGGACCAGCCTGACCGCAATCAAGTCAACCGCCCTCACGGCTGTCGACAGGAAGCAAATTACTGGGCCTCAGATCTTGACGCTGGCTACGATCGCCGTGACAGGCGGCGTCGCGCTCGCATTCGAAGCGAACATCGGAGTCGTGGCCCTTTTCGCAGCTGTCTTCTTGAAGCTCGTCACTCCCAAATCCAGCGCGAATGCAGAGAAACTCATTGCGTGGCAGACTGTGCTGTTGATCTGCGGAATCATCACTTACGTTGGCGTGCTCCAAGCAATCGGCACGGTGGACTCGATCGGAGACAGCGTAACAAATCTGGGAATTCCATTGCTGGCGGCGTTTGTGATCTGCTTCGTTGGGGCGGCGGTGTCCGCATTCGCGTCTAGCACTGGAATCTTGGGCGCATTGATCCCACTCTCGATTCCATTCTTGCTGCAAGGTGAGGTGAGTGTCATTGCGTTCCTGGTTGCTTTGTCCGTGTGCGCAACGGTTGTCGACTCAACGCCATTCTCGACAGTCGGATCGCTGGTGGTCGCAAACACGCCCGAGGCCGATGCGAAAAGAGTTTACAAGGGTTTGCTGAGGTGGGGAATGAGCATGATCGTCGTCGCTCCTGTCGCGACTTTCGTTCTCATCATTGTTCCGTCTGCCATCTGACGTCGACGGCATCCCAAATGTTGTGGGGCGAAGAAAAGCCCCGTCGGCATCTCACAAAATCGTTCTTCCGCGACACCTCTGATACACAACCCGCTTCGTTGGATACCAAAACCGAGAAACCGATTTGGTCGGGACGATTTCCAGCGACCGTCAACAATGCAGTGGCGGTGAATACCGTTTCTACGATCGACGTCACATGGTCGGCCGCGGTCTCTTCGTCAACGCGGCACGCCGTCGTCAGCGGACCGGTACCGCCGACTAGCTCAGCGTCATGAGTCGACCGAACCGTCACCTCTTGCGGTTGCCAAATTACGCGAACCGAGTTGTCCGAACGCTTGTGTCAGTTCCACCGGGCCGATGACCTGAATGTCGGTGTCGAAACGGTTGAGGGCGGCGGCGAGGGCTACCCAGGACCACGAGCCGACCTCGAGGCTGCACCGTCCGGAGTCGAGGTCTTCGACGATTCCGTCGCCCGCGAATGGGAAGACGTAACTGGCGGGGCGGTTGAGAATGACTTTCCCGGTGCAGGGCCACTGGTTGGTGCGTTCAGCGCCTTTGAAACGGGCGGAAATGTACTCGAATACATCGCCGCCGGGTACTTCACGGGGGGCGAATCTCGGTCCCGTCGGAGTGCGGGGTGTGATGCGGTGTGCGCTGAAGATGCGCCAGTCATCGCGCTCGAGGTCCCAGGCGACGAGGTACCAGTGGCTGTGCGAGGTCACCAAGTGGTGTGGCTCTACTCGGCGCGGTGGTGCCGCCTCGGACGCGTCGTCGGGGTGCCGTCCGGCGTAATCGAATCGCAGCACTTCCGAGGCTCTCGCTGCCGTTGACAGCGCGATGAGTACGTCCGGCGAAACGAAGGTGGGTGCTCCGTCTCCGGGGCGGCTCGCGATGGTTGTGAACTCGAGTGCGTTCAAACGATGTCGCAAACGGGACGGCATGATCTGTCGCACGGTAGTCAGCGCTCGGAGGGCCGCTTCCTCGATGCCGACTCCGGTCACGGTGGCAGCCTGCAGTGCGACGGCGAGTGCGATCGCCTGGTCGTCGTCGAACAGCAGCGGGGGCAATTCGCTGCCGGCATCGAGTCGGTAGCCGCCGTCGGTGCCCATCGTCGCCTGGATGCTGTATCCCATCTCGCGAAGACGGTCGACATCGCGGCGCACTGTGCGGTGGCTGATGTTCAACCGCTCGGCGAGCACTGAGCCCGGCCAGTCGCGTCGAGTCTGAAGCAGCGAAAGCAGCTTCAACAGTCGGGAGGTCGTGGTCATTTCTCGAGCTTAGGCCGGCATCTAGGTCAGAAAACGCCCTATATAGCTGCAAAACTCGATGCCGTCGGGGAAAACACTCCGCCGTGTACTCATCAGGAGCAGAAATGACCATCCAGACCACCACCCACTT
Organism: Rhodococcus sp. WWJCD1; assembly: GCF_002258735.1. Lineage (NCBI taxonomy): Bacteria > Bacillati > Actinomycetota > Actinomycetes > Mycobacteriales > Nocardiaceae > Rhodococcus > Rhodococcus sp. WWJCD1. Next base: position 164,171 of record NZ_NOXY01000005.1, read on the forward strand.
GAACTTCCGGGGCGACGCCCGAGCAGCACTGGAGTTCTACCAGTCCGTGTTCGGCGGGCACGCCGTGATCAACACTTACTCGGACTTCGGTATGCCGGCCGAACTGCCTGGTGCCGACAAGGTCGTCTTCGGTCTCGTGGCCGCGGAGAACGGCTTTCGGGTGATGGGTTACGACATCCCGGGCCAGACCGAGGGCTCGATCACCGGTGGTGGCTCGACCAGTCGCGAGAACGGCACCACCCTCACCGATCAGGCACTGTTCGTCTCGATCGGTTCCGACACCCTTGCTGAGGTCCAGGGTTACTGGGATGCGCTGTCGGTCGACGCCGTGATTGTCGAGCCCCTGGCCTCATCGGCATGGAGCGCCGGCTTCGGCATGCTTACCGACCGGTTCGGTGTTACCTGGAGCGTCGGCGTCACCGCCGCCTGAGTGACCCGCCGCGGGCGGGTTCATCAACCCGCGCCGCGGCGTTGCCAGTTGCACTCTTTCCATTCTCTGAGGAATCCACAGTTTCGCTGTCCTGTCCGACATCGACTGGCTCGCCGTCACCACCGCAACCATCGTCCAAGCCCTGCTCGGCACAACGATGTTCGGGTCGGCTGGAAACACTGATGTGGACGATTGCCACCGAATCATCCACCGTGCCCTGGACGCGGGCATCAACTTCGTCGACACCGCCGACGTCTACGGCGGCGGTGTGACCGAAGAGATCGTCGTGCTCGCCACCAAATTCAGCGGGCCGATGGGTCGAAACCCGAACCGTCACGGTGCGTCCGGTCGGTGGATTGCGACCGCAGTCGAGGATTCGCTGCGACGCCTCGGTACCGACTACATCGACCTTTATCAGATCCACCACTTCGACCCTGCGACGGACATCGAAGAGACCCTCTCGGCGCTCACCGATCTCGTCACGAGCGGCAAGGTGCGCGCGGTGGGGTCGTCGAACTTCCTTCCCTCCGACATCACCGAAGCACAATGGGTTTCGGAGAGAAGGGGTCTGATTCGGCTGCGAACAGAACAGCCGTCGTACTCGATCCTCGCCCGGGGCACAGAACGCGAGATTCTCCCCGTCGCAGAGAAATATGGGATGAGGGTTCTCACCTGGAGTCCGCTGTCGTAGGGGCTGCTCACCGGAAAGTACAGCTCGCACTCGGACGCGAAGATTTCGTTAGGCTGGAAGATGTGGGGCCCAGGCACATGACCGAACAGACAAAGTACGACGGCGCGGGCATGTGGCTCACACACATGGCTATGCCGTTCGTCCGCGCCCACCCACAGGTGACATCGGCAATTGTCGCACCGCGCACCATGGACCAACCCGACGATTTGCTCGCCGGATCTTAGAAATCGCTCACCGACGACATGCTCGACCGAATCGACGAGATCACCCCGCCCGGCACGGACACCGGCGTCTTCGACATCGGTTATCACCCGCCGGCGGCAGTGCACATGAAACCCTGATGTGATTGCGCTCTCTCACAGCTGGATTGGGCGGCCACACATCGCGGCACGTCAGTTTCGATCGGTGCGCCATCGGGACTATCGCTGCGCATTTCGGATATGCGAGCCCCCTCGATCTCCGTAATGTCCCTCGCTACCGAGGGCCCGCGAGTTGTGGCTCTCCAATCGCAAGGGAGGCCCCGTGACAACCGCAGACCTGACAGGACGAACGGCCATAGTCACCGGCGGAGCCACGCTGCTCGGGCGCGGAGTCGTACAGGTGCTCGCCGATCACGGCGCATCCGTCGTCATTGCCGACATCGACGAGGAGAACGGCAGAAGCGTCGCACAGGAGACGTCGAGCTCCAGGGTCACCTTTCGTCGGGTCGACGTCACCGACGACGCGGCGCTGGCGACTCTCGTCGCCGAGACGGTCGCCGAGCACGGCGGCCTCGACATCGTGGTCAACCTGGCGGCCGTCTACATCGACGACGGATTCACAACCACGCGAGCAGATTGGCTCACGGCTCTGAACGTCAACGTCGTGAGCATGGTCGCCTTGGTGCAAGCCGCGCACCCCCATCTGAGGGCGAGCCGACACGCGTCCGTCGTCAACTTCACGTCGATCTCGAGCTCGGTCGCGCAGACCGGACGTTGGGTATACCCAGCAGGCAAAGCAGCGATAGCCCAGCTCACCCGATCGATGGCCATGGACCTCGCCGCCGATGGCATTCGGGTCAACTCGGTCAGCCCGGGCTGGACGTGGTCCGCGATCATGGACAACCTCTCCGGCGGCGATCGGGTCAAGACCGACCGGGTTGCCGCGCCGTTCCACCTCACCGGACGTGTCGGTGACCCCAGCGAAGTCGGCAACGTCGTCGCCTTTCTTGCGTCCGATGCAGCCTCGGTCGTCACCGGAGCCGATTGGGCCGCGGACGGCGGATACTCCGCCATGGGTCCCGAGCAAGCCACTCCAGCCATTCCCCTTCTCGCCGAACAGGATCCCTCATGAATGTCCATAGCATCCGTCCCCGCAAGACCATCGCGATAGTCGGTGCCGGGTTCGCCGGACTGTCTTCGGCACGGGTACTGAGCGAACTGGGGCACGCCGTCGTCGTGTACGAGAAGGCCCCCGACGTCGGCGGTGTGTGGAGCGCGACGCGTCGTTACCCGGGACTGAAGACGCAGAACGACAAGGGCACCTACGCGTTGTCCGAGATGCCGATGCCGAAGCACTACCCTGAATGGCCCTCCGGCGAACAGGTCCAGTCCTACCTCGAAAACTACGCTCGCACATTCGATCTCATGGATCGTGTGCACTGCGATACCGAGGTGATCGATGCTGCTCCGACCCCAACCGGCGGCTGGGACGTCACCACGAAGCGCTCGGATCCAGCGGTGCATGGAGCCGAGCCGGTCACCAACACCGAGCACGTCGACCATCTGATTCTCGCCAGCGGCATCTTCTCCGAGCCTTTCGTTCCGGCGTTCGAGGGTGCAGACGTCTTCCTCGACGCAGGGGGCCGGATCTTCCCCGCTGGGGACCTTCACAGCCTGGACCAGGTGGCCGACAAGCACGCGATCATCGTCGGATACGGTAAGTCGGCGTGCGATATCACCGTCGAGGTATCGAAAGTCGCGGCCTCCACCACTGTGGTCGCACGTGAATTGTTGTGGAAATTGCCTCGGAAGATTCGCAACGTAGTCAACTACAAGTTCATCATGTTGACTCGGCTCGGCGAGGGCCTGTTTCGCTACCACTCGGTGAATGGAGTCGAAAGACTGCTCCACGCAGCCGATTCCACGATCGCCGGCTCGATGGTATCCAGCGTGGGAAGCGTCACCACCCAACAGCTCGGCCTGAAAAAGCTCGGCCTGATCCCGCAGGGTACGTTCGCCGACATCGCGCGGTCGACGGTCTCCCTCGTTTCGGAAGGATTCTTCGAGGGGATCGCGGACGGAACCATCGACGTGCGCCGTGAAACCACCATCGTGCGCCTGCTCGAAAAGGACGGACATCCGCACGCCGAATTGTCGGATGGCACGGTGATTCGGGCGGATGTCGTGCTCGCAGCGACCGGCTGGAAGCAGAACATCCCGTTCCTGTCCCCGGATGTGCTGAGCCGGTTCACCGACGCCAACGGTGACTACGTTCTGCATCAGCAAATCCATCCCGTCGGGGTGTCGGATCTGAGCTTCGCCGGATACAACTCCTCGTTCTTCTCGCCGCTGTCGGCAGAGACATCCGCGTTGTGGATCGGTTCACTGCTCGGCGGAAATCACACGCTTCCGTCGGATGAAGAGATGCGAGCGTCCGTCACGAAACGCCTTGCCTGGATGCGCGAACGCACCAACGGCAATCACGCGCGAGGGACCAACGTCATTCCGTTCTCGGTGCACAACATCGACGAAACGCTGAAGGACATCGGAATCAACGTGTCGATGCTGACGAGGGCGAAGCAATGGCTGTTTCCGGTGAACCCGAGTGATTATCGTGGAATCGTGCAGACATTGAAGAAGCGGATCCACGGGTGACCACCCGCAGTTTCGACGCCGTTGTGGTCGGTGCAGGTATCAACGGAATGGTCGCTGCCGCAGAACTCGCCGGCGCCGGGTGGTCGGTCGCGCTCGTCGATGAACGCGAGAAGCTGGGCGGATTCATCGCGTCAGACTCGCTGACACGCCCCGGTTTCGTACACGACACCTTCAGTTCCTGGCACCCCTTGTTCGTCACCGGCGGCGCGTACGCGACGCTCGGTGACGATCTGCACCGTCATGGTCTCGCGTACTCCAACACCGACGGAGCTGTCACGGCCGCGGTTTCCGATCACGGTGTCGCAGTGGCACATCGCGACCCGACGAAAACCGCCCACAGCTTCGAGTACGAGCACGATCGCGCGGCGTACGCAGCTATGCTGGCCGAGCTCGAGTCCTGGTCCCCCCATGTGTTCGGTGCCCTGGGCTCGGAACTGCGGCCGTTCGATCTCGCTCGCCTGGGCGTGTCGATGGCGCGCGCGCTGGGCAAGGACGGCAGCATCGATATGCTGCGCGTCTCGGCGCAGAGCGGACGCGCGCTGATCCGTGAGCGCTTTCGAGGTTTCGAGGCCGACCACCTGTGGTCTCCGTGGCTTCTGCATGCCGGCCTGTCCCCCGACCACGCGACCGGCGGGCTGATGCTCCCGATCATGGCTTTCACCATGCACGCGGTCGGGCTGCCTGTGGTGACCGGCGGCGCGGACAATTTCGTGACCGCATTCGCGCGCGTGCTCAGCGAGCGCGGGGTGACGGTGATACTCGGTGAAACCGCGGCGCACATCGAGATTCGGTCCGGTCGCGCCGTTGCAGTGCATCTGGCCGACGAGAGACTGTCGGCGACGCGGGCCGTACTGTCGTCGACAGCAACGCCCAGACTCTACGACAACCTGCTCGATCCCGCGGCCGTTCCTGCTGCGGGCCGGCGCGCAGCCGATCGGCATCGCCCGGGCCGCGCTGCGATGCAACTGCACTTCGCATTGGACCGTCCCGTTCGGTGGTCGGATTCGCGACTGGACGATGTGCCGCTGGTACATATTGGTAACGGTGCGTCGAGCACCGGAATCGCATGTGCACAAGCCGAATCCGGCTACCTACCGGCAGATCCCACGATCGTCGTAGGCCAGCAGTGCGTTCTCGATCCGAGCCGCGCTCCGACCGGCAAGGCCACTTTGTGGGTACAGCTTCAGGAGCTTCCGTTTGCGCCGAAAGGCGATGCGGCGGGTTCGATTACGACGGACGGTACGTGGAGTCCCGACACAACGGCAGCGTACGTCGATCGCGTGTTGGACTCGATCGAGCGCTTCGCACCTGGTCTACGTGCGACCGTGTTGGACTCGTATTCCATCCCGCCGACCGCACTGACTGCAGCGAACGCGAACGCCGTCGCCGGCGATCCCTACGGCGGTGCGGCCGAAATCGATCAATCTCTGTTCTGGCGCCCCGGTACCGGCACGGGCCACCGCACCGGCATCGACGGACTGTTTCACATCGGTGCTTTCACGCACCCCGGCCCGGGACTCGGCGGTGGTTCGGGCCACCTCGTTGCGCAGCAACTGCTCGCGCCATCTCGTCGCACCCGCACTGCCGATCGCATCCGCGTCGGTATCGAGAAATTTACATCGAAAACATGACGACAGTCATCAAACCGCTATATCGTCATGGTGCTCGGTCAGAGGGCACCCCCGAACGATAGGACGAAGCGATGCTTTCACTTTCCGATCCCACACACTTCGCGCTCGGTTTGTTCTCGGCGAACTGCAGCAGCGGCCTGGCCGTGACCAAGGTTCCCGAACGGTGGTCGGGGTCATGGGAAGACAATCTTGCAGCCGCACAGATCGCCGACGAAGCAGGCCTGGACTTCCTTCTTCCGATCGCGCGATGGATCGGCTACGGCGGCGAGACCAACTTCCACGAAGGTGTACTCGAGCCCATCGCGTGGGCAGCGGCATTGCTCGCCCGGACGTCGAACATCACCGTGTTCGCCACCGTGCACACCGCGTTCAACCACCCGATCGTCACCGCGAAGCAAATCGCCACCCTTGACCGCATCGGAAGCGGTAGGGCGGGACTCAATATCGTCGCCGGGTGGAACGAGCCCGAGTATCGCGCGTTCGGGATGGACCTACCGTCCAATCACGACGACCGATACGCATTCGGGCAGGAGTGGCTCGACGTCGTGACGAAGCTGTGGACCGAAGTGGGTCCGTTCGATTTCGACGGCAACTTCTTCCATATGGAAGGCGTCCACTCCGATCCCAAGCCCCTGAACGGGCGGGTGCCGGTTCTCAACGCGGGGGCCTCACCTCAGGGCCGCGCGTTCGCGGCGAAGAACGCAGACTTCCTGTTCACCCCTGTGCAGGACTTCGACAATGCTGCCGCGACGGTCACCGACGTCCAAGCCGCCGCCGAGGCGAACGACCGGTCGATCGGGGTGTTGACCCTGTCTCACGTGGTGTGTCGACCGACCGAGCAGGAGGCCCTGGATTACCTGGAGTATTACGCGGACACCAACGCAGACTGGCAGGCCGTCGACAACCTCATGGCACTCCAGGGTTTGCATGCTCAATCGTTCTCACCCGAGATGCTCGCCAACTTCCGCCCCCGGTTCGCCGCAGGCCACGGAAGTTACCCCCTTGTCGGCACTCCCGACCAGATTGCCGACAGCATCGAGAAGCTGGCTGCGAGCGGCTTGGCCGGCACCACTTTGGCGTTCGTCGATTATGCAGCCGAATTGCCGTACTTCGTCGACGAGGTTCTGCCACGTCTACGCCAGCGCGGCCTGCGGGCATGAGATCTCGACCCGGCCGACAGTAGCTTTGCCAGAACCGACGAAAGGCTCGAACGATGACCACTCCAGCGACAACCTCGACACTGACCAGCCTGTTGACCGAGCTGGCGAACGGCGCGATACGCATCGTCGACCTCACTGCTCCCCTGTCGTCCACGACACCGGTGCTGGCCCTGCCCGCACCGTTCGCGAACACGATCTCACTGTCCCTCGAGCCAGTCAGCGACTTCGACGATGCAGGCCCAGGATGGGGATGGAACAACATTCACACCGGAGAGCACACCGGCACTCACGTCGATGCGCCCGCTCACTGGGCAACCGGCCGGGACGGCCATACCGTCGACACGATTCCCCCGTCGCGACTCGTCGGTCCCGCCGTCGTGCTGGACTTCACCGCCGAGGTCGCGTCGGACCCGGATTTCCTGCTCGAGCCTGCCCACCTGGACGAGTTCGTGGCGAAGAACGGCCCCCTTCCGGACAACGCCTGGTTGGTGTTCCGCACGGGATGGAGTGCTCGCAACCAAGACGCCGGAGCGTTCTTGAACGCTGACGACAGCGGCCCGCACACTCCCGGAGTGTCGGTGGCCGGTGCGCAGTGGCTGGCCGGGTCGGCCATCTCCGGATTCGCCGTCGAGACCGTGGGCGTGGACGCCGGCCAAGCGGCCGGGATGGAACCGATGTTCCCGGTCCATCACCACCTTCTCGGTGCCGACAAGTACGGCGTCACCCAACTGCAGAACCTGGACCAGCTCCCCACCGTCGGTGCTGTACTCGTAGTCTCACCGCTGCCGATCGTCGGCGGAACCGGTTCTCCTGCACGCGTTCTCGCGTTCGTTCCGGCATGACACGCACGGTTGCACACCTGGTGGCGGACGTGCTGGCCGATCTCGGAGTCGGACACATCTTCGGTGTTGTCGGTAGCGGAAACTTCGACGTCACCAACGCCCTCATCGCACGCGGCATCCCCTACACAGCAGCACGGCACGAAGGAGGTGCCGCATCGATGGCCGATGGATTTGCCCGCCTTGCGGCGCTACCCGCGGTCGTCAGCGTGCACCAGGGTTGCGGACTGACGAACGCGATGACCGGCATCGGCGAGGCCGCCAAGAGCCGCACCCCCGTCATCGTGCTGGCCGCAGACGTCGCAGCATCCTCGCGACTGTCGAACTTCCGCATCGACCAAGACGCACTGGCCCACAGCGTCGGCGCTGTCTCCGAGCGTGTGCACTCGGCGGCGACCGCCATCGCCGACGTGACCCGAGCGTGGCAGACCGCCGTGCACGGCCGTCGCACCGTGGTGCTCAATCTGCCGCTCGACGTCCAGTCCGCTCCCGCACCGGAACTCGCCGGTACCGTCGCGCGCCCATCGGCTCCCGAGCCGGTGCGTCCGGCACAGTCGGCGGTCGAGCAGTTCGCGGCCCTACTCGCGGGGGCTTCGCGACCGGTGTTCGTCACCGGCCGTGGTGGCCGCGGTGCGGGCCCGGAGATCTCGGCTCTGGCCGAGCATGCCGGGGCGCTCGTGGCGACCTCAGCAGTCGCGAACGGCCTGTTTCGGGGTGAGGAATTCGATCTGGGAATCTCCGGTGGGTTCTCCGCTCCGCTGACGGCACGATTGATCGTCGACGCAGACCTCGTGGTGGGGTGGGGATGCGCGCTGAACATGTGGACGATGCGACACGGATCGTTGATCGGACCAGATGCACGAGTGGTCCAAATCGATGACACAGCCTCCGCACTCGGTACGCATCGCCCGATAGACCTCGGAATTCACGGCGACTGCGCATCCACCGCGATCGACGTCCTCACCGAACTCGCGCGTAACACCATGGCGCGCAATGGGTACCGGACACCGAAGGTCTCCGACGAGCTTTCCGCACGTCGATGGTGGAACGATACCGAGACTCCCGACTTGTCCACCTCGGCGACCATCGACCCGCGCCCGTTCACGAAAGCCCTGGACGACATGCTGCCCGCAGAACGAGTGGTAGCCATCGACTCGGGCAATTTCATGGGATACCCGTCGACGTATCTGCGCGTTCCCGACCATATGGGTTTCTGCTTCACACAGGCGTTCCAATCGATCGGTCTCGGATTGTCCAGTGGCATCGGAGCAGCATTGGCTCAACCCGACCGCCTTGCGGTGGTCGGCACCGGCGACGGCGGCTTCATGATGGGTATCTCGGAACTCGAGACCGCTGTTCGACTGGGACGTCCGATGCTGATTGCGGTGTACAACGATGCGGCCTACGGCGCGGAGGTTCACCACTTCCAAGACCTCACTCACGACGGCGCCCCTACGGATCTGTCGACGGTCACCTTTCCTGACAGCGATATCGCCGCTGTGGCCAGAGGATTCGGTGCCCGCGGAGTAACCGTGCGAACTCTCGCCGACTTGGACGAAGTGCGGCGCTGGGCCACAGCACCGGATGGCGTCATGGTGATCGATGCCAAAATCGCCGCTGACGGCGGAGCGTGGTGGCTCGCAGAGGCATTCAAGGGCCACTGAGCGGTAGGCGCTCAGAGGTATCGTCGATTTTCGACGATCGATACATCCTCGCAACATTCCGCGGCTATGATAGAGGTCACACAGCCCGGAAGGTGAGGACCGCCATGCCCGCTCTGCTTCGCCGTCATCCGGTGCTCGCCACAGCCGACCTGGACGAAGCACGCTCGTCGGTCGGACAGGCCTTCTGCCCGCATCGCCTGACGGTGAAGGCTCGCCACAGCACGCTGTCGGTAGTGCACAATGCTGCCTCCGTGGGCGGAATCGGCATGAACTACCTCCGCTACGGACAGGACGTGCGGATCACCCCCGGGACCTTCGAGTCCTTCTACCTCGTGCAGATCCCGCTTCACGGCACTGCTCGAGTTCGGGTCGGCGATACCGTCGTGCAATCGGACCGACGGTTCGCCTCCCTCCCCTCACCAACCCTGCACGTCGACATGGAATGGTCGGCCGACTGCGAACAGCTTCTCGTGCACATTCCCCGCGAGGCTGTGCAGTCGGCCGCCCGAGCGGAGCCGGGTGCATCGACGGATCCGGTTGTGTTCCACCCGCTGGTGGACATGAACTCACCTGCTGTGTCGAGCTGGATGAGGATCGTCCGCCTTGCCTGCGATGAGGCCGAACGAGAAACCGGAATTCTCTCCTCATCACTGGCCGCGAGTCACTTCGAGCAGGTCCTCATCACGGGACTTCTTGCAGCGCAACCGAACTCCTCTATGCAGTCGCCTGAGCCGACACAGGCCGCGCTGACATCTCGAACTGTTCGTTGCGCACTGGATCTGATACGCGAACAGCCGGAATACCCCTGGAAGGTTGCGGAATTGGCTGCCAGAGTGGGAGTGGGTCCGCGGACACTTCAAGCTGCTTTTCAGCGTGAGCGAGGAACCACCCCGCTCGAGGAACTGCGCAGAGCTCGCCTCGCACGCGCGCACGCCGACCTGGTCGACGCCGCCCCCGATGGTGCCAGTGTCACCGAAGTTGCGACCAGATGGGGGTTCTTCCACCTCGGTCGGTTCTCACAGTTCTATCGCGCCGAATTCGGCCTGAGCCCGTCTCAGACTCTCGCGTCCTGACCCGGCCCGTCAGTCGTCTTCACCCAACCTTGCAGCACCTCGAACCATCGCGACGGCCACGGAGCGGCAACGGCTCCCGAGGCAGTGCGGTCGATGTGGACGGTCACGTATGCGCCCCTCGCTGCCAGTTGTCGATCTCGCCCCTCGAACGCCTCACCCCAGATCGAGAACTCGAAACGCATCGATGACGACCCGAGGTGTGCGATGTCGAGGTCCGTCGTCACTTCCTGTCCGAAGTACAGCGGTGCATGGAAGTCGACCTCGTACCGCACTCGTGGGACTACCGGAAAATAGCCGACGAGGCCACACTCGCGAACGAGTGCGGCCTCGGCAGATTCGACGAAACGGATGACTGTGCTGTTGTGGTAGATGCCTGCTGCATCGGTGTCCACCCATTCGACCCGGCCTGTCAGCGAGAAAGTCATGCGGGCACTGTACTTCTCGGGCGCCAGCGGACATGGGCGGAGTTGTCGGAACCGTCCCGAAGCAACGACAGGCGAGGTGGGATCTTGTCGGTACGAGAGGTCGGTGGACGTCGCCGACCCGCGTGCCACTGCACAGGCCACTGCGCTCCGGGTCCTCGGTACTCCTGCTCCGCAGCAGCGTGCAGCGTCCACTGTGGGTCGTAGAGATGCGGTCGACCGAGCGCGCAGATGTCTGCTCGGCCTGCCAAAAGAATGGAATTGACATCGTCGTACGACGAAATCGCTCCCACGGCGATGACAGCCACTCCTGCTGCCGCGGCCACCTCGTGACGTATCCGGTCGGCGAACGGAGTCTGATACGACCGTCCGAACGCCGGCTTCTCGTCCTTGGTCACCTGGCCCGAGGACACATCGATGGCGGCGGCACCGTGATCGACGAACGCCCGCACGATCTCGACGGCGTCCTCCAAGGTGTTTCCGTCCGGAGCCCAGTCGGTCGCCGAGATACGCACGGACACGGGGAAACTCGACGGGACCGCGCGCCGGACGGCGTCGAAGACCTCGAGCGGGAATCGCAGGCGGTTCTCCAAACTACCGCCGTAGGAGTCCGTTCTCACGTTCGCAACCGGAGACAGGAACGACGAGAGCAAATATCCATGCGCCGCATGGACTTCGATCAGGTCGAAACCGGCGGCAACTGCGCGCTCGGCCGCGGCGACGAAATCGGCCACCACGATGTCCATGTCTTCGCGAGTTGCCTCGCGTGGAACATGGCATCCGTCGCCGTATGGAAGTGGCGACGGTCCGATCGGCTCCCAATTACCCGAATCGAGCGGCTCGTCGATTCCGTCCCACATCAGCTTCGTCGACCCCTTGCGACCCGAATGACCCAGCTGAACTCCGATTTTCGCAGCGCTGTTGCCGTGGACGAACGACGTCACACGGGCCCAAGCATCGCTCTGTTCATCCGTCCACAGTCCCGGGCAGCCCAGGGTAATCCGGGCTTCTGGCGACACGCACGTCATCTCCGTCATGAGCAGGCCTGCCCCACCCAGCGCCTTGGAGCCGAGATGAACGAGATGGAACTCTCCGGGCAGACCGTCGACGGCCGAGTACATGTCCATCGGCGAGAGCATGATTCGATTTGCCAGGTCCAGTTCACCGATGCGTACCGGTTGGAACATCGCCGGTGCTGATTCGGCCGCATTTCCACCCGCAACGGTGTCGGCAAACCGCTGCTGCACCAGTGCGGCGAACTCGTCGTCGCGCTCGCCGAGGTTCTCGAATGTGATTCTGCGAGAACGGGTCAACAGATTGAAGACGAACTGTGTGTCCTCTTGATCGGCATAGAGACCGATGTTCTCGAACCACTCCAACGAAGCCTGGGCTGCTCGCTGGGTACTCTCCACCACAGGCTTGCGCTCGGACTGGTACGCCGCAAGGGCATCGGAGATGTCCGCGTGCTCGTGCACACAAGCAGCGAGCGCGAGCGCATCCTCCATCGCGAGCTTCGTTCCCGACCCGATCGAAAAGTGGGCGGTATGCGCCGCGTCGCCGAGAAGGACTACGTTGCCGTCGAACCACCGCTCGTTACGAACGGTGTTGAACGAGAGCCACTTCGAGTTGTTGGTCAGAATATCGTGACCGCCGAGGTCGTCCTCGAATATTTCCCTGATCCGGTCCACTGCATAGGTGTCCGACACTCCCGGCGGAAGATCGTGATCCTCGGTCGCGTCGAGACCGGCACGCCGCCAGACATCCTCGTGCATCTCGACGATGAACGTCGAGCCCTGGTCCGAATAGGGATAGCCGTGAATCTGCATCGTGCCGAACTCGGTACGTTTGACGATGAACTCGAATGCCTCGAACACCTTGTCGGTACCGAACCAGATGTACTTGTTGTCACGCCTGTCGAGCGTCGGCCGAAAAGCTTCCGCGTACCGGGTCCGAACTGCTGAATTGACTCCGTCGCAGGCGATCACCAAGTCGTACGAGCCCCGCAGGACGTCCGTGTCGGGTGCCTGGGTGCGGTACTGCACCTCGACCCCCAACTCCGCGACCCGCTGCTGCAGGATGGACAACAGTTCCTTGCGGCTCATCGCCGCGAACCCCTGCCCGCCCACCGTGTAGGAGCGGCCGTCGATATCGACATCGATGTCCGTCCACCGAGCGAACCGACGCTCCATCTCGGTGTGCACGACGGCGTCGGCACCTTCGATGCTGCCGAGAGTCTCGTCCGAGAACACGACGCCGAACCCGAATGTGTCGTCGGGCGCATTTCGCTCCCAGACATCGATCCGATGGCTCGGATCGAGTTGTTTTGCAAGGGCGGCGAAGTAGAGACCGCCTGGGCCCCCACCCACGATAGCAATCCTCATGAAGGGTTCTCCTGTGTCGTTTCGCGGAGCTTGAAGTGCTGGAGTTTGCCGCTCGAATTGCGTGGCAGGGCATCGATGAAGCGAATCCGTCTTGGGTACTTGTACGGTGCCAGTTCGGCTTTGACGTGGTCCTGAATGCATTTTACTGTGACTGCGTCCTCGGCAACTCCGTCTCGAAGCACAACGAACGCGCTGACGATCTGCCCCCGTTCGGCATCGTCTTCGGCAATGACGGCCGCATCGACGACGTCGGGATGCGTGTCGATGCATGCCTCGACTTCGGGGGCACCGATGTTGTAACCCGAGGACACGATCATCGAATCGGTTCGGGCACAGTAGAAGAAGTAGCCATCTTCATCTCTGTAGAAGGTGTCGCCGGTGACGTTCCAGCCGTTCTCGACCCGCTCGTGCTGTCGATCGTCGGCGAGGTAGCGGCACCCGACAGGACCGATCACCGCCAGTCGACCGGGTACACCCGCCGCCACCGGTTCGCCGTCGTCGCCGAGGATCTCGGCTCGATAGCCGGGCACAGGCTTTCCGGTCGAACCCGCGCGTGTCTCGCTCGCTGCGGCGGTGGACAGGAAGATGTGAAGCAATTCTGTGGCGCCGATCCCGTCGATGACCTCGAGACCCACCGACTCTCGGATGTGATTCCACACCGCCGCCGAGATGTGTTCTCCTGCGCTGACTGCGACTCGAAGATCCTCGAGCAGTGAGATCTTGCCTGCTTTGATGATCTGTTTGTATGCCGTGGGTGCAGTGGCCAGGACAGTCACGCCCTCGTTTCGCACCAGATCAGCGAGTTCGGCCGGGGCTACCGCGTCGGTGAGCAGGGCACAGGCACCGGCTCGGAGCGGGAACACCACGAGCATCCCCAGGCCGAAGGTGAAGGCCATCGGAGCGGTGCAGGCAACGACGTCGCCTGGTCGTAGTCCGAGACCGTGTTTTCCGAACGTGTTGTCTATCGAGAGCACATCGCGATGGAAGTGCATGGTGATCTTGGGGGTTCCCGTACTACCGGAAGTAGGGCATAGCACTGCGACGTCGTCCGCCGCGGTCTCGACTGCCACGAAGTCGGTCGGCTTGTCCGCCGACCGAGCCGTCAGATCGTCGGAATCGCCCCCTCCGAACGGAACCACCACGAGTTCGGGATGAGCCTCGTCGCGAACGATGTGGAGATCGTGCGCGAATCGCGCGTCCACCAGCGCGACGACAGGTCGAGTCTTGTCGACGATCGGCGTCAGTTCACGCGAGCGAAGTGCGCTCATCACCACCACGGCGATGCCGCCGGCTTCGAGGATCGCCAGCCACGACGCCACCGCCATCGGGGTGTTCGGCGAACGAAGCAGGACACGGTTACCCGGCGCGACTCCGAGGTCCTCGGTCAACACCCGAGCGATGCGATGCGTGTGGTCGCGCAATTCGCCGAGCGTCCAGGCGACTCCGGCCGGTGTACGAAGGGCAGGATGGTCGGCACCGAATCGGTCGACGGCACGCTCGATGAGCTCGGCCCCGGCGTTGAGCCGCTTCGGGTACTGGAGCTCCGGGGTCGTAAATTCGAGGATCGGCCACAATTCGGCGGGCGGGAGGTTGTCGCGCGCGAACGTGTCTACGTAGGCACTGGGAGAGAGGGTCGGCGTTGTCGTATCCGTGGTCATTGCACGGCTCCTGTCGTCTCTGCATCGATCATGCCCTCCTGGACGACGGTGGCCAGGTGGATTCCGTCGGGGGTGAAGAACCGGCCCAGGCCGACACCGCGACCGCGATCAGCGGCCACCGCCTCCTGGGCGTAGAGCAGCCAACCGTCCATCGCACCGGGTTCGGGGGCGCGATGGAACCACATCGCGTGATCGAGGCTGGCGGTGATCAGGCCTTTCTCGGCCCACGGGTGGCCGAGCGCCCGCAGCACGGGCTCGAGAATGGTGTAGTCACAGACGTAGGCGAGCGCGGCGAGGTCCCGCTGTGCATCGGACAGACCGTCCACGGGGCGTAGCCGGTCGAACGGACGCACCCAGATTGCCTGGTGTGGGCTCTGCCCACCCTCGGTGTCGAGATAGACCGGCCCCGGTACGTGCCGCATGTCGAAGCTGCGGCCCGTCGACCAGTACTCTTTCGAGATCGCGGTCATCGTGTTCTCGCCCGAAACCGGTTGCTCGGCCAAGTACTGCGCCGAGGACGGAAGGCCCTCTGGCGCAGGCACATTTAGGGGTACTGCGCTGCCCAGCGATCCGCTGTGACCGCCGGCCGCGACCGAGATCATGCCGACATAGGCGACTTTGTCGTTCTGATACGCACGAACCTGACGGGTGGCGAACCTACGCCCGTCACGCACTACCTCCACGTCGTAGTGCACCGGGGCGCCGATGTCGACAGGGCGCAAGAAGTACGAGTGCATCGAGTGCATCGACTTTCCGTCGGTCACCGAACGCATGGCTGCGGCCGCCGCCTGGGCGACCATATCGCCGCCATATGCCTTGGGCCACGGGCATTGCTGAGTCACGGCAGTGAAACCCAGATCGGCGTGACGCGGTTCGTCCTCGGTCAGCGATACGCACCGGGTGAACATTTCGGAGGTCGCCACTTCGGGAGTCACGGCCGATTCGACCAGTCGCGCAGTGAATCATCGGACACCGGAGCAAGATTGACGACGATGTTGTCCGGTGTACGGGTAGTGAGCCAGTGCAGCGGTTCGGTGCGGCTGAGATTGCATTCGATATGCGGCATGAACGGTGGCACGAAGACCCAGTCGCCTTCGTTCATGTCGATGTACTCGGAATAGTTCTCACCGAAATAGATACGTGCGCGTCCCGACAGCACGTACCCGCCCGTCTCGGCTTCTCCGTGATGGTGTGCCAGAGAGCGGTAACCAGGTTCGTTGCTCACCTTTCCGTACCAGATCTTGGTTGCGGGGGTGTGCTGGGGACTGACACCGGAGATTCGTACCGCACCCTCTGTCTGTCCGGTTCGGCCGTCCTCTTCGCCGGCCCGGGTCACAACAGGAACGACGTGCCCATCCTCGCTTGCGTATGCCGAGTTATCGCCTTGTAGAACGTATCCGGCGTTGGAATCGATTCGGGTGGTCATGCTGTTCTCCTTGCTCGAGATGCCGGCTCGGTGACCCGGACGGTATTGGTGAGGGTGCCGATGGATTCGATCTCCGTTTCGAGAACGTCGCCGTCGGCGAGAAACCAGGCGGGCTCACGGGCCATGCCTATTCCGCCCGGTGTGCCGGTGAGCACGAGATCACCGGGACGCAGAGTGGTGAAAATCGATATGTACGAGAGAAGTTCGGCAGAGTCGAACACCAGCGTGCGCGTGCTGTCGTGCTGAACTTGCACGCCATTGACCCGGCACGTGATGGTGAGACCAGCCCCCGGATCGACCTCGTCTGCCGTGACCACGACCGGACCGACCGGGGTCGTAGCGTCCCATGCCTTGCCTTGGAACCACTGCAGGGTGCGCTTCTGCCAGTCTCGCATCGATACGTCGTTCGCGACGGTATAGCCGAGGATCGCATCGGCTGCCTCGGAACGAGAAGCCCGCTTCAACGTCCGCCCGACGACTACGGCCAACTCCGCCTCCCAATCGCCCGAGACATCTCCGGGGATCACCACGTCGTCCGTCGGCCCGGTGAGCGAATCCGCAAATTTGGTGAACAGCGTTGGGTGAGTGGGCAGATCGCGACCGGTCTCGGCGATGTGCTCGCCGTAGTTCAATCCGCAGCAGATCACCTTGGCAGGTGCCGGCAGTGGTAGTGCGAGGTCGCCGGTGACAAGAGGACCTGTCACAGTTCCGGACTCGGGTGCGGTCCAGCCGGTACTCAGTAGTTCGGACAGCGATAAAGCAGGCAGCGCGACCCAACCATCCACGGACGCAGCCGCCGCAACGGTCCTCCCGTTGTCGAGTCGAAGCGTCGCGAGCCTCATCGTGTGTCCTTCCGACGTGATCTTGTATCGAGTTTTGCACGATCGTCGTAAGTGCGCAATACTTATCGGCAATTCGATTACTCGGCGACCCCCGGAAGGGACCCCACATGGCTCACCACACAGTCAATCCGCCCGAACTGCCGACACCCAGCGGGTTTTCACACGGCACGCTGGCCGGCAACACGCTCTACCTGGGCGGACAGACGGCCCTGGACAAGAACATGAACATCGTCGCCGGCGGGATCGTGGAGCAGTTCCGCCAGGCGTTCTCGAATGTTCTGACCACTTTGGCCGCGGCGGGTGGGCAACCCGAGGATCTGGCCAACATCACGATTTTCTTGACCGACATTCCCGACTATCAAGCGCACGGTCGCGAGATCGGACGTGTGTGGCGTGAACTGGCCGGGCAGGTGTATCCGGCGATGGCCGGTATAGGTACCACCGCTCTGTGGCAACCAGAGGCCCTGATCGAAATTACAGCTGTCGCAGTGATTCCCGAAGAGCGACTGGTCCGGACATAGACAGCAGACTCAAACCTGGTCGACGAAGGAGTGCGCCGGCCTCTCGAGCAGCGCGCGTAGATCGGCGAACAGAGCGGTAGCCCGCTCACCGGGCCAGGGCTGAGGAAGAAGGTGAGCGGGCAGGCCCGGGTCACGATATGGGAGCCGCCTCCAGGCCGTCAGTACGCGAACGTAATCTGCGAACGCCGCGCCAGGGTGCTCGGCCGGTGACGCCTCGTTCCACGTCTCCCGAAGTGCTTCGTACTGGGCGAAGAACCGAACATAGGCGGCTCCGAGTGCCTCCAGGTCCCACCACTGCGACACCTGACGCGCGATGTCGCCGGACGCGAGATGCGCGCCGACGAAGACGTCGGCGTAGGCATCGAGTCCGTCCCCCGCCAGTGCAGTAGCGCAGTCCTGAGCCAGATGAGCCGGTGCGATCCACACACCCGATGTGACATTGCCGAAACCGAGACCCGAGAGGCGGGTACGGAGCGCATGCCTGCTGCGACGCTCGCTTTCCGGGACCGAGAAGACCACCATGGTCCAGTCTTCCTCGATCGCAACCGGCCTTGCGAAAATTCGTCGATCACCGATGGCAAGAATGTCCTGAGCGACGTCCGACAGCGCATATCCTGCTGTCGTGCCGCGCTTCTCGGCAACAAGAATCCCGCGCCGTTTGAGTCTCGACACGGCGGACCTCACGGCGGGCGCGTCCACCCCCACGGGCTCCAAGAGACGAATCAAGCTGCTGACACTGACCCATCCTCCGAACTCACGGACATAGAGCCCGACCACGGTGACAATCAGGGATCGAGGAGGAAGCGATCGGTCAGCAAGATCTTCTGCGCCGTCGACCGAGTCGACGTCGCCCATCATGTCGGAACCGTCGAAATCCACCACGTGCCAATCCAACCACACGGCAAATCGACCTACCGCAGTTCCCCATTTCGAGACCACGGAGACGAAGCCGCCGGACTGCCGCTGAACCCAGATCCATTGGCCGAGTCCACGGCAGGCCTGTGCGTGCCTGGGTGCTGATCGCGCCCTTCCTCGGCTTCCTGCTCTACGTCGTGAGCACCAATCGCACACTGATGAGCGACCTGCACAACACCTGATGGAGGAACATCGTCGGTGAGCTCGGGTTTCTTTCCATATCCCGCTCTCAGGACTGTTTCGTCTACTGCAGCGCGCGGTCTCGCATCCGCCGGCTGTTCGAGCCCGCCAGAGCATGCATGACGTGACTACGGGCGCTCCAGAACTTACCTTCGTAACCGTGGTCGACGCGGCCTGCCCCCAGTCGGACTCGAACCGACACTGTGCGAATTTCAAGTCCCTAGAAGTGGATCCGCATGAACTTCAATGGACCTGATATTCGTGTATTTGCAACGGTTTTCGTGCATCTCCGTCAAGCCCAGTCCATGCTCGATCGTACCGACTTGTGACGCTCTCGTGACACCGAACTGCCGCCGATTCTCCGACACCGGGCAGTCCTGAACGGTGTCGGACAACCATGGCATCGGGTGGACGGAGAGCGTCCTGGCGCACCGGCGCTCTGTGCGGACTCGTGACAACGAGACTCGTTCGAGCGATGCCACATCGCCCCGGAGCCAGTAGGAAAGTGCGACCACGTGACGAACCGCATTTGTCCAACAGATTTTTGGACAAATGCCGCTTCAGGCAGGCGTCCGCGATCCGCAGACGACTTTGCATCAGCCCACTTCGATGTCGAACGGGCAGATTTCACCACTATCGTCGTCCGGCCGGCATTTCGCTGCCCGTCTACCTGCTTGGTCTACAAAGAGTTTGCGGAGCCGGATGAAAGAAGCGGTCGCGATGAGATGTCAAACGGACCGGTGCGGCGACGCGACTCCAGTTCGTTTCGAAGTGATGAGTTCAGACATGCGCTCCGGAGGGACCGGAATGCAGGATCTATCACGGTAGAAATTGCCGTCGGAAGAAGGCAAGTGAGCGTTCCGACCTGAATTCATCGTGACGTCCCAGTAGGTACCACGCCCGAAAATGTAGGCGGGTTAGGCCCTGTCGGCAACAACGAGACCTGGATTCCGGAACGATCGGGCCTCAAATTGCTGTCGATGGGTGGTGGAGCAGTCTACGAGCTTGCCGCACCGGCCGCGGAACGCCAGCGAAAAAGAAAGCGACGGAGCCGCAAACTGGTCGGACATTGCAGCGACACTGCTATCCGGAGAGATAACGAGTTGGCTCAACGTCCGTGGTCGCCGAGGCGGTGTCCACACCCGGCCGGTGTTCGCCGCGTGGGGCGAGACGTCATTCTTCTTCGCCATCAAGGCATCGGCGTCGAAAACTGCCCACCTGCAGAACGACAACGAGGTCTCGCTGGCCATCGACCTCGGCGACGTGCATCTCGTCGCCGAGGGTGTTGCCGAACGCCTCACAACAGCGGACGACATGCACCGAGCCTCCGCAGCCATGCTCGACGTCTTCGACTGGCCCACCGAGGTTCGAGACGACGAACTCGACGCACCGTACGCGGCACCGACGCCCGGTGGGCCACCCTTCCAAGCGTGGGAGCTACGTCCCACCCGCGCTTACGCATTTCCGACCCGAGACCAGGTCGAGCCGACCAGGTTCGTGTATCGGGCGGCTGACCGTTGATTTGATGACGCTGAACGATGTAAGGCTCGTGCGTCACTCTGGGGTGATCGCGTCCCACAGCTCGCAGTGGTGCTCCGCTCGATGATCGACGAGGTGCACGCCTGACCCGGTGACCGGATTGTCGAATTGCATGACCGGGGTTTCGGTACCGGTGGTGACGGGCCACTCGGGGTCATCGGACGCACCGGGAGTACCCGTGTGGGCGAACGCGGCCCAGGCGGCCACCATGTCGTCGCCGAGCTCGCGTTGTCCGGGTTCGGTGAGCAGATCTTCGCTGCCGAGATCGAACAGGTACGGCAGGTCGGTGGCGTGCGCCGCCCCCTGGGGCACACTCGATGACCCCACGCCGCTCACGTCGTGCGCGCTGCGATCTGCGAATTCGTAGCTGTACACCGGTGTTCCGGCCGCAGCGAGATCGCGTGCACCGCGAGATGTCGTGCAGGCCCACGCCACATCGGTCACCACGGTGGCCCACGCAACGGGAGCCGACTCGTAGTCACCGAGCGGATACGCAGCGCTCACCGCTCCCACGTCGGCCGGGAAGGAGCTTCGAATCAACGACTTGTAATTCTCCGCGGTCACTGCGGTCGGGTCGGTGAGCAAGAGTCCGCCGATGAACGAGCGATGTTCGTCGCGATTGCCGCCGGACAGGACGGGAACCTTCAGCCAATTCCCCTGCTGGACTGCTGTCGACGGTTGCTGCGGAAGCAGTTCGGTCCCGTACGCGATCGGGTTACCGAACAACACTGCCTGCCCCAGTAGGGCATCGACGGGTTGTGCGCGTAAGCACCCCAGCGGGTCGGGGTCGGTACACCCGAGCGCAGCAGCAGCCACAGAACCCTGGGCTTCGCTGTCGGACAACGAAATCAGAGATGATGACGCAGGCAAACCGGGGAACAGCGTTCCAGCGGGCCACGCGAGGCTGCACGAGCCGGAGGAGAAAATGGCCCTGTCGACGAGACCTACCGCAGCCGGTGATGTCAGCGCGGCGCAGACGGACGTTCCGCCGGCCGATTCACCGAACACAGTGATCGAGTCGGGGTTCCCGCCGAATACCTCGGCGTTGTCGTTGGCCCAACGCAGAGCAGCCAATTGGTCTGCGAGACCGAAGTTTCCGGCCTCGTCGAGACTGGGCAATCCGAGATAGCCGAGCATCCCGAGCCGATAGTTCGCAGTCACCACGACGACGTCACCCTGATCGGCAAGCCGCTGAGCGTCGTACGGCGCGCCGGCTCCACTGGTGAAACCGCCACCGTGCCACCACACCATCACGGGGCGCGGTGTCTCGCTCGCTCGGGCCGGCACGGTGACATTCAGGAACAGGCAATCCTCGTCGGTCGACGAGACGGCCTGCGCAGTCTCTCCCGTTTGTGGACACGGTGACCCCGCCCGGGTGGCATCGAGGACGTCACCGGTATCGGAAACCGGTTCGGGCAGGGTCCACCGGCGGTCACCGGTCGGCGGCTGCGCGTACCGAACACCGAGGAACTGGCGCGTCTCGCCCACGGCCACCCCCTGCAGAGTCCCCGTCGTGGTGTCCACCACCAGATCCGACCCGGTCGCCGCGTTGTTGCCCACCGACGAACAGCCAGTGGCGACCAGCACCGTCGCCGCGAGGACCGCCAGTGCGCGCCTCACGAGATCACCCGCGTGGCCCCATCAATGGTGCTGACCAGCTCGTCGGCAAGCACAACCGGGTCGGCTCCCGCTGCGGTCAACCCGACCGCAGTATCCAGGATGGCGCGGATGGTCAGCGCCATGAGTGTCACGTCGAACTCGCGCATCTGACCGGCCACCTGACCGTCCCGGAGCAGGCCGGCGGTCGCCATCATCTCGGCCGCATGCTCAGGTCGATCCTCCCGCCGCAGACTGTCCCCGGTGCGGCTGGTGTAGATCGCGGTGAG
This sequence comes from Rhodococcus sp. WWJCD1, assembly GCF_002258735.1. Lineage (NCBI taxonomy): Bacteria > Bacillati > Actinomycetota > Actinomycetes > Mycobacteriales > Nocardiaceae > Rhodococcus > Rhodococcus sp. WWJCD1. Next base: position 186,284 of record NZ_NOXY01000005.1, read on the forward strand.
GGCCCGGAGGTGACTCGGGTAGCGGGCGTAAAACGCAATGCTCCCCCGAACGAACGACGCCACGCTGTCGCGGGGCGACTGCGCCGACAGCGTGTCCGGCTGCACTTCCCGGCGGCCGAGGTCGTAAACGGCGTCCACAGCTGCCTCGAACAACTCGCGACGTCCCCCAGGAAAGTGGTAGTTCACCACCCCGCGGCTGACGCCCGCGCACTCGGCTATCCGCACCAGAGAGGCCTGTTCGGCACCCAGGTCGGCCAGAACGTCGATCGCGGCATCGACGAGTTGAGCGCGTCGTGCCGATTGGAGGAACGTGTGGTCCATGAGGCCAATTTAGCATCATCGCTTAAAATCTGACACCTATGTCAGATCCAGATCCAGGAAGGCGACGCCGTAACTCGGTTTTTCGTCGCCGGTCCGCTCGACGTCGCTCTGCTCGCATCGTCATTCTGGCCAGGCGATCGACGGCCTCGTCGATCACATGCTCTTCCACTGATGACATGCGGCAGACGATACGAGCATCCCGATGCTCTAACCTAGGATGCATCTCATGAACGGGATGACATGTCGCTGCTCGAACGCTACACGTTGATTCTCGACGCATTTCCCCCCGGTGACGCCTTGGGGCTTGCGCAAGTTGCTACACGGACCGGCCTGCCGAATTCAACCGTGCACCGAATGCTGGTCGACATGGTTGCCGTCAATTGGATACAGCGAGCCGGACGCCGATTCGAGCTCGGCATGCGACTGTTCGAGCTCGGTGAGCGAGTCCCGGTCAATTACCGACTTCGCACGGCCGCAATGCCGTACATGCACGATCTACACGCAGTCACGGGATATACGGTGCACCTCGGAGTCCGCGACGAACATGACATCGTCTACATCGAGAAGCTTCAAGTGCGTACACCGATGCCGCTACCGTCACAAATCGGCGGACGCCTTCCACTGACCTGCACCGGTGTCGGCAAAGCACTGCTCGCGTTCGAGGGAAACGAACTTCGCGAAGCTGTTCTCGCGCGGCCGCTCCGTCGATACACAGACAGATCGATAGTAGACGCCGACGTAGTGAGGAGTCAGCTGATCGATATCCGTAAGACCGGGATAGCAATCGAGCGCGAAGAAGCCGCCGACGGTGGTTGCTGCGTTGCATCGCCCATATTAATCGACGGCAAACCGATCGCTGCGATCTCTGTATCCGTTCCGACCCTTCAGTTTCGACCGGAGTTATTAGCTCCGGCTGTGCGCACCACCGCCCTGGCCCTGGCGCGCGCACTATAGAGAAATGGCCCGTCCGACACTGTCCGTCCCGTCTTGCGCAACGACGATTGCGGCGCTCGGGTGTCGCGGGAGGAAGGTGCCGCGCCGGCCCGACCCCGTCAGCATCCCTGACAGCTGTCGGTTATTTTTGGTAATTTTGCGATTTCAGCGAACAGATCGCAGCGTCTGTCCTGTTCGGCACGTCGCAGCTCCCGTCGATCGCGCCCCGAGAGTTCCCGTCGAGATGCGGACGCTCACCGAGGACGAGGTTCAGCGGCTACTGATGAATTCTGCGTCTGACCGAGCTCATCGGCGATAAAGCTTTAGCCGAATGCAGGATCCTCCGCGTAAATCTCGCGAGCGATGTTGATCAGATGCACTCCGTCCCAATTACGTTGTGTGACTGTCTGTCTCTTCAATTGCAGAACGCTTGATTGGAGAATCCGAGCAACCGGCAGGTCAGTGTGACGGGACTCCGTCAGCAGGAGGGTCGAGTACCAGCGGTGGGGGCACCTCCCGCTTGCGGGGGGAGTTCGTTTCGGGTTGACGTCCCGGTAAAGATAGGCGAATGAACTCGGCTTCGTGCTCGAGCAGCTTGATTCGTTTGCGGGCCCTTCGCAACTCGGCGGACTCGTCCGAGCCCGCCGCCGCGGCACCACTGCGTGCGATTCCATCGTCGCGGTCGGCGATTTTCAGCCAGCGATGCAGACATCCTTCGGATATTCCGAAAACCTTCGCGATCTTACGTAGCGGGGCCTCGCCCATGTGTGCGACGGTGACGACGTCGCGGCGGAACTGGCTGCGACTACGTCGCTGCCGCGGCGGACACCGCTGTCGAGGGCTAGAGTCTGCGCCGAAACTTTCGGCTACCGTCGCAGCGAGGTTACCCAGACCGAGATGCACCGCAAGATTCCTCACCGAAAGGCTGGCCCAATCGTCTGCCTCGGCCCGGATGGCCTTGCGTTCGACCTCTTTCGCTACCAGATCTTTGACGCCATGTGTAGATATAATTTCTCCCTGCGTGACCGCGAATCTCATCCCTTCGTGAGTCGACCTCTGCGCCGACGCCGTGCCCGCTGTGGACCCTCCCATACAGTTCGCACCTGGTTTGTGACTTACAAGAATTTGCGCCTGGGCATCGGCCCGCATGTAAGGATTCCTTACATGAAACGGTCCCGATATTCCTCCGACCCATTCAGACTCGTGTCCACCGCCGCAATTACGGCTCTGATGGCTCCATTGGTTGTTGTCACCGGATCCACCGCTGCCGCAGACCCTGCGCGGACCGAGACTCTGTGGACATCGAGCTCCCCGGTCGACGGCATCATCAGCTCCGAGATCACACTCCAGGTACCGCTGCCACCCGGCGTAGCCCCGCACCCGGATCGGTGCGATGCCCTTTCCTATCTTCGCTGGCGCTCGTCCTCGGGCCCACAGGACTCGGCGTCGGCAGACCGGATTCTCGTCGCCCAGCCCGGTGTCTTCGAGGGTGCCGGTGCGTTCGACAGCGTCGCGCGCAATACTGTGGCAGCGGCAGCAGTCCAGGGCACCTCGATCGAGTTCTGGGCCCTCGACCGTCGGTCGAATTGCCTGGAGGATCACTATGGCGTTCAAGCCGCACTGAAAACACGGGACTTCGACACCGCCGCGAACTACTACTTCAGCGGTGCGGACGTCGACGGGAGAAAATTCGCCGGATACGCGGACGGGGCCGACACACAATGGCTCGAAAGCCAAGGCCTGGAACAAACATTGAGAGACCAATACGACATTCTCCGGCTCGAGCTACCGGACCCCGAGACCCGTAAAGACAAGGTCCTCTGCGGTGGACACTCACTCGGCGGATTCCTCACCGGATACTTCGCGGAGTGGGACTTCGACGGTAACGCCGCCACCACCGACGACGCTGGGTACAACCAATGCGGCGGATACTTCGCCCTCGATACCGTCATCAAAGCCGGTATGCCTGCGTTGGGGGGACCCGAACTCAGCGAAATACCGCCGCCTCTGGCGGGGCCGCTCGAACAAGCGTCGCTCGCACTCGACAGCGCGTTGCCCGTGCTCCGCCTCCCGGCCGTCATCAACCCGGAAACGACGAACCTCCTGGCGCTCGCAGGCCTGGCCGCAACGTTGGACCCGGAAGGCGTGAATGCCCTTCTCGACCGAGCCCCAGACAACACAAACATCGATCTGACTCTCCGTACGTTGCTGTCCAAGGACGCCGCAATGGCCGTCACAGGATCTCCCGATGTGCGAGATCTCGAAGTCTCCAACGAAGCCACCGTCGGCGCATTACTCGACGACAACTCCCAACCACTCGGGTTCCTGCAATCCAGCATAGGATTTCTCACCGGAGGACCCGTCGTCGACAAGTCGTTCCCACTGCCGTCCTCGTTAGCGCTCGGCGACAGTGGAAGTGGCGCTTTCGGCGACGCGAACAAGGCATCACCGTCGGTGTACGGCAACCCTGACGTCACCTATCGCTGGTTGGATTACGACGAAGTAGGTACCGCTGCATCGCTTCCCAACGAAGCCGAGTACACAAACCGCTCCAGTGAGGTCTCTTCCGTCGCTGAGGTCGCACGCAGCCTCAGCGAACCACCGCTCGACTTCACCGAGTGGTACTTCCCCTCGCGATTGAACTTCGACCTTGGCCAGACTGCCGCCCCGTCCATCGCCGAGCATCACCTGCACCTGGACGGTGTGAGCCGAAACCCAATAGTCACATTCCACGGCGACGGCGGAATCTCGTTGCCGGAGTCGAACAATCCGAACGACGTACCTGTTGTTCTACCCGGATACAACCACATCGACGTGCTGACAGCCGCGCCAGTTCAGAACGACGGTCGCCCAGAAGTAGTGTCGACCACTCTCGCCCGGTTCGCAGCCAACCCCTCATCCGGCGGCCGCTAGCTCAAGAGCCGTTGACCGCTGTGCCACAGAGCGCACGTCGACATTCGACCAGAACCTCGCGCAACCCGATTCGCTGGTCGTCGGATAAACCTGCGAGCATGCGCTCTTCCAGTGCTCGCACGTCGACGTCACACCGTTCCAGCAACAATCGACCGGCGTCGGACAAATCGATCAAGATCCGACGCCGGTTCGATGTATCCGCTCGACGCGCGACAAAGCCTTTCGACTCCAGGTTGGTGACCATCTCGCCCATCGTCTGCGCGGTGACAAACGAATTTCGAGCCAACTCCGCCGAGGACGCCCCATCGCGTCGAGCCAACACGGTCAATGCCGTGTACTGCAACACGGTGATGCCCATTGGCTTCAGCAATTCGTCCAAACGAACACGCACCGCCAACTCCAGCTGCTTGACGACGTACAACATGGTCGGTGGTTCGTTGACAAGCGCGACCGTCTCGGTCTCTGAATCGGACTTCCGCATCAGGGCCACACTCCGGACGATACCGTTCGAACCTCGGACCACAGCGAAACCGACGAACACACGCCCCCGCGGCGGCCACACGGAGTCACCATCTGCCGTCCGATGTGGCGCACGGTCGCACCGCTGCCGCACGACGTTTTCGATCTGATCGTCCCAATGAAATGTAGGCGCTGAGGACATCTCCCATCCTCAGAGCCTGCGACCCTCCAGGATTTGTGGCTGCAAACAGCTTCGACCCGTTGCAGAAGCGTAGGAAGTCCACCTAGAACACGGGCGCAGGAGATCTCCCTCAGACGCCGCTCAGCAGTCCTTCGATAGTGACCGTTGAGGGGGCGGGAACGTTGTCGTAGATCTTAGGGGGCGCCCAGGTGACCTTCAGCCGTCGCTTTCCGACTACAGACGGACCAAGAACGACTGCGTTGACAACGGCAGCAGAGCCCGACTCGAACAGGTGTTGCGTAATCAGCAAGGACACGATCGGCCGGAGGACCGAGTCGTCGAGCCCAAGTCGACGGATAAGTTTGAGAGGATCGACCGGTGCCGTCAGCGCGCCCCAGGGCGAGAAAGAATCGTCGCTTGCAGGCTCGCCGAACAATCCGGCTGTCAGCGATTTTTTCTGAACCTCGTCAGCGGGGACACCGTTTATCGAACCGAGACGGAATACGGCAGCCGCCGACTGTCTCTGCGAGACAACAGATAATTCAATGGTTTCGTCGTGGACGTTTGTCGAGCGCATCGTCGAGGACAACCGATCGATCCGTACGACTTTGGACTCTGCAGTGGAGGCAAACACAATTTGCGTTCGAGCGTCCCGCAGCTGACCAAGTTCCGCGTGAACCGAGGCGGAACGAACTTGGGCTTTGATGATCAATTTCGTGCCGTCGCCGGAAATATCCGTTGCCCTGAAAAACAACGGTCCCAACCTGACCCACGGTGCGAGGTCCTCTGCTGCCAAAGCCATCAATCGTGTGCGAATGCGTTCTTGAAGATCATCAACCGTATGCCATGTGCTGGTGGTGTATAGATTTCGTGCACCTGCGATGAGATCTCGCTGCTGGCCATCGAAGTCCGAGGAGTTGGCGTCACCTACGAACAGACAAAGTCTCAGCCCCTGTTTTTCTGCCTCTAGAAACTCCGCGTGGGTTGCCGAGTAACCATCGGACATCCGGACTCCATATCGCGGACCCCAAAGACCGACGTAGACATCAGACCCCCGAACGCCCGCCAAATACGCCTCATCGGCACTGACGTCCTGTGCTCCGAGCTCATGCTCGAACATCACTGGATCCGCGCCGATATCTGCGATCGCGGACCTCGACGCTGCACGCTCATCTAGCATGTCGGTAATCAAGCTGGAAACAAAGATCCTGCGGCCGGACGCCCAGTCAGCGATGTCTTCTTGCCTCGGCAACACGGATGCGGAGCGTTGATCTATGTCTACATGTGGGCCCATCACCTGATTAGACATCACCCGACCGATAAGTCACGTGAGGACGGGATCTGAGCGGCCTCGTTGGTCGTATCGTCCAGGTGGCAACATGTAGATCTGGCAATGTCCGGGACACGTATTTTTTTGAGATGTGTCAATATGTGTCACTCTCACGAGCGTTCGAACGTCCATGCACGTCCCATACCAACCCTGACCTGCGGAATCGCAGTGCCCCCAGTCGGACTCGAACCGACACTGTGCGGATTTTAAGTCCCTAGAAGTGGATCCACCCAGACTTCAGAGGACTCAATATTTGTTTATTCACAACGCTTTTCGTGCATGACCGTCCAGCCCAGTCCAGGTCCGAACGTACCGACTTGTGACACTCTCGTGACACCGAACTGCCACCGATTCTCCGACACCGGACAGTCCTGATCGGTGTCGGACAGCCACGGTATCGGATGAACGAAGAGCGTCCTGGCGATCGACGCTCTGTGCGGACTCGTGACAACGAGACTCATTCGTCGCGAATCCATATCGCCCTCGAGTCAGTGGGACCGTGCGACTGCGGGCTCCACAGCGACGACTTTGCATCAGCGCACTTCAGCGTCGAACGGGCAGGTTTCGTCGCTGCCCTTGTACGGCCGGGTTTCGCTACCCGGCCGCCTGCTTGATCTGTCTTGGAGTTGCGGAGCCGCCAGAGCCGCGGTGCGCCTGGAGTGCTCTGGCGGTTCAGCAAAAAACCAACTCTCTCTGACGCAGTCGACGCTGTTCTCGGGCCACCGACCTAGCGATCACGCTGCCAGGACATGACATCTGTCATGGCCGGCCGATGATGCTGTCACCAGATCCCATGTTTGTGTGCACTGTTGTGTGCCGGTCGCCGAGACGACAGTAAGGGAAGCAAGAGCGAACCGAAGCATCGACGAGGAGGGCACCGTGAACATGCCAGAATCGACATCGGCCGACAACAACGAGACGCAGACAGTTTCGGGTGGCAAGACCACTGAAAAGGTCGATGCAACAAAGCTTTTGCTCGACAACCTCGGCGGAACCAGCGGAATGATCTACACCGCGATTCCGGTCGTGGCATTCGTCACCGCTAACGCTCTGGTGGCCCTACCCATCGCCGTCGGCATCGCTATCGCGATCGCACTGGTGATCACCGTAATTCGTGTGCGGCGCGGTGAGCCGATCGCGCAGGCCAGCGGCGGACTACTGGGCGTCGTCGTCGCAGGCGGCGTTGCGGCGTGGACTGGCTCTGCGGGTGGATACTTCCTCATCGGAATCTGGCTGAGCTTGGCCGGAGCGGCCCTGATGCTGATCTCGATACTCGCCCGGCGACCATTGACCGGGCTGCTGTGGAATGCGCTGCACGGCAACGAGTACGCCTGGCGGTCGAATCGCTTCGTCACCCGCGCCCATTACATCGCGACGTCGACATTCGCCGTATTGTTCGGTGCCCGCTACGTCGTTCAGGACTGGTTGTACGACACCGACGCCACCGGCTGGCTCGCATTCGCCCGGATCGCAATGGGCACCCCGTTGCTCGCACTGGCAGTGTTCGTCACCGTCTGGGCCTTCCGCCGCTCCACAGCACAGTTGGTTCACTCGAACCCCGCGTAGACCTTGCTGGACGAGTTGACCCTTGACTATGCCGTTAGGTCACAGTCGACACTGATTCCGACCGAAACGAACCGGAGGAGAGCGACATGGGCTGGAGCACGCGGCAGATCGCCGACCTCGCCGGCACCACCCTGAAGTCGGTTCGGCACTACCACGAAGTCGGACTACTCGATGAGCCCCAGCGTGCCTCGAACGGCTACAAGCAGTACGGCGTCACACATCTCGTACGGCTGATGCAGATCAAACGCCTGACCGAACTGGGATTCTCGTTGGCCGACATCGCCGCTCAGGGTGATGGGCGCGACCATCCGGAACAGGCGCTGCGCACCCTGGATGCCGAACTCGGCGCAACGATCGAGCGTCTGCACCGAGCACGGTTGGAAATCGCGATGCTTCTCCACGAATCCCTTCCGACCGATCTGCCACCCGAACTCGGATCTGCTGCAGCACATCTGACGACAGCAGACCGTCAGTTCATCACCTTCGCCAGCACCGTACTGAACCCGACGGCGCTCGACGCCTACGGCGATCTGCTGCGGTCCACTCCGCAGCTACCCACCGATCCGGAGTTCGACAACCTCCCAGCCGACGCCGACAGCGAAACCACCACGGATCTCGCGGAACGAATGGCGCCGCACGTTCGCCGGCTGGCGGCTCGTTTCCCGGCCCTGTTCGCCGACACGGAATCCGACGGCGACAGGCAACGGGTGACTCGCGCCCTCGCAGTCGCCGTGGAGGACCTGTACAACCCTGCGCAACGCGACGTGCTGCGACAGGTTGCGGCACTCAACGCCATCGATCCCGAATAGACGATCAGCACAATGCAATTCGATAGGAGTAGACCGACCATGCCCGTATCCGCCAACAGGAGAGCAGGACTTTTCGCTGTAGCGTCAGCGTCCATCATGCTGCTCGGTGCCTGCAGCCAGTCGCCGCCGGAACCGGACGCCGGCTCCGAGCCGACAGCGCAGTTTCAGCAGTTCTACGACCAGGACGTGACCTTCGAGCCGTGTGAAGGCTACGGCACTACCACGACCGACGAGCAATTGTTCGCCAGTGACCCAAGATTCGAATGCGCCCGAGTGGATGTGCCACTCGACTACGAGAACCCGGACGGACGCACCGCGCAGATCGCGCTGCTCAAGGCCCCCGCACGCGGAGAAAAGGTGGGCTCGCTCCTGCTCAACTCCGGCGGACCCGGCGGGCCAGGAATGAGCATGGCGGCGTCAGGTGCGACGGCGACCTGGGCGCAGAGTCCTCTCACCGAACGATTCGACCTGATCGGGTTCGATCCCCGCGGTGTCGGTGCGTCCACACCGGCCATCGACTGCTTCACCGATGAGGAGTACGAGGCAGGGCAGGCCTACACCACGGTCCTCACGGGCTCGAGAACCCTCACCGAGGACGGTGCACGACAGCTGGTGAGCCAATGCTCCGAACGATCCGGCAGCGACGATGTCCTCGAACACGTCGGCACCCGCGACGCTGCCCGCGACATGGACATTCTCCGCGCCGTGCTCGGCGACGACACCCTGAGCTACTTCGGCCAGAGCTACGGAACACGACTCGGTGCGGTCTACGCGGAAATGTTCCCGGAGAACGTGCGCGCGATGGTCCTCGACGGCGGAATCGATCCGGGGCAGGACACCGCTGAGCGCAGGATCTACCAATACACCAACTTCCAAAAAGCTTTCGACGACATGGCCGCGGCATGCGCGAGCACGCCCGACTGCCCACTGGGCACCGATCCGAGCAAGGCTGTCGACAACTTCCAACAGATCGTCAGACCGTTGATCGACAACCCGATCGTCACCCCCGATGGCCGCGTCATTGACTTCGACGCCGCCTACGGTGCCGTCATCGCGGGCCTCTACGACTCCTCGGCATGGCCGGTCATCACCAAGGGAATAGCAGAACTTCAAGCAGGACAGGCCGATACCCTTCTGAAGATCAACGACATCTTCGGCGGACGTGACGCCGACGGCACCGTCCCGAACTTCTCCGAAGCGCTTTACGCGATCAACTGCATGGACGAACAGCGCAACACCCCGGAACAAGAAGTCGATCTCAAGCGGCAGATTCAAGAGATAGCACCGTTCACCGACGCCGGCCTCGGACCGGACGGCGCACGAGACCCTTGCGAATTCTGGCCTGCAGAACCGACTCTCGACATCCCCTACGCCACCGACATCGACGGACTGCCCGACACTCTGACCATCTCGATCACCGGCGACCCGTCCACACCGTACGAGGGAGGCGTCAACTTGGCGAACACCCTCGGCGGCTCGCTTCTCACCGTCGATGGCGACCAGCACACCGTGGCGTTCGGTGCAACAAGCACCTGCGTCAACGACATCGTCGAGAACTACCTCGTCGATCTCCAATCCCCACCGACCGACACCCGCTGCGCTCTGTAGCAGCCGAACGAAAGGACGAATCATGACTGCACCCCCACTGATCTCGGTCGAGGACTTCTTCGGCCCACCCGTTCGCTCCGGTGCCACGATCTCACCGGACGGCAACACGATGGCGTTCCTCGCGCCGTGGAAGAACCGTCTGAATGTGTGGATCGAGAACCTCGCGCCCGGCAGCGAACCACGCTGCGTCACAGCGGACGAAACCCGGAGTGTGCACGACTTCCGGTGGACGGACGACCCCCGCTGGCTGCTGTATCTGCAGGACACCGGTGGTGACGAGAACGACCACGTGTTCCGAGTCGACCTGGAGGATTCCGATGCCGCTGCTGTCGATCTGACGCCGTTTCCCGGTTCCCGCGCGGTGGCCATCGAACCGGTGCGGGGGCGGGCAGGGGTGTATACCGTCCTGATCAATGCGAGAAACATCGCCGAGTTCGATCTGTACGAAATCGACATTGCCACAGGTGAATTGACGATGATTCGGCAGAGCCCGGGCGTCGGCCGGTATCCGATACTCGGTGCCGACGGCAAGGTGTTCGTCTTCGCGATGACCGCCGACGGCACCATCGACATCACGCGGTTGGACGAGTCCGGTGCAGAAACCACGGTGGCGTCGTTCGATGGCACCGATTACCCGATGGGCATCAGCCCGATGCAGATCACTGCGGACGGTACCGGCATGTGGCTGGGTTCCAACCGAGGGCGCGACTTGGCCCATCTGATTCGACTCGACCTGGAGACCGGCGAGGAGACCGTCGTCGACAGCCACCCGACACTCGAACTCGACGGTGCGCGACGAGCCGTCGAGCAGACCTCGCCACCGCTGATCTGCGACAGTGCAACCGGAGAGCTCATCGGTGTTCGGTATCTGGGAGAACGCCAGGTGATCCATGCATTGGAACCGGGTTTCGCAGAGATCCTGAAGAATCTGGAGCAACTGTTCGACGGTGACATCGGAGCACTGTCCTCCGACGAAAGCGGACAGAAGTGGATTGTCAGCTTCATCCACGACCGCGATCCGTCCGTCTCCTACTACTACGATCACGCCACCGGATCGAGTCGCCGACTGTTCCGCCCCTACCCACATCTCGATCCCGAGGACATGGCCCCGATGGTGCCGGTGAGCATTCAGGCGCGCGACGGGCTGGCTCTGCCGTCGTATCTGACGCTTCCGGTGGGCGTGACACCCGAGAGTCTGCCGATGGTTCTGTTGGTGCACGGCGGCCCCTGGTATCGGGATTCGTGGAACTTCGATCCCATCGCGCAGATGCTGGCGAACCGCGGATATGCAGTGTTGCAGGTCAACTTTCGCGGGTCCGTCGGATACGGCACAGCGCACACGAACGCCGCGGTCGGTGAATTCGCGGGCGCGATGCACGACGATCTCATCGATGCAGTGAACTGGGCGGTCGAAGCGGGGTACGCCGATCGCGAGCGAGTTGCCATCATGGGTGGTTCCTACGGCGGCTATGCGGCGCTGGTGGGCGCATCGTTCACTCCCGACACGTTTACCGCGGCGATAGACTGCGTCGGCATCTCGGATCTGTCGAACTTCATGCGCACCCAACCGGCCTTCATCGGCCCGGGAATCATCAACAGCTGGCACCGCTTCGTCGGCGACCCCGCCGACCCCGATCAGCTGGCCGACATGCTCGCACGATCCCCCATCTCCAAGCTCGACGCGATACGCGCGCCACTCCTGATTGCACAGGGTGCCAACGATCCTCGGGTCGTCAAGGCAGAATCGGACAACGTCGTCGAGCGCCTGAGGTCACGTGGCGTCGACGTCGACTACCTCGTGTTCGACGACGAGGGCCACGGATTCGTCAACCCGGAGAACAGTATTCGCTACTACCGCGCGGTGGAAGAATTTCTCGCCCAGCACCTCGGCAGCCGTAGTCTGCAATGACCGGAAGCACAGTCGATGTCGATGCGATTCGACAGGATGTGACACCGGGCAAGAACTCGAGCTCGTCGTCGAAGTCAGTCCGAGTCGCCCTTCGGCACGGGTGCAGCGGTGTGAAAAAGCATCGAAATGGCGTGGTGCAGAACGTCTGTTTCCGAGCGAATTCGAGCAGCGTCGGTCGGGAGGGCTCGCGCTACGGAGAGCCCGTCCAGTACCACGTTGAGATAGGCGGCGCGCTGGGTGTTGTCACCCGGCGGCAGGGCACCTTCTTTGTCGAGGACGTCCAGCCAGTGTTCGATGTGCCGGAGTCCGGCCGCGCTGAGAGCGATGTACGTGTCGATGGCGTCAGCGTTGAGCTCCGAGCTGAGGTAGGTGCCGAACGCCCGTCGCCACGTATCTCGGGCTTGCTCACCGGTGCCGGTGGCCGACAACACCTGCTGCATACACCCCAATAATCGCTCCTCGGCAGGCACAGTGGCGTCTTCGATGACATTTTTGTTCGCCACCAGCCCGGTGATTCCCGCGGCGACTTCGTCCATCAACGCTTGCTGCGTGGGAAAGAAATGACGCAATGATCCGGTACTGACCCCTGCTCGCGCGGCGACCGCTCGGACGCTGATCCGGGTACCCGGATCCTCGGACACCATCGTCGCGGCTGCGATCAGAATCCGATCCCTTGTGCTGGGTTCGCTTTTTCGAGTCTCCACATTGTCCGACACCTCCCCGACCCTAATACAGCGTGATACGTTAAATCTACTATCACGCTGTACTAGTCGCGCCGTGGAAGAGAACCCCACAGCACTGGCACCTACGCCACCGAGCCTCTGAGCCTCTGAGCCTCTGAGAGAGGAATTACGATGTTCCACAGTCGATCCCATCCGAATTGGAAGGATCACGGCCGCCGGACGGCAGTGCTCGAAACCGCCGCAGCGACGATGGCCGGATTGTGGGCTCTCACCTCATGCAGCGCACTGTCCCCGGTCGAGCCGCAGCCTTCGGCTGCACCGACACGTTACGACCAACAAACGATCGACTTCCCTGCGTGCAACCCGCTGTCACAGGCATTGCCGACGACAGGGTCGAATGCACAACGCTCGAAGTACCGCCGTAACCCTGCGGCCATTTCGGAGACCGGTGCCGTCAACGACCCCACGCTCGAGCACACCGTGAGTGTCTCGCCCAGCATCGCTGCGGCCCTGCGGATCTGGGCACGCGCCCGGTTGCTTCTACTCAACATTCGCGTCTACTTTTCCGTGACCATTTTCCATCACAGTGTGCTAGCGTCATCAGCGACTATCACGCTGTACTAGTAGAGATCGAGGATCGAGCAGATGGGAATCAAACGGTGGCGCTACCGCCGCATTCGCGCCGGATCGGGTGAACCGCTCCGCCGCTACCGCTGGTGGCAGATGTTCGGCAGATCGCTCCGGTCGATCACGCTCACCGCACCCGACGGCACGACGTCGATCTACGCAGTCGATGTACGGCACATGGGCGACGCAAAGGACGGTGAGGTGCGCGCTCGCCTCTACGTCGACGGCGCACTCGAGTCGTACGCCAAGATGCCGACCCGCTTCCCCGTCCCCGGTGGGCACATCGAGGTCGCGGCCACGGGGTTCGGGCTCAAGCGCTGCCATTACGTGCGTGAGGACGGCACCGAACAGCAGCTGTCTCCCGATCCCGCATCCGCAGAGGGACGTCGCGCTCGGCTGCACCACCGGCACCCCGGTCCCAGTCGCGTCATCGGTGTCATCTCGATGCTGCTCGTCATCGGCGGACTCTGCGTGGAGGTGCCGCAAATCATCGCATCCCTCTCTCTCATTCCCGCCATCGCCGACTCGATCGGGACCTTCACCTCACCTATCCGACTCCCGATCCACGTCAACCTGCTCATCGCATTCGCCGCTGTCATCGGCAGCACGGAACGAGCTCTCCGGATGCGATCGAGCTGGATAGACGAACTCGCCAGCTGAACCCTACGAAAGGAACACCACCATGCCACACACAACTCCGACGGGATTCCGACGGAAGGCCGAGGAGCGACGGCGATGGCCTAAGCCGGTGATGGCGGCGGCGGCCGCTGCCTCAGTGTTCCTGCTCGCCGGATGCTCCGGTGCAGCACCGAATGATGACGACAGCGCGAACGGGGTTGGCCTCGAACGGTTCATGGAGCAGGAGCTCGCGTTCGGGGCGTGCGATGCCAGCGTCGTGGACTCCCAGCCGCCCGTTCCCCAAGTCGTCGAGGCCGCAAAGAAGGCGGAGTGCGCGATGCTCACTGTCCCGATGGATTACGAGGATCTCGACGGCGAGACCATCGAGATAGCCGTGTCCCGTATTTCCGCCACCGGCGACAACCCGATCGGCTCTGTCCTGCTGAACCCAGGCGGTCCCGGAGCGGCAGGGACGACGCTCGCACCGCTGGTGAATGCCCTGTGGACGGGAGGCCCCATCCCCGAACGCTTCGACATCGTCGGCTTCGATCCGCGTGGAGTCGGTCTGAGCAATCCGGCAATCGACTGCTACTCCGATGAGGAGCGCGACGCCGACGCACCCCTGTCGGCTCTCGGTAGGTGGACCGAAGAATCCGCGCGCGCCATTGTCGACAAATGCGCCGACGGCTCCGGAAGCGCAGAGGTACTCGCCCACCTCGGAACACGGGATGTCGCTCGCGACATGGATGTGCTCCGCTCCGCGCTCGGCGATGACAAGCTCACCTATGCGGGAGTCAGCTACGGCACTCGACTCGGCTCGGTGTACGCTGACCTGTTCCCCGACAATGTCCGTGCTCTCGTTCTTGACGGCGCGGTGGATCCGCTCATGGACACCGCGGATCGCAGGATCCAGCTCAGCGAAGGACTGCAGGCATCGTTCCAGCGTTTCGCCGACTTCTGCGTCACACAAGCCGCATGCCCACTCGGAACCGACCCGGCGCAGGCGACCGCTGCAGCCCAGAAGCTCCTCCAACCCCTCGAAGAAAAGCCGCTCGTAGCCACTGACGGACGACAGGTCGGCTTCCTCGCCGCCGGCGAAGGAATCGTCTCCGGCCTCTACTCCGAAGCCAACTGGCCCGCCATCATCACGGGACTGACGGAGCTGAAAGCCGGACGACCCGACGCCCTCCTCGCACTTCGCGACGGGTACTACGGCCGATCCGACAGCGGGGAGTACACCAATTCGTTCGAAGCGCTCTTCGCCATCAACTGCCTCGACGAGGAACGGTTCACCGAACAAGAGATGACTCAGCTCGGCCGCGATCTCAACGAGGCTGTGCCGTTCCTCGACCCCGGATCGCCTCCCCCTGCGCAGGACGGCTGCGAGTTCTGGCCGGCCGAGCCCACGCTCGGATATCCCTACGCCACCGACATCGACGGGCTTCCCGAGGTGCTCGTGGTCTCGGCCACCGGCGACCCCGTGACGCCTCACGAAGGAGGCATCAGCCTGGCCGACACCCTCGGGGCGCGGTTGCTCACGGTCGAGGCCAACCAGCACGGGACGATCATCTCCGCCAACGCCTGTGTCGACGGAGCGATCGCCGACTACCTGATCGACCTCGAACTACCGGATGAAGGTGCACGCTGCACCATCTGACCCTGCTGAGCCATCGAGCGGGCCCTGATCCGCTCGATGGCTCAGCCGTCCCTGCGCTCAATCACGAGCTACCGCAATCGCATCGTTATGCAGCGCATCGGCGTGGAACGCCGCGCGCCTCGGCTACGCATCATGGATCATCCTCGCTGGGTTCGTGCTTACCGTGGCGGGAATGGTCGCAACTTCTTCGATGGGTGAAGATTCGAGGTCGCGGGTGTCGAGCAGGTCAGCCAGGTCCAGTTGTGACAGCCTCGTGACACCGAGCCACACGCGAAGAAAACTGTCCGACAGGAAACTAGGCCTGAGCTGCACGAATGCGAAGTTTTGATGACGGAAAGTTTCAAGAATACGCGGATCTGAAATCCGCTGTCTCGGTTGTCCACTCAGATCCGTGGGATGCCACCGAAGTACACGCTACCACCCGAAAAGCACTGTCCTGGTCCAGAAATCTGGATCCATGTGGACTCCGGTGCCCCCAGTCGGACTCGAACCGACACTGTGCGAATTTTAAGTCCGCTGCCTCTGCCAATTGGGCTATAGGGGCCACCGCTGGAGTCGCGCTCCAGCGGTGACGATCATATCGGGCTGCTACTGGGCAGGGATGACCGGCGGCACGAAGTCGAAAGTCATGCCGAGAAGCCACACGAGCAGCAGGACCACCGGGAAGTGGAAGATGAACTGCAGGAACGTGAATCCGATCAAGTCTCGCGCTCGCAGGCCTAGAACCGCCAGCAGAGGCAGCATGAAGAACGGATTGATCAGGTTCGGCAACGCCTCTGCGACGTTGTAGATCTGGACTGTCCAGCCGAGGTTCATCTGCACGTCCGTCGCCGACTGCATGACGTACGGCGCTTCGACGAGCCACTTGCCGCCGCCGGAGGGAACGAACAGCCCGAGCACGACGGTGTACACCGCAATGACCACGGCGAATCCGCCACCGCTACCGATGTCGGTGAAAAAGTTCGCGAGGTGCTCGGAGATCGTGACGCCTCCCCTGCCCTCCGCCTTGGTCAACATGGCCGCCATCGCCGCATACAGCGGAAACTGCACCAGGATCCCGGCGGTCGCGGGCACCGCCTTGCTGACCGAATCGAGGAAGCGCCGCGGGGTGCCGTGCAGCACGAGTCCGAGCATCAGGAACACCAACAAGTACCCGTTGAGGCTGCTGACCACCGACAGCACCGGCAGCGTCAGCAGTTGGGAGACAAGCCATCCCAGAGTCATCGCGCCGGCGAACAGTGGCAGGATGCGGCTGTACTCGAGCCACTCCCCCGGCCTGGTGCGCGGTGCCGGTTCCGCGACGGTGTCGTCGAGATCGACCTTCATGTCCGCGGCAGTCTTGATTGCGGCACCCTTGGGAGCGGACACGTGTGCGATCACGACAGTCAACACGATGATGATCGCGCACATCAGCAACGACTGCCACGTGAAAATCGTGGTTCCGAAATCGAGTACTCCGGTGACCGAAAGCAGTGTCGCCGGAAGCGATTTCGCCGTCGCCTGCAGCTGCGCAGCCGAGGACGACATCCCGAGTGCCCAGACCGCTCCGAGTCCCATGAATGCCGCAGCCCCGAGTGCTCGGTAGTCCGTTCGCAGATCGTCACGGCGCGCGATGGCACGGGCTAGTAGACCGGCGAACACCAAGCTCAAGCCCCAGTTGAGGAACGAGACCGAGCAAGACAGTAGTGCCACGAAACTGACTGCGCTGCTGGAACTCTTGGGCACTTGCGCCAGCCGAGTGATGAGCCGCGCGACCGGCGGAGAGGTGGCCACGACGTAGCCGGTGAGAACGACCATGGCCATCTGCAGGGTGAAGGCGGTCAGATCCCAGAACCCGTTTCCGAATGCGTCGACCACATTCTGCGGAGACGACCCGTTGGCGAAGGCGGCGACGGCAACGACCACCACGCCGACGAGGGCAAAGATGTACGCATCGGGGAACCACTTCTCGGTCCCCTTGGCGAGCGCTTGCGCTACGCGAGCCAGCCCTTTCTCGGCCGGCGCCTGGTTGGCCGGTGCCTGCTCGGCGGGTGACGTCATCGGTGGTCCTCACCTCGAAGGGAGCCGTGACGTGGGCCACAGCGCCTGTAAGGCTTCACCGAATCACGCAGCGATGCAACCTACATCGCCGCAGACCGCATCTGCAGAATTGCAGATCAGATCTTGATGGACATCGCGATGCCGTCGAGGATGTCGTGCTCACTGACCGTCAATGAGCTAACGGCACCGCGTCGCTCGAATTCCTCGGCCAATACGCTGCACACAATTGCACCGCCGCCGATGACGTCGACCCGACCTGGATGCATGGGGCCCAACGCACTTCGCTGCGTATGCGTCATGCCGATCAGTCGCTCGCATACCTCGAAGAGCTGATCGAAGGGCACTCGCGACAGGTGCACCGCGTCTGCGTCGTACTCGGGCAGGTCCTTGGCGATGGCAGCGATGGTCGTCATCGTGCCGGCCACACCGACCCAGCTCGACGCGTCGCCGATCGACACTTCCTCGAACGCCTCCGCCAACTTCTCGCGGGCGTACTCACGCGCGCCGTTGATCTCGTCCGCGGTGGGAGGATCCGAATGCAGGAATCGTTCAGTCAGACGGACACAGCCGATGTTCGCCGAGAACGCAGACTTGACGCCTTTGGCGTCGCCCAGTACGAGCTCGGTAGAACCGCCGCCCAGATCGACAACCAGGAAAGGCCCTGCCGCAGAGTCGAGTTCACCGACTGCACCGGCGAAGGACAACCGCGCTTCCTCGTCACCGGTGATCACTTCGGCCTCGGCACCGGGGATGACCTTGCCGAGCACCTCGCGCACCATGGAGAAGAAGTCCTCGCGATTCGACGCATCCCGGGTGGCAGAGGTGGCCACCATTCGCACTGCGGTGGCCCCTGTCTTGCGAATGATCTCCGCGTACTCGACCAACGCCACACGAGTGCGTTCGATGGCCTCGGGGACGAACGCTCCCGTCGCGTCGACTCCCTGACCGAGCCGCACGATCCGCATCTCGCGGGCGACGTCGGCGAGGGACTTCCCGTTGTTGTCAGCGACGAGCAGGCGAATCGAGTTGGTGCCGCAATCTATTGCTGCAACCCTGGTCATTGTTTCTCCGCACGTAGTTCTTCGACGGTCGGCCAATCGGCCGGAATAGCCTTGCCACGCAACGAGTTCTCGGCGGCAAGGGCCACCGACTCGTCACCCAGCGGGTTGACGCCCGGGCCCTTAGCCAACGAATGGGCGATCAGGACGTGCAAGCATTTGACCCGATCGGGCATGCCACCACCGGTGAAATCCGTTCCGAGAGATTCGATCTCGTCACGCTCGGCCAGGTAGGACTGATGGGCGCGCAGGTAGGCAGCAGCCAGCTCGGGATCGGTGCCCAGGCGTTCGGTCATCTCCCGCATCACACCGGCCGATTCCTGCCGGCTCGCCTCGGCCGTCAGCCGCGGATCGGTCAGATAGAACAGGGTGGGGAACGGCGTGCCGTCGGGCAGCTTGGGGGCGGTTTTGACCACGCCCGGCCTGCCGTCCGGAGATCGATATGCGATCTCGAGTACGCCACGCGGTTCACGTCCGAGCTGCGATGCGACCGCATCGAGATCTTCCTGCGAGACTGCCGAGGAATTCACCCGACCGGTCCTCCTTCTGATTGTGGTGCCGGAGCGGCCGGCACGGGTTCTGGCTGTACGACGGGCATCGGTGCGGACGTCGGCTCCGCTGGCTCGTTCGATCCCTGCGGCTGAACTGCGGTGTTCCAGAGGTCGGTGTACCAGGGACCCGTCGGCGCACTGTCGGCCGCGAGTTCCTCCGGCGTCTTGCCGTAGTCGCCGGGCAACTGCACCTGGTACGGCGTCTCCCCCGGCATGACGAACCGCAGGCGCTCACGCGCATCGGCCGCGATGCGGGACGGCTCGTCGAGCTGAGATTTCTGGGTCTGCAGCGCTTGTACGTCGTTCTCCAACGCTTGCCGCTCGGCCAGCACGGACTCGAGTTCGCTGCGCTGCGAGAAGTAGGTGCGTAGCGGTACTGCCAGCGTCAACGCCAGCGCGCACACCACAACACCGAGAATGACGGCCCGTCCGGTGGACAGTCCGAGGAACGTCCGCTCGGGCATCTTGGGCCGACGAACACCGACGCGCCGGGGAGCGGCCTTGCCGCCGACCACCGCGTCGCGCACCTGCTCCGATGGTTCCGGCGGGGTGGCCGTCCGACCGGAGGCGTTCTCGTCACGAGAGACGCCCCCGGCCTTCGACCGAGTCGAAGAGGAGGAGCGGCCGCGGGGTCGGGGATCACGTCCACCTGGACTGGTCCCGGACCTTCCGCGCCGTGCCATCATTCATCTCCACTTCGTGCGATACGTACCTGCCTGCTATCCCTCGTAATTGAACCGGGGGAAAGACAACTCGCCGGCGTAACGCGCCGCGTCGCCCAGAGCTTCTTCGATACGCAGCAACTGGTTGTACTTGGCCACGCGCTCGCTCCGAGCCGGAGCACCGGTCTTGATCTGGCCGCTGCCGACGGCAACTGCCAGGTCAGCGATGGTGGTGTCCTCGGTCTCGCCGGACCGGTGGCTCATCATCGTCTTGTAACCGTTGCGGTGAGCGAGATCGACTGCGTCGAGGGTCTCGGTGAGCGTGCCGATCTGGTTGACCTTGACCAGCAGCGCGTTGGCCGCACCCTTGACGATGCCGTCTTCGAGACGCTCGGGGTTGGTGACGAACAGGTCGTCTCCGACGAGCTGAACCTTGTCGCCGATCGACTCGGTGAGTGCAACCCAGCCGTCCCAGTCGTTCTCGTCGAGCGGATCCTCGATGGAGACCAGCGGGTAGGCATCGACCAGTTCGCCGTAGAACGCCGACATCTGCTCGGCCGACTTGGTCTCACGCTCGAAGGCGTAGCCGGTACCTGCGGTGTAGAACTCGGTGGCCGCCACGTCGAGCGCGAGAGCAACGTCCTGGCCGGGCTTGAGGCCGGTCTTGCCGATGGCCTCGAGGATCAGGTCGAGAGCTGCCTTGGTGCCGGCGAGATCGGGAGCGAAGCCGCCCTCGTCGCCGAGTCCGGTGGACAGGCCCTTGGCCTTGAGCACGGACTTGAGTGCGTGGTAGACCTCGGCACCCCAGCGCAGCGACTCCTTGAACGTGGGAGCACCGATCGGCGCGATCATGAACTCCTGCACGTCGACGCCGCTGTCTGCGTGTGCGCCGCCGTTGATGATGTTCATCATCGGCACGGGAAGGATGTGTGCGTTCGGTCCGCCGAGGTAGCGGAAGAGCTCCAGGCCGGTGGACTCGGCCGCAGCC
This sequence comes from Rhodococcus sp. WWJCD1, assembly GCF_002258735.1. Lineage (NCBI taxonomy): Bacteria > Bacillati > Actinomycetota > Actinomycetes > Mycobacteriales > Nocardiaceae > Rhodococcus > Rhodococcus sp. WWJCD1. Next base: position 207,197 of record NZ_NOXY01000005.1, read on the forward strand.
TTGGCGACAGCGAGCGAGACACCCAGCAGGGAGTTCGCGCCGAGGCGAGACTTGTCGGGCGTGCCGTCGAGATCCAGCAGAGCCTGATCGACCGTGCGCTGCTCGATGGCGTCGAGGCCGATGACCGCGGGCGCGATCTCGTCGAGCACCGCGTTGACGGCCTTCTCGACGCCCTTGCCGCCGTAGCGGTCTCCGCCGTCACGAAGCTCGACGGCCTCGTGCTCACCGGTGGATGCGCCGGAGGGGACGGCTGCGCGGGTCAACGTCCCGTCGTCCAATGCGACCTCGACCTCAACCGTGGGGTTGCCACGGGAATCGAGGATCTCGCGAGCTCCGACCTGCTCAATGATGGCCACGAATGCTTCTCCTAGTAACGGGGACCGGCGGACTGTGCCGGGTGCAAGACTAGCCGCTCCCCCGTGGTGCCCGCGATGCACGGAGTTTCTACGGCCTGGTGCCCACCGAGTACGCGGCCGCGCGATCTCGCACGTCACGCAGATACTGGCCCGAGAGGTTGTACGCCATCAACGCCGTCTCCCAGCCCTGTGCCGTCCGCAGATCGCCGCCGCGGGCGCACAGATAGCGAGCTGCCGTCAACGCCGCATCGTCGATGTTGTCCGGATCTGCGATGCCGTCGCCGTTGGCGTCGACACCCCATTTCTTCCACGTCTCGGGGATGAACTGCATGGGACCCATCGCACGGTCGAACTCGGCGTCACCGTCCATGACGCCGCCGTCGGTGTCGGGAATCTCGGCGACACCCGGCCCGCCGTCGAGAGGAATACCCCGGATCGGCGGTGCGACCAGCCCGTCGGGCTGCACCGAGGACCCCTGGAACGTGCCGTGTCGGCTCTCGATGTAGCCGATGCCGGCCAGTGTCGTCCACGCAATTCCGCAGTCTGCGTCCGTCTCGGTCATGATCGCGGCCGCGTGCCCGTACGACGCGAGAGCCGTCACCGAGATACCGAGCGCGTCGGTCTGAGGTTCGGCCCACGCGAGCAACAGATCGGCTGTCCGGCCGGGGGCATTGAAGTCGATCAGCGGCACCTCGGTTCCCGGACCGGGCGGAATGCCCTCGGGAATCTCACGCTTCGGCTCGCTGCTGCCACATGCGGTGAGTGCAAGGAGGAGCGATGCGGTGGCGAGCACGCAGATTCGTGAGATCACCTCACCATCCTGCACACGCAAGGTAATAGAAAGCTAAAGACCCGTAAAACCCCAGTTCAACGTGCATTCGACTGGCGATGCAGGGTGTATGTTTCTGTCAACCTTCACGCATGAGGGTCGCCTACCCTTTGAGAGGGAAGGCGTACCAATGTTCATTGCAAAACAGGAGAAGTGCCCGTGTCCGTTCTCGCCGCCGCAGGATCCGCGCCGTCGATCGCCACTCAGATGTTCGGCAGCGGTCTGATCGGTCTTCGCGAGGGCCTCGAGACCGGCATCGTGGTGATGATCCTCGTTGCGTTCCTCGTCAAAGCCAACCGACGCGACGCACTCAAATGGGTGTGGCTGGGCGTCGGGCTGGCCGTTGCCATGGTGGCCGCGATCTTCTTCGTCATCCACTACGGCACATCCACGGTCACCGGACTGACCGCCGAGATCATCGCAGGCGCGGCATCGCTCGTGGCCGTGGTCATCGTGACGGCGATGGTGCTCTGGATGCGGACCGCCGCGAAGAACATCTCCGGCGAGCTGCGGGCGAACATGGAGAAAGCACTCACCGTCGGGCCTGCTGCAGTGCTGACGCTCTCGTTCTTCGCCGTCGGCCGCGAAGGTGTCGAAACCGCACTGCTCATGGTCGGCTACGCCGAGAACACCAACGGCAGCCTGTGGCCGCTGCTCGGTCTACTGCTCGGCATCGTCGTCGCTGCCGTGCTGACGGTGTTCCTGTACTTCGGTGCCGTGCGCATCAACTTCGCCGTCTTCTTCAAGTACACCGGCATCTTCCTCATCGTGGTCGCCGCCGGAATCCTCGCCTACGGCATCCGCGCACTGCAGATCGGCGGAGTTCTGCCCGGTGGCAGCGCTGTCGCCTTCGACATCAGCGCGCACTTCGACGCCTCGAGCTGGTACGGCACCGTGCTCGGCGGCATCTTCAACTTCCGTCCCGAACCCACTGTCTTCCAAGCGATCGCATGGGTGCTCTACATCGTCGTCGTGTTGTTCCTCTTCCTCCGGCCGGTCCACGTTCCCGCGGCTCCCGAGCCCGTACTTCAGAACTCTTGAAAGGCACCACCATCATGCGTCGTTCCACCATCGCTCTGGCCGCGGTCGCGGTTCTGCCGATAGCCCTGGCCGGATGCACCGAAAAGTCTTCCAACGAAGCCGCATCGGGCGATATCGCCGTCACCGCGACCGACTCCTCCTGCGACGTGAGCGCATCCGAAGGCACCACCGGTAACTCGACGTTCCAGATCACCAACAACGGCAGCAAGGTCACCGAGTTCTACGTCTACGGCGCGGGCGACCGCGTCATGGGTGAGGTCGAGAACATCGGACCCGGGTTGACGCGTCAGCTCATCGTCGCCCTGCCCGACCCCGGCACCTACCAAACCGCCTGCAAGGCAGGCATGGTGGGCGACGGTATCCGCGCCGATTACGTCGTCTCCGGCGACTCGGTCCGCACCGCCGACGAGAACGGCCTCCTCACCGAGGCCGCCGCCGGCTACAAGCGCTACGTCGTCAGCCAGATCGACGCGTTGCAGGACACCACGGCATCGTTCGTCACCGCCGTCAAGAGCGGCGACGTCGACGCAGCCAAGGCCCAGTTCCCCATTGCGCGTAGCTACTACGAGCGCATCGAGCCCGTGGCCGAGAGCTTCCCCGACGACCTCGACCCACGTATCGACCTGCGTGAACCGGACGTGGAGCCCGGTGCCGAGTGGACCGGATTCCACCGCATCGAGAAGGACCTGTGGTCGCAGGGGCTGCAGCCGGACACCAACGCAATGGCCGATCAACTCGAGGCCGACATCACCGAACTCGCCGACAAGATCAAGGCCGACGATTTCACCATCGACCCCATTCAGGTCGCCGGTGGCGCACAGGGATTGCTCGACGAAGTTGCCAAGACCAAGATCAGCGGTGAAGAGGACTTCTTCTCACACACCGACCTGTGGGACTTCCAAGCCAACGTCGACGGCTCCCAGGCCGCCATCGCTGCGGTGCGTCCCATCCTCGACGAGCGCAACGCCGAACTCGGTACCGCCATCGATGCCCGCTTCGCAGAACTCGACGCCGAACTGGCCAAGTACCGCAGCGGCGACGGCTTCGTCTTCTACGACACGGTGACCGAACCACAGCGCCAGGAACTCTCGAACAAGATCGACGCATTGTCCGCCGAAGTGAGCCAGGTGCAGGGTGTCGTTGCCGGACAATAAGACTGGACAATTCTCCCGACGGCGCCTCTTCGGTGCCGTCGGGACGGGGGCTGCACTCGTCGGAGTAGGAGCCATCGCTGGACACGCGACCGCGTCGGGTGCCGAGGCACCCGCTTCGGACGTCGTCGAATTTCGCGGAGACCACCAGGCCGGAATCGTCACCCCGGCACAGGATCGCATGCACTTCGTCGCCTTCGACATCACCACCGACTCACGCGACGACGTTGTTGCGCTGCTGAAGAAGTGGACCCTGATGGCCGAACGGCTCACCAAGGGCGAAGAGACGTTCGACGGCGGTGCCGTCGACGGTGGCCAGTACAACCCGCCGTCGGATACCGGCGAAGCACTCGGTCTGACTGCGTCGTCGCTGACGCTGACGATCGGATTCGGTCCGTCGATGTTCGATCGATTCGATCTGGCCTCCAAAAGACCTGCGTCGCTTGCCGACCTGCAGCACTTCCCGGCCGACAACCTCGATCCCCGACGCTCCGGCGGCGACCTTTGCATCCAGGCCTGCGCCGACGACCCCCAGGTTGCCGTCCACGCGATCCGCAACCTCGCTCGTGTCGGATTCGGCACCGTCTCGGTGAAGTGGTCTCAACTCGGCTTCGGCCGAACCTCGTCCACGTCCACCGCCCAGGCAACGCCGCGAAACCTGTTCGGCTTCAAGGACGGAACGGCGAACCTCAAGGCCGAGGACCCGTCGCTGCTCGACGAGAACGTGTGGGTAGCTTCCGATGACGACCAGGAATGGATGGCAGGCGGCTCCTACCTCGTCGCCCGTCGCATCCGCATGCTCATCGAGTCGTGGGATCGCACCACACTGAAGGAACAGGAGCGAGTGATCGGGCGCAGCAAGGGATCCGGCGCGCCGCTCGGCCAGAAAGACGAATTCGACGCACTCGATTTCGAGTCACAGGGCCCCGAGGGCACCTTCATCGACAAGACCGCGCACGTACGCCTGGCGTCGAAGGAAAACCTCGGCGGCGTCCAGATCCTGCGTCGGGGATACAACTTCACCGACGGATCTGACGGCTTCGGACACCTCGACGCCGGACTGTTCTTCATCGCCTACTGCCGCGACCCACTGACCCAATTCGTGCCGATGCAATTGGCCCTGTCCCGCAAGGACGCACTGAACGAATACATCCAACACGTGGGTTCTGCGGTATTCGCCTGCCCTCCCGGCGTCGGAGAATCCGAATACTGGGGTTCGACGCTGTTCGAGTAGGTCGGTTGCCCGTGTCGCGTCAATGGACCATTGCACACGTCTGACCCGTGCAGTGGTTCATTCACGCAATAGCCCGGTCCGCGTCAATGGCGCACTGCATACGTCCGACCGGTGCAACGGTCCATTGACGCGGGCGGGTGAGCCCTCAGTCCAGCGGAGAACACCGAATCATCTGGGTGTCAAATTTCGACGTAGGGTCATAAATTCCGTTATTTTGCAACAGCTTTCGGAAATATTTCGAGTTTGACAGAACTGTGCGGCCTGCTTATGTTCTAGCGGTTCGGATTCGTCGCCGACTGCTTCTCGAAGGGATTCATGCCCCTCCCCCAGACTGCCGATACTCACGCGACCTACCTCCTCGATCGTCACATGTTCGCCCTGTGGACCTGGTCATCCGGCACTGTCGCACCTCCCCCACCCGTCGGCGATGCCCAGACGGTCACGCTGGCAGTTCCGACTCCAGACCTTTCGGGTTTCGAGGTGTCCGACGTCGACTGCGCGTTGATAGAGCCCGATCGACTGGCTGACGTTGTCCTCGACACTTCCGGTGCCTCGGTCGATGCGTGGCGGACGCACCTGGCGGGCGGCGGTTCTGCGCTGCCGATCGCGGGGCATGCGGTTCCCGATGCCACCGGGAGAGCGGTCATGTCGGCGGAACACGCCGTCGCCACCTTTCGCCACACGACGGCCGTCGCCGCCGAACTGCGCACAGCGCTGGTCGCGGAGATGCGGCCCTACCAGGTGCGCGGCGTGAGTTGGCTGCGTGAGACGGTGACCGCCCACGGCGGTGCGGTGCTCGCGGACGAGATGGGGCTCGGCAAAACGCTGCAGGCAATCGGCTACCTCGTCGGGCGCGCCGACGAGGGGCCACAGGTGGTGGTGAGTCCGACGTCGCTGGTCGGGAACTGGGCACACGAGATCGCTCGGTTTGCGCCGAGCCTCTCGACCGTGACCTGGCGCGGCGGGCCACTGCCGGCAATGGACCCGAGAACGGTGATGCTCACCGGGTATCCGACGTTGCGCACGCACGGTCCACAACTCGCCGATCTTCACTGGGCCACTGCCGTATTCGACGAGGCACAGGTGCTGAAGAACCCGCGTACCCAGATCTCGAAGGCCGCGCGACTCATCCACGCCGACGCGACGATCGCGATGACCGGCACGCCCGTCGAGAACCATCTCGACGAATTCTGGGCGCTGCTCAACCTCGTCGCACCGCACGTGTTCGGGAACAAGACTCAGTTCCGGCGTCGCTTCATCAAGCCGATATCGGACGGTTCCGGCGCCGCCGCCATTCGGCTACGGGCAGCGATCGAACCGGTTGTGTTGATGCGAAAGAAGTCTCAGGTCGCCGGATCACTTCCGCCGAAGATTCACGCCGACCTGATCTGCGATCTCACCGAGGAACAACAGCGGTTGTACGACCGCGTCCTCGATCAGGCGATCGACGACGGCTTCGGCGATGGCGTGCAACGCCAGGCCCGGGTGCTGGCGGCTCTGACCGCACTGAAACAAGTCTGCAATCACCCGGCACTGGTCACGGGCGACTCCGATGATCTGTCGGGGCGTTCGGGGAAGCTCGACCTCTGCACCGACATCGTGGCCAACAACCTCGAAACCGATTCGCCGACAATCATCTTCACCCAATATCGCAGGACCGGCGAGCTTCTCGTGCGACACTTCGGCGAGCAGTTCCGAGTGTCGGTGCCGTTCTTTCACGGTGGCCTGAATCAGGAGCAACGGGCAGATATCGTTCGACGTTTCCAGTCCGACGACGGCCCTACCGTACTGGTGCTGAGCCTGAAAGCCGGCGGCACCGGACTCACCCTGACTCGCGCAGCCGACGTCGTCCACTTCGACCGATGGTGGAACCCAGCCGTCGAGGCGCAGGCCTCGGATCGAGTCCATCGGATCGGGCAGACCCGCACGGTCACCATCACCACGCTGACCACCGACACCACCATCGAGGAGCACATCGCGGCCATGCATTCACGAAAATCGACGCTGTCCGACGTCGCCGATATGTCGGGTGTAGCCGAGCTGGCGAAGTTGGACGACGACCGGCTCGTCGACACGCTGCGCCGCAAGCGAAGCCGCTGACGTGGCGGACGACGACTTCGGCTACACAGTGTGGGGGCGGGACTGGGTTCGACTCGCCCAGCCGTTACGCGTGACCCGGCCCGACCCCCGGCTGCCCCGCGCCCGCGCACTGGCGAAGGGCGGAAAAGTGGAGGTGACGATCAGTGCCGGCAAGATCCGAGGAGCCGTCGAACACGGCCGCACAACACCTGAGGTGTCTATCGAGGTGGCACCGATGCCTTCACCTGCTCTGAACATCATCACCACCCAATTACAGGGAACCCGAACAATTCTCACCGACGAGATGTACAGCGAATGCACTGATCGAGGTCATCCGCCTGTACCCACACTCACCCGGGTCGAATGCACCTGCTCCGACAGCACCGGTCGCTGCGTCCACGTGCTGGCAGTCTTCTACGACGTGGCCCGGCGCATCGACGACGACCCGCGGCTGGCACTCGATATCCAGGACTTCGTCCGAGCCACGTCCGGCAGCACACAGGGCGACGCTGCGGTTCCGCACAGATGGATCGCACTCGACGGCCTCGATCCGGCCGACTACTTCACGGTTCGGTGATCGATGACGTGTGCCACCGGACTAGTCTGATCCGATCCAGTTCAGCGATGAGTTTCTACACGCGGCTCGGTCTACACGTCGTAGATCTTCATCATCGACATCGGGAGCACACATGGGACAGCTGGTTCGGGTACAGAACTTCACCATTTCGAGCGATGGGATCGCTGCGGGAGTGGACCAGAGCTTCGAGAGCCCGTTCGGTCTCGATCATGGAAGCCTGATGGCGTGGTGCGGGGCAACCGCGAGCTGGCCGAACCGCACCGCTCCAGGCGGCAGTCGTGGTCTGGACGACTACCTCGCCCGCGACTTCGCGAACAACATCGGTGCCGAGATCATGGGCCGACACAAGTTCGGCCCTCAACGCGGTCCGTGGGCCGACCACGAATGGCAGGGCTGGTGGGGCGAGGAACCACCGTTCCACACACCCGTCTTTGTCCTCACCCACCACGAGCGACCATCGATCACACTCTCCGACACCACGTTCCACTTCGTCGACGGCGAGCCGTCCGAGGTGCTGACACAGGCAAAGGAGGCGGCCGACGGTAAGGACGTGCGCCTCGGCGGTGGCGTCACCAGCATCCGGGAATTCCTCGATGCCGATCTCGTCGACACCATGCACATCGCTGTCGCTCCCATCGAATTCGGTTCGGGCCTGAAGCTGTGGGATTCACCCGGCGAGTTGGACGACAGATTCGAGCACGAGGTCGTCCCCAGCAGCAGTGGAATCACTCATCACCTGTTCTGGCGTAAGTAGTCGATCCGGATCAATGCGGCTTTGTTGCACTCTGAGCGACTGAAACCCACATTGATCCCATAACCGAGGGACGAGGTGAGGGGTGGAGCGGGTGGTGTAGGACTACCCCCGCAGACCCCAGTGCTCGATCCAATCCAGTGCAGACATTTCTCCCGGCGCGATGCCCGCGTTACGGGCGGATGCTTCGGCGTTGCGGATCAGGGATGCAAAATCCAATACCCGACGCCGCAGTGCGTCCTCGGCGCTTTCTCCACCGTGCGAATGGTCGACCCCGATGTGCACGACGCGTAGGCCGTCGGGAACGAGTTCGTCGGGTAGGCCGGCCTTGGTGGCTCGTCCGATCACCTTCTGCGCCAGGGCGAGTGACGGCTGGGACAAAGCAATGCCGTCGATGCAGGATCGCCGTGCCTTTTCCGACGCCTTCTGCGCTTCCCAGGCGCGCTCTTGTTCGACGATGTCGATCGGTCCGCCGTCCTGGCGAGCGAGGTGCGGGCTGCGGTGGGTGAGTTTGGCAACGAGTCCCGCGGCGACGTCGTCGATATCGAACGCATTCTCGGCGGCGTTCTGAGCGATTCTGGAGTGAAAGAGTACCTGCAGCAACAGGTCTCCGAGTTCCTCGCGCAGGTCGTTCAAGTTCCCTGCGGCTATGGCGTCGAGGAGTTCGTAGGTTTCTTCCAACAGGTAACCACGCAGCGATTCGTGGGTCTGCTGCGCTTCCCAGCCACCGACGGTGTGCAATCGGTCCATCAAGTGCACCGCTGCGATCACGTCGTCACCGGGCAACTTCTCGGCGGCGATGACTCGTTCTCCGCGCGCGATCCGGTCCTGGACGTCGGGGTTGGCCCGGTCGGTGCTGACCAGGACGGGATCGACGGCATCGGGCGCAGCGGTGCCGGAGAACAGCCACCGCACCCGCACCGGTACCTCTTCGGTGAATTGCACCGCACCACCGAGGAATTCGACAGCATCCACGGGTACCTGCGCCGGACGAACGGGGTCGAGCAGAACTACCGTCACCGCTACACCCCCACTGTTTGCTCCAACAAGACCGACCGAGATGGCTTCCCGTCCAAGGATAGGATGAGATCGGCGATGAACTGCACCAATTCGACGTCGCGCACGCGCGCCGCGCCCACTCCGCCACCCTCGACGCGCGGCAGCGGCAATTGCACCACCCCGGTCGTCGCCCGGTAGGTGGCGCTGGGATAAAGCCGCTTGAGGCGAATCTGCTTGGAATCGGGCAACTCCATCGGAGCCAGCTTCACCTGCGTTCCGGCGACGTTGACGTCGGTCAAGCCGTATTCCTTGGCGATCAGCCTCAACTTCGCGATGGAGACCAGGCGGCCGACCTCCTCGGGAAGGGGCCCGTACCGGTCGACGAGTTCGTCGATGACGGCGTCGATACCAGCAGAATCGGCTGCCGCAGCGAGCTTTCGGTAGCCCTCGAGGCGCAACCGGTCGCTGGTGACGTAGTCGGGTGGAATGTTGGCGTCGACGGGAAGGTCGATGCGCACTTCCTTCGGAGCCTCGTCGGTCGTGATGGGCTTTCCGTCCGCAGCGGCGCGGTAGGCCTCGACCGCCTCACCCACGAGCCGCACGTACAGGTCGAATCCAACGCCTGCGACGTGCCCGGACTGCTCGGCTCCCAGAACGTTTCCGGCACCGCGGATTTCGAGGTCCTTCATCGCCACGGCCATACCGGCACCGAGGTCGGAGTTCTGCGAGATGGTCGCCAGGCGATCGTAGGCGGTCTCGGTCAGCGGCTTCTCCGGTGGATACAGGAAGTACGCGTAGCCACGCTCGCGACTACGACCCACTCGCCCTCGGAGCTGGTGCAGCTGAGAGAGGCCGAGCGAATCGGACCGCTCCACGATCAGCGTGTTGGCATTCGAGATGTCCAGACCGGTTTCGATGATGGTGGTACACACCAGCACGTCGGTCTCGCGCTGCCAGAAACCCTGCACGGTCCGTTCGAGTGTCTCCTCGTTCATCTGACCGTGGGCGGTCGCGACCCTGGCCTCGGGCACCAGATCACGAATCTTCTTGGCGGCCTTGTCGATCGAACTGACTCGGTTGTGGACGAAGAACACCTGACCGTCACGCAGCAACTCGCGCCTGATGGCCGCGGCGACCTGCTTGTCGTTGTACGCCCCGACGTAGGTGAGCACCGGGTGCCGCTCCTCGGGCGGGGTGAGAATGGTGGACATCTCACGGATGCCGGCCAGACTCATCTCGAGGGTTCGTGGAATCGGCGTGGCCGACATCGTCAGCACGTCCACGTGGGTTCGAAGCGACTTGATGTGCTCCTTGTGCTCGACGCCGAAACGCTGCTCCTCGTCGACGATGACCAGACCGAGGTCCTTCCAGGCGACACCGGTCTGCAGCAATCTGTGTGTCCCGACGACAATATCGACTGTGCCGTCGGCCAACCCGGCCATGACCTCTTTGGACTCGGACCCGTGCGTGAAGCGGGAGAGCCCCTTCACCGTCACCGGGAACGACGCCATGCGTGCGGTGAAGGTCTGCAGATGCTGTTGTGCCAGAAGCGTTGTCGGAACCAAGACGGCGACCTGCTTGCCGTCCTGCACAGCCTTGAACGCGGCGCGTACTGCGATTTCGGTCTTGCCGTACCCGACGTCGCCGAGGATGACGCGGTCCATCGGGACCGCCTTCTCCATGTCGGCCTTGACGTCGGTGATGGCGGTCATCTGGTCGACCGTCTCGGTGAATCCGAACGCATCTTCCATCTCGAGCTGCCACGGAGTGTCGGGCCCGAAGGCATGCCCGGGAGCTGCCTGACGAGCGGCGTACAGCTGCACCAGCTCGCCGGCGATCTCACGAACTGCCTTGCGCGCCTTGCGTTTGGTATTGGCCCAGTCGGATCCGCCGAGCTTGCTCAACGACGGCAGCTCGCCGCCGACGTAGCGTGAGAGCTGATCGAGCGAGTCCATCGGGACGAACAGTCGGTCGCCGGGATGGCCCCGCTTGCTCGGTGCATATTCGACGACGAGGTATTCGCGTCGGGCACCACCGATGGTGCGTTCGACCATCTCGACGAATCGACCGATGCCGTGCTGATCGTGCACGACGCTGTCGCCGGCGACGAGAGCAAGGGGATCGACCTGATTGCGACGCTTCGCCGGAAGCTTGCGCCCCTCCCCCGCTGCGGCGACGCGGTTGCCGGTCAGATCGCTTTCGGTGACGACGACGAGCTTGGCATCGGGGAACACCAGGCCGTCGTGCAACGATCCGCAGAGGACGTTGACGACGTCCGCGACCGGAACCGCACCGGACTCGAGATGTGCTGCAGGCACTTCGGCCTCGGCGAGGCGTTCGATGATGCGAGTGGCGGTACCGGCGCCCGCCACGGAGATGACGGCGCGGCCACCGGTGGCAATGTGCGCCCGCAGGGTGGCGAACAGGGCCGTCAGAGCTTCCTCGGACCCGCGGACCTCCGGGACCGAATCGACAGCGAGTTCGACTTCTTCGCCGTTGCCGGATGCGAGCGGGCTGATGGTCCACCAGGGACGGCCGTGCACCTGCGCGGACTCGCGAACCTGTCGAAGAGACCGATACGCCGAGGCACCGAGATCCAGTGACGCGCCTTCGAGACTGGACGTGTCGAGGGTGGAGGTATCGAGCGGCGCAGCTCCACCGATCGAGGCTGCCGTCCAGGATGCTTCGAGGAACTCTTGGCCCGTGCGCACCAGATCTGTTGCGCGCGTGCGGATTCGCTCAGGGTCGCACAGCAGTACGTGCGTTCCCGCGGGGAGGGTATCGGCGAGCAATTGCAGTTCGCCCGGCTGCAGCAGCGGAAGCAACGCTTCCATTCCCTCCACGGGAACTCCGGCGGAGAGCTTGTCCAGCATCTCCACCAGCGCCGTGTCACCCGCGTTGTCGGCGGCGAGCACTGCGGCGCGGTCGCGGACCTCCTGGGTGAGGAGCAGCTCACGGCACGGCGGCGCGATGACGAGTTCGACCTCGTGATCGGGCAGCGACCGTTGATCGGAGACCGCGAACGCGCGGAGTTCGGTGATCTCGTCGCCCCAGAATTCCACGCGCACCGGGTGATCTGCCGTCGGCGAGAAGAGGTCGAGGATGCCGCCGCGGACGGCGAACTCGCCGCGCTTGCCGACCATGTCCACGCGCAGGTATCCGAACTCGACGAGTCGGTGGATCAAGCCGTCGAAGTCGATGTCGAGCCCGACCTTCAACGTCACAGGTTCGATCTCGCCGAGACCGGGAGCCATGGGCTGCACCAGCGAGCGGACGGTGGTGACGATGACGCGCAGAGGATCGCCGTAATCGGTATCGCCGGGACGCGCGAGCCGGCGGAGCACGTCCAGTCGCTTGCCGACTGTGTCTGCGCTCGGTGACAGTCGCTCGTGTGGAAGCGTCTCCCACGACGGGAACATCACGACGCCGCCGCCGAGGATCTGGCGGAGTTCGTCGGTGAGGTCGTCCGCTTCACGCCCGGTGGCGGTGACGATCAACAGCTGAGTGTGCTGCGCGATCGCGGCCGCGACGAATGGGCGAACCGAGTGCGGTCCGATGAGGGTGTGCTCAGCGGTGCCGATCGCGTCGGCAACGGCCACCATCGACGAATCCGTCAGCGCAACGCTGGCCAGACCCGACAGTTGCAGCGCCGCGTCGGGAACGATCGGGGCCGGCCCGGATGGCGACACGGCAGGCAGAGAATCGGAAGACAACAGCAATGCTCCTACAAGCGATTCGAGGCGACGGCTGCGCATGCACAGTCGCCATCGAGTCTATGGGAGTACGCCGACAACCTGGCAGGCGGGAGACACGCGAGCTCAGCTCAGAGCTGCGTCGAGCATCGCCGCGAGTGACTCGCCAGCAGCAGCCGAATCGTAATCCGGGTCGTGCAGGCATTCGGTGACGATCGCGTCGACCGCGCCGCCGGTGATGATGGCGAGCGTTCGTGAATCGACACCGTCCGTCCCACGTGCACGGACCGACGCGTCGATGAGGTCGGCCAACGGCCGCCATCGCTGCTCCGGCGTGTGTCCGGCCGTGGAGTTTGCCAGCGCCTCGATCAGCATGCGCGTGTGCCGGGGGTGAGCGCGGAGGTGGCCGACCATGGCCCGGACGTACGCCTGAGGACCGTCCTGCGCTGGAACATCCCCGACCGCAGCAGCCACGTCCTGGACGAGAGCATCGAGAACGAATCGATACGCCGCTTCCACAACCGCATCCTTGGTTCGGAAGTGGTACAGCACAGCCGCTTTGGTGATGCCGGCGTTGTCTGCGATACGCGCGAGCGAGACGTTCGAGTATCCGTGCTCGGCGACCGCAGCGATCGTGACGTCGATCAGCTGCGCGCGCCGGGTGCGTTCGATGAAGCTCGGTTCTCTCGTTGCCACAACCGCCAGCTTACCGTACGGTCGAAATACTTACCGATCGGTTAGGAGACCGGACATGAACGATCGAGTACCGAAAACACGCCGTCGATACCTGAAGATCGCAGCCGGGGCGTTGACCGTCGGCGCGCTCGCCCTCACGTTCGCGCTCCGATCCCCCTCACCTGTTGGGCACTGGAACAGCGCAGAGAGCGAGGATCGATTTCTCGCCGCATACGACCGCGCTTTCGAAGATCTACCCACCCCGGCAGAAACAATCGACGTTCGCACCGACTATGGCGTCGTCCGCGTCTATCGGTTTGCCGGCACGGGCGGCTCCACGCACCCGCTACTACTCCTACCTGGGCGGTCCTCCGCGACCCCGGTCTGGGCAGCGAATCTTCCGGGCCTGCTGACGATCGGGGACGTCTACACCGTCGATCTACTGGGCGAACCGGGTCGCAGTATTCAAGAACGTCCGATCTCCGGTGACGAAGATCAGGCAGACTGGCTCGCGCAGACCCTCGCGGCTCTGCCCGTCGACAAAGTGCACGTGATCGGGCTGTCCATCGGCGGGTGGACGGCGGCGAACCTGGCACTGCACGACAGCTCCCGCATCGCCTCCCTCACACTGATCGACCCTGTGGAGGTCTTTTCCGACATCCCCTGGAGCACCGCGATCCGCGCGCTCCCTGCCGCCGTACCGTGGCTGCCGAAGTCATGGCGAGACGGCTTCAACTCGTACACCGCGGGCGGTGCCGAGGTCCAGAACGTTCCGATTGCAGACATGATCGAGGTCGGAATGCAGGGCTACTCGCTGAAACTGCCGCAGCCCACGCGAATCACCGAAGAACGCCTAGCGACACTCGAGGTGCCGCTACTGGCCGTCATCGCAGGAAAGTCCGTGATGCACGACGCCACGGATGCCGTCGCCACGGCAGAACGGGCGCTTCCCGACGGGACCGTGCGGCTCTATCCCGACGCCTCACATGCCGTCAACGGCGAATATCCGGATCGCCTCCAGGGCGATATTGCAGACTTCGTTGCGGAGAACTCGTGAGTTACGGGCCGAAGCGGATGACTCGACGAGCCGCGAACTCGCGGAAGTAGTCCAACTTGTTGGCAGGAACAAGGGCCGGCAGGAGGTAGTACCAGAGTCGCTCCATGCGCGAGGGCAGTTCCTCGGTGGTGGAGGTGGCGACCGCAACCATGTGCACGCCGGTGAGAATCTCGAGTACGAGCGAACCGATGGTGCGTGAATCCGAGTTGGGATCGATGTCGCCCTGCGCGATCGCCTTGGCGGCGAGCCTGTCGAACGACTCGCTCCAGCCGGCCATCACATTGCCCTCGGTGCCTCGGTAGTCACCGATCTGATGGCTCAATCGGAGCATGGCCGAGACCATGGGATCGCTGACCGAGAGATCGACGACGATGTAGGAGATGCCGATAGCCGCTTCGAGTGCGGGGATGCGACCATCGTTGAACTGCGAGCAGGCAGTGGTCAGACGAGTGTTGCCCTCGTCGATGACCGCACGCGCCAATTCTTCCTTGGAACCGAAATGGAAGTACAGAGCGCCTTTGGTGACCTGAGACTGAGAGATGATCTCGCTGAGACTCGCGTTCGCGTACCCGAGGCGCAGGAATACATTCGCTGCGCCCGCGAGCACGGTGTCGCGGGTTATCTCAGCGCGGGCCTGCCTGACCATAGGATCCGCCTTCGCGATTCTGTACTGACACTGCGCAAATTACGCCCGAACGGTACCACTGAGTGGCTTTACGTCTCATGCCAACATGCATCGGTCCGGTTGAGCACTGTGCCGTGAGTGACACAGCTCTCATGGCCGACAAAGGGGACGATACCCCCTCTTTCACCGCGAAGAGACGAAACCGGGTACTCATTCCTCGGTCAGTCGAGGGTCCGCTTCCAGGTTTGTCAACCCGTTCCAGCACAGGTTGACCACGTGTGCAGCCACCACTTCCTTCGAGGGAGTGCGCACGTCCAGCCACCACTGCGCCGTCATCGACACCATTCCGACCAGGGCCTGGGCATACATCGGGGCGAACTCGGGATCGAGGCCGCGACGCGAGAAGTCTCCGGCCAACATATGTCCGACGCGTCCGATGGCCTCGTTGAGCAGGGACGAGTACTTGCCGTCCTCGGCAGAGGCAGGGGAATCACGAACGAGAATGCGGAAACCGTCGGTCCGATCCTCGATGTAGGTCAGCAGCGCGAGCGCGACACGTTCCACACGGATTCGCGATCGATTGAGGTCGAGAGATTTGGTGATCATCCCCAGCAACGTGGACATCTCACGGTCGACGATGACGGCGTAGAGGCCTTCTTTACCGCCGAAATGTTCGTAGACGACCGGCTTGGACACGTTGGCACGTCCGGCGATCTCCTCCACCGACGCGGCCTCGTAGCCACGTTCGGCGAAGAGCGTCCGTCCCACCTCGATCAGCTGCTCGCGACGTTGAGTGCCGGTCATCCGAACTCGAGGTGAGCGTTCTTGCTCCGAGGCTGACATGGAAACCGCTTCCGTTACCGACCGTGCACGTCCTGACGCCGGAATCGACGACCACCTCACCCTAGCGATGTCCGATCCATCCCATTGGTGTGCCTGTGGGAACGACCTGCCCGGTCTGTTATACGTCGCGGTTCGACTCACCACTACCTCTCATGCGAGGATCGTTGCGCTCGGTGGGAGCGCAACGGCTTGACGAATGCGTCGTTCGATTCGTCGGCCACTGTCTGTACCACCGGTCGATTATCCGCCGTGGTGTAATGGCAGCACCTCTGATTTTGGTTCAGATAGTTCAGGTTCGAGTCCTGGCGGCGGAGCGAGCAACATCATTCACGCATGCCCGTCTTTCGCGTTACCGCCTGAGGAGCTCAATGCCTGTGCAGACCGCCGTGGTCGTTCTCGCTGCGGGTGCAGGTACCCGAATGCGCTCGAAGACCCCGAAAGTTCTGCATCCTCTCGCCGGACGCACGATGCTCGCGCACGCCCTTCACGCGGCCGCCGACCTCGGGCCCGACCACCTGGTTACCGTCGTCGGACACGATCGTGAACGAGTTTCTTCCGCCGTGCACGATCTCGCGGCCACCTTGGGTCGCACCATCCACACCGCTGTTCAGGATCGACAGTTGGGTACCGGACATGCCGTGCAGTGCGGCCTGGCCGCGCTCCCGGACGACTTCGAGGGCACGATCCTCGTCACCGCGGCCGACGTCCCTCTGCTCGACGGCCACACCCTCAAGGCATTGCTCGACGAGCATCTGAGTGCCCCGCGTCCCGCGGCCGCGACGGTGCTGACCTTCGTCCCGGACGATGCCAACGGCTACGGCCGCATCGTTCGCACCGACGACGGCGAGGTGGCCGAGATCGTCGAACACGCCGACGCCACCCCCGCGCAGGTGCTGATCGGCGAGGTCAACTCCGGCGTCTACGCGTTCGACGCGGTGGCGCTGCGCACCGCACTCGGCAAGCTCAGCACCGCCAATGCCCAGCACGAGCTGTATCTGACCGACGTCGTCAAGATCAGCAAGGCCGACGGCAAGGCTGTCTACGGCACCCAGCTCGCCGATCCCGACCTGGTGGTGGGCGTCAACGATCGCGTGCAGCTGTCGCACGTCACGTCGGTACTCAATCGCCACATCATCGAGCGGCACATGCGGGCAGGCGTCACCGTCGTCGACCCGTCGACCACGTGGATCGACATCGATGTCACTCTCGGTGCGGACGTTCGCCTCGAGCCCGGTGTCCAGCTGCACGGCAAAACCCATATCGCCGACGACGCGGTCGTCGGGCCGGATTCGACCCTGCGTGACGTCGAGATCGGGGAACGCGCGTCGGTGGTGCGCACCCACGCCGAGCAGGCCGTGATCGGACCGGATGCCACCGTCGGACCGTTCACGTACCTGCGTCCGGGCACCGTTCTCGGCACCGGCGGCAAGCTCGGTGCCTACGTCGAGACCAAGAACGCGACGATCGGCAACCACACCAAGGTTCCGCACCTGACCTACGTCGGCGATGCCACGATCGGCGACCACAGCAACATCGGTTGCTCCAACGTCTTCGCCAACTACGACGGCGTCAACAAGAGCCGCACGGAAATCGGATCCCATGTACGGACCGGTTCCGACTCGACGTTCGTCGCTCCCGTTCACGTGGGCGACGGCGCTTACACCGGCGCAGGGACAGTGGTTCGGGAAGATGTTCCTCCCGGCGCGCTGGCCGTCTCCGGTGGCAAGCAACGCAATATCGAAGGCTGGGTCATCGACAACAGGCCCGGAACCGAAGCTGCGCAGGCAGCGGCGCTCGCAGATCGTGATCGGCACGAACAAAAGGACGGCGAACAGCAGTGAGCACCCCCAATTGGATCGACAACCAGAAGAACCTGATGTTGTTCTCTGGTCGAGCACATCCGGAGTTGGCCGAGCAGGTCGCCAAGGAACTCGGCATCGAGATCACCCCGCAGACGGCACGTGACTTCGCCAACGGCGAGATCTTCGTGCGCTTCGAGGAGTCGGTCCGCGGATCGGACGCGTTCGTTCTGCAGTCGCATCCGTTCCCGCTCAACACCTGGCTGATGGAACAGCTGATCATGATCGACGCTCTCAAGCGTGGATCGGCCAAGCGCATCACCGCGATCCTCCCGTTCTACCCGTACGCCCGCCAGGACAAGAAGCACCGCGGCCGCGAGCCCATCTCCGCTCGCCTCGTCGCCGATCTGCTCAAGACCGCAGGTGCAGACCGCATCATCACCGTCGACCTGCACACCGATCAGATTCAGGGCTTCTTCGACGGCCCCGTCGATCACATGCACGCGCACAGCCAGCTCGCCGATCACATCCGCGGCAAGTACAGCCTCGAGCACATCACCGTCGTCTCCCCCGACTCCGGCCGCGTCCGCGTCGCCGAGAAGTGGGCGGACTCCTTCGGCGGCGCACCGCTGGCCTTCATCCACAAGACGCGTGATCCGCTGGTGCCCAACCAGGTCAAGTCCAACCGCGTCGTCGGCGAGGTCGAGGGTCGCACCTGCATCCTCATCGACGACATGATCGACACCGGCGGTACCATCGCGGGCGCCGTGAAGGTTCTCAAGGAAGCAGGCGCGGGCGACGTCGTCATCGCCGCGACTCACGGCGTTCTGTCCAACCCGGCCGCCGAGCGCCTCGCCAACTGCGGCGCCAAGGAAGTCGTCGTCACCAACACCCTCCCGATCAGCGACGAGAAGCGCTTCGAGACGCTCACCGAGCTGTCGATCGCACCCCTGCTGGCCCGCACCATCCGCGAGGTCTTCGAAAACGGTTCCGTCACCAGCCTTTTCAACGGCAGCGCATAACAATAGGTCTGTTTCGCTCGACCGGAACCCGCCCCACCCACTCTCCGTCCGCACTGCATGAACTACGTCACGTCGACGACCGGAATATGCAGCTCGCGAGACGGGGGTGTGTGGGGCGGGTTTTGTTGTCACCTAAGATGACTCGTCGTGATCGACGCGCACTCTCTCAACGGCCCGGCTGGAACTACTACCGTCAGAATTGCTCGATGGACGCCGGGCGGGTGCGTCTGGTGCGGCAGCACCGACAGCGTCGAAACCTTCAGGAACGAGCCTCGCTGCGGTCTGTGCCGCGAGAAGGAAGCCGTCATCGACGAGGCCAAGCACTTCATCGGCATGTACGGTCTGCGGCCCCTGGGCGGCACCCTGGCATCCGAGGACGACGAGGAGCGCGAGTACCGCGTCACCGCCCGCGATGCGCGTGAGGTCCTCAACCGCATTCGGCTCGAGAAGCTTCCCGACCCGGCCGCCGTACGCAAGGCGTTGCGCCCCAGGGCCGCTGCCGCGGTGAACGCACCGGCCTCACCCTCGTCGACCTCCGCTCCGGCGAAGGCACCGACGAAGAAGTCGCAGGCCGGTGTCACCGGAATCGATGCGATCGAACTGCAGTCCCGCGTGGAGAAGTTGCTCGGCCAACTCACCTCCGTCGACGAGCAGATCAGCGCACTCGACGGCGTTCAGGGCCTCCCCGCACGCGCTCGCATGAAGGATCTCGAACGTCAGCGGACCACCGTGCTGACAACACTGGCCGCGCTCGAGAAGGCTCGTCGCCGCACCAACTGATCCACGTAGTCTGATCGAGTGCTTCGCAAGCGTTCGATCTCACGGCAGGTGCTCGATGTCACCTACGCCGTGGTCTTCGTTCTGCTCCTGCTGCCGTCGACTCTGAGCCAATCCTCCGGTTCTCCGAGCGCAGCTGTTCTGATCGGGTTCGGCATCGCATTGGCCATCCGGCGCCGATCGCCACGATGGTCCTTGGCGCTCGCCTGGGTCCTTGCCGTCGTACAGATGGTCAGCGGAGTGCTCCCCCTGTCGGCGGATACAGCGATCTTCGCGATTCTGTACTGCTCGGCCGCGTACGGCGACAACGTGGTTCGACGCCTCGGTCTCGCCTCGGCCGTCGTCGGCGGAGTGATAGCGGCGCTGTACCTGGCGTTCGTGGACGGCAATCCATTCGGGGCGCCCACCGATGCAGGATTTCAGGAACCGAGGCTGCTGCAGGCCGCCGTTCTCCTCGCTGCGCTGTGGGCCATGCTCGGGCTGTCCTGGGCGCTCGGTCGACTCGCCTACGCCCGGCGTACAGCCATCGAATCGGCACACGCACGCGAGCTCGCCGAGGTACACCAGGCGCGAGCCGAACATGAAGTGGCAATCGAACAGGAGCGCAACCGAATTGCCCGGGACATGCACGACATCGTGGCGCATTCCCTGGCCGTGGTGATCGCTCAGGCCGATGGCGCACGCTACGTGCGTGCACTGGACCCCGCGGCCGTCGACACTGCACTGACGACGATCTCCGACACAGCGCGCGAGGCACTGTCCGACGTCCGGGTGCTGCTGGGGCAGCTCCGCCACAGCCAAGGCGATCTACCGACCCCCGGTCCGGGCGACCTGGAGCGTCTGCTCGACCAGATGCGCGCCACCGGCCTGAACATCGACTCCTCGATCGACACCGGCGACGTGTCGTTGGGTGCCGGAGCGCATCTGGCGTTGTACCGCATCGCGCAGGAATCGTTGACCAATGCACTGCGCCATGGCGATCCGAACGCGCCGGTGACCGTCGCCATCGAATCGGATTCTGCCGGCGTCGAACTGACGGTACGAAACAGTGTGTTCCCGGGGCTTCCCGCGGCGGAATCGTCCGGCCACGGAGTGGCCGGCATGAAGGAACGCGCCGGCCTCTCCGGCGGCACGTGCACAGCGACCGGCGACGCCTCGTCATGGACTGTGACGGCGTGGTTGCCCACCACCACCCCCTCGACGAAGGGCACGACGTGAGTTCCGATCGCATCGAAGTTGCGCTGGTCGACGATCAGCAGCTGTTCCGAGCCGGCATTCGCATGCTGATCTCCTCCCAGCCCGACCTGGAATTCGTCGGGGAGGCGGGCAACGGACGAGAAGCCGTCGAACTCGCAGCGTCCGTCACTCCCGACGTGATGCTCATGGACATCCGGATGCCGGTGCTCGACGGTATCGCCGCGACCGAGCAGATTCTGGCCGCCTCCGACACACCACCGCGCATTCTGGTACTCACCACGTTCGACCTGGACGAGAGCGCTGCGCGAGCCATTCGTTCGGGCGCAAGCGGATTCGTGCTCAAGGATGCCGACCCGGAGTTTCTGCTCGCTGCGATCCGTACGGTCCATGCCGGAAACTCGGTGATCGCCGCGTCCGCGACGACCGGCTTGTTGGCGCATTTCACTCCGACGCCTCCGGTTCCGACGGTGCCGGCCGCCTTCGAGACCCTCACTGCGCGGGAGAAGGAGCTCTTCCGGCTCACAGCCCGCGGGCTGAGCAACTCCGAGATCGCCGAACTGGAGTACCTGAGCGAAGCGACGGTGAAAACACACATCAGCCGCATATTCGCCAAGCTGCACCTGCGCGATCGAGTGCAGCTGGTGGTCTACGCATTCGAGCACGGACTGAACTCGCCTTGACCCCGGGACTGACGCCGATGTCATCCTGCAGATGTACGACGCGAAGACTCGCGCCTGATTACTTCGATCCGGCGAATTCATAGCGTTGTGGGCATGACGATCACAGCAAGCCCTGTTGCACGGGCATTTCAGGTCAGTAAGCACTTCGGCGACTCGTCCAATCCGGTGAGCGCCCTCGACAACGTCTCTCTCGACATTCACGCCGGCCAGTTCACCGCCATCATGGGACCGTCCGGTTCCGGCAAATCGACGCTCATGCACGTCATGGCCGGACTGGACAACGCCAGCTCGGGTCACTTGATGCTGGCCGGTGCAGACATCACCTCGGCCAACGACGACGCTCTGACGACGTTGCGACGCAAGCAAGTCGGGTTCATCTTCCAGTCCTTCAATCTTGTTCCCACTCTGGATGTTCGGGGCAACATCCTGCTGCCGTTCGAGCTCGACGGCCGCGCACCCAGTGCACAGGAGTCGGCCTGGATCGAGCAACTCATCGATACCTTGGGACTACAAGGTCGGGTGAACCACCGTCCACATCAGCTCTCCGGCGGACAGCAGCAGCGCGTCGCGATCGCCCGTGCGCTGGGGACTCGACCGCATCTCATCTTCGCCGACGAGCCCACCGGCAACCTCGATTCCCGCACCGGCCGCGAGGTTCTCGGCCTCCTGGCCGCGGCGGTGCGCGAGTACGGCCAGTCGATCGTCATGGTCACCCACGATCCGATCGCAGCCAGCTACGCCGATCGCATCGTCTTCCTCGCCGATGGGCGAATCGTCAACGAGCTCGGGCGTTCGAGCGCAGAACAGATTTCGAGCTACATGCTGGGAATGGAGAGCGTCCGATGAGTGCGTTGACTTCTGCTCAGGCGTCGAAAGAGCACGGTGCCAGCATTCTGGTGACATCGCTGGCGTCGTTCTTCGGAGTTGTGTTGATTCAGGCAACCGCGTTTCTGGTCGACATCTTCGGGGATTCAGACCTCGACGGTGCTGCCGTCAACGCGCTGTACAGCGTGGCGCTGGTGTTCATCGGCCTCGCGTTGTACGTCGCGGCGGTGGTCACCTCGAACACGTTCGCGACGATCGTCGCGGGGCGCACCCGCACCATCGCACTCCTTCGACTGTTGGGAGCCCGCTCTCGTGACCTGCGCCGATCGGTAGCCCGCGAGGGCCTCGTCGTCGGATTGTTCGGTGGCGCAGTCGGTATGGTCCTCGGCGTCGGCGCGAGTCACCTGGCCCGGGCCGTTGCGGTCTCGGCCGGTCAGCTGCCGGATGTCCAGTACACGACCGTTCAGCCCGTGGTGCTTCTGCCCGTCGTGATCGTGGTGCTGACGACCACCGTCGCGTCGTATGTGGGGTCACGAAAGGTCCTGGACGTCACACCTGTCCAGGCAACCGGAGGTGCCGTCGACACGGGCGTGGAGGCTCCGCGGTCGCGTCGGATCAGGACCGCGCTCTCTATCGTGCTCATCGCCGGCGGCGTGGCTCTGCTGGGGCTCGGTGTCCTGATCGGGATGGTCAACCCGGGCGGTGTTCTGGTCGCGTTCCTCGGTGGTGTCGCATCGTTCACCGGAATCATGGTCGGGGCGTACCGCATTCTGCCCGCCACACTGAAACTGGTCGGGAGACTGTCCGGCCGTGGACCCGCTGCCCGATTGGCATCCGCCAACGCGATTCGCTATCCGGATCGCAGTACCCGTACCGCGGTGGGACTGTTGATCGGGGTGACGTTGGTGACGACGTTCGCGGTCGCGATGTACAGCTACCGGTCGATGCTCGTCAACGAATACGACGAGGCCACGGTCGGCCAAGTGCTCACCGTGACAGTAGGAATCATGACCGGACTCATCGGCTTCTCGGCCGTCATCGCGGCCGTCGGAATGGTGAACAACCTGCTGCTGAGCATTCTGCAGCGCACCCGTGAGATCGGTCTGCTGCGTGCACTCGGATTCACCCGCAAGCAGATTCGAGCGATGATCGTCTCGGAAAGTACTCAGATGGTGGTCTCGTCCATGGGCTTCGGTCTGATCCTCGGCATCGTGTACGGCTGGGCCGCAGCACAATCGCTGCTGGGCTCACTCGATTCCCGCGGACTCACCGCGCCCACCCTCCCGTGGGCAGTCATCGCCGGAACCGTGTTGTGCGGTGGACTCCTCGCACTCGGGGCCTCACTGACCCCGGCGCGACGTGCCAATCAGATCTCGCCGGTACTCGCGTTGGCGGACGCCTGATCGCGTGGTCTGTAGCGCTCGGCGATTGCAAGGGCCCGGCCGTACAGACCATCCCGCAACGACTGCGGCACCAGGACTTCCGCGTCGGTACCGAGTTGCCACAGAGCCCACTCAGCGTGCCGCGCATCCTGGAAAGTCATGTCCATTCGCAACCGACCGTCACCGCCGAGATCCTCGTCGGTGACGGTCAATGCGGTGTCTGCCAGTTCTTCCCGGCGCCTCGGGTCGATGAGCGCCGACACCGTCACAGGGGTGCCGCCGTTCCTGAATCGGGTGCTGCGCTCGTGCCACATCCGGTCGAGATGCACGCTGTCCGGCCGTTCGGCCGGCTCGAGAAGCACCTCGGCGTCCTGCACCCGCGAAAGTCGGTAGGTGCGGTCTTCGCCGTCTCGGGTCGCCAGCAGGTAGCTCCGGCTTCGCACTGCGACCAAGCCGACAGGATCCACCGTGCGCCACTGCGCATCTCGGTCGTTCGGCGCGTAGAGAATCCGGAGCTTTCTGCCGTCGAACACGGCCCTGCGAACCGAGTCCATGATGGGAGCGGGTATCTGCTCGGTGACAACCCGTCGAGACAGAAGGTCTGTCTCCGGCTCGATGAGTAGCCGGCGGGCAGCAGTACGCGCGGTGTCGTGATGGCCGTCGGGCAACGCGTCCATCACCCTTTCGGAGCGCTGACACCACTCCGGATCCGAGGCCGAGCGCGTGCTCTCCGCCGTTCGATCCCACTGCAGCCAGTAGCGACAGGGCCTCATCGTGGTTGAGGCCCGGAAATTCGGTCCTGAAGCCAGGCAGTAGCGCGAACCCTCCCAGCCTGCCGCGCTCCGCGTAGACAGGGACGCCCGCAGTCGACAGGGCATCGATGTCGCGGAGCACGGTACGAGTCGACACTTCCAGTTCGACGGCGAGAGAGTCGGCCGTCATTCGGCCGCGCTGGCGCAACAGAAGCACCAGCGAGACCAACCTGTCCGCACGCATGCGCGAACGGTACCGAAATACACGACAGAGGGTGTCGTGTATCGCTGTCAATCTTGCTTCGTATCGATCGGAAACGAACGAGACGGAGACGAAGATATGGAAAGAACTGCAATCGACCCGGTGAACTGGTCAGTCGCTCTGGGCTTTCACCAGGGCGAGCTGGTCACCGGACACACCAGGACCCTCTACTGCTCCGGGCAGACCTCGACGAACAGCGACGCCGCGCCCGTGCACGAGGGAGACATGAAAGCGCAGCTGACGCTGAGTCTCGACAATCTGGACGCAGTGTTGGCGGGGGCCGAGATGTCGATCTCGAACGTGGTGAGGCTGGGCGTGTACACCACCGACGTCGACCTCCTGTTCCAGCACTACGGCGTACTCATGGCGAGACTGGGAGCAGCAGGAGTTGCACCGACCACCACGATGCTGGGGGTGGCCAGGTTGGCAATCCCGGGTCAGATGATCGAAATCGACGCCATCGCCGTGGGCTGACGCCTCTGCTCAGGCCTCGCTGTCGAGTTGCGCCATCTGAGACTCGGCATAGCGGGTGCCGGCGACCGCATCCGTCGGCACGGCCGACTCGATTCGGGCCACCTCATCGGGGCTCAACGAGATATCCTCAGCAGCAATGGTTTCCATCAACCGCTCGACCGAGCGGGCACCGATCACCGGGACGATATCGTCACCACGAGACATGACCCAAGCGATGGCGAGCTGCGCGACGGTGATGCTGCGGTCGTCGGCGATTTCGGCGAGTAGTTCCACCAACTCGACGTTCCGGGTGAGGTTCTCCCCCTGAAATCGCGGGCTGTGTGCCCGGAAATCGTCGGCGGACAGTGGCTTGTGAGCTCGAAACGTGTTGCTGAGCAACCCACGTGAGAGCACGCCGTATGCCGTGATTCCGACGCCGAGTTCACGCGCGGTATCGAGGATGTCTGACTCGATACCGCGCGAGACGATGGAGTATTCGATCTGGAGATCGCTGATCGGGTGCACCGCCGCCGCTCGCCGCAGTGTCTCGCTACCGATCTCGGACAGACCGATGTGGCGGACGTAGCCCGCCTCGATCATCTCGGCAATGGCACCGACAGTATCCTCGATCGGCACCCGTGGATCGAGTCGAGCCGGCCGGTAGACGTCGACGTGATCCACACCCAGCCGCTGCAACGTGTAGCCGAGCGAACTCTTGACGCTCTCCGGTCGGCCGTCGAAGCCGAGCCATCCACCGTCAGGCCCGCGCAGGGCTCCGAATTTCACCGACAGCACGACGTCGTCCCGGTTGCGCTCTTTCAGTGCCCTTCCTATCAGCATCTCGTTGTGGCCGGCACCGTAGAAGTCACCGGTGTCGACAAGATCGACGCCTGCGTCGACAGCAGCATGGATGGTGCGGATCGATTCCCGGTCGTTCGATTCGCCGTATGCACCGGACATCCCCATCGCGCCGAGGCCGATACGCGAAACGGTGGGTCCGGACTTTCCCAGTTGTGTTCTGTTCATGTCGTCCACTGTGCGTTCCCGACGAGAATTGCGGCAGAGAGCAGTTGTCGGAGGACTGCCGATCCCTGGCTCGAACCGGCGACGAGGCGCACACTCGATACGTGGAACTTGACGAACTGGCCGATTTTCTCCGACGACGTCGGGAACTTCTGACTCCCGGCGACGTAGGTGTCGCACCGGGACCGCGACGCCGCACGCCCGGGCTGCGGCGCGACGAGGTGGCACTGCTGGCCGGCATGTCCACCGACTATTACACCCGCCTCGAACAACGCCGCGGGCCGCACCCGTCGACTCAGATATTGAGTGCGCTGGCCCGCGCCCTGAGGTTGGACGACGACGAGCGAGACCATCTCTACATCCTCGCCGGCCAATCACCACCGACGCGGATGGGTGCGGACAAACACGTCGGCCCCGGCCTCATGCACCTGTTGACCAAGCTCGACGACACACCCGCCTGCGTCGTGACCGACCTCGGTGAGATCGTGGCGCACAATGCGATGTACCTCGCGCTGGCCGAGGACCCGCGCAGGTACACCGGGCTCGGCAAGTACGTGGTGTGGCGTTGGTTCACCGATCCCGGCACGCGCCGCAACTTCGTACGCGAGGACTGGGATCGGATGGGCCACAAGCACGTCGCCGATCTTCGAGCAGTGTCGGCCAGGCGAGCAGGCGATCCTGAGGTCGCTGTACTGGTCGAGCGTCTACGCGCCGCCAGTTCCGAGTTCGAGACGATTTGGAGCGAACACCGAGTCGCATACAAGACGTCGGCGTCCAAACGCTTCGTGCATCCCGAACTCGGCGTAATCGCGGTCCACTGCGAGACACTCGTGACTCAGAAAGAGGGCCAACACCTCCTGGTCTATTCGCCGCAACCGGGAACCGATGCCCGAGAGAAACTGGATCTACTCGGCGTCATCGGCACTCAGCAACTGGATGTGACTCTCGCCGAATAGGTCGCTACCCACCCTTGCGCGCGAGGATGAGCGCGAAGCGAGATTCTGCATCGGACCACAGATGGTCGACGTCGAATCCCGCGGCGGCGAGTTCTTCGGTGATGCCTTCCGGTCGAAACTTCGCCGAGATTTCGGTGCGCAGATCCTCGCCGGCGTCGAAGTGCACGGGCAGATCGAGATCGGCGAGATACACCTCCTGCGGCGACGAGGCCCGTAGCCGCATCTCGATCCACTCCTGCTCGGCATTCCAGAGCGCAACATGCTCGAACGCGTCGGCATCGAAGTTTCCGCCCAGGCGAGAATTGATCACCGACAGCACGTTTCGATTGAACTCCGCCGTCACCCCGGCCGCGTCGTCGTACGCCGGAACGAGAACCTTCGGGTCGATGACCAGCCCGACACCGAGCAGCAGGTGCTCTCCTGGATCGAGCGCGTCGGCGATGGCCTTCAGAAATTCCTCGCGCTCCTCGGGGATGAGGTTGCCCAAGGTGCCGCCGAGAAACGCAATGGTGCGTGAGTTACCCGCCGGCAGATTGTGCAGTGTGTCGGTGAAATCACTGACGATGCCGTGCACCTCGAGAGCGGGGAACTCCTGGGCGATCTGCTCGATGGCTCCCTCGAGCGCCGTAACGGATACATCCTGCGGCACATACGTTTTCAGTGATCCGTGCTTGACCCCTGCAGCGAGCAGAATCTTCGTCTTCTCCGACGAGCCCGAGCCCAACTCGATCAACATCGTCGATTCGGTTGCCTCGGCGATGTCGAGGGCATGTTCTTCGAGGAGTGCCCGCTCGGTGCGGGTCGGGTAGTACTCCGGCAGCACGGTGATCTGCTCGAACAACTCGCTGCCCAGTGCGTCGTAGAAGTACTTGGGCGAGAGCCACTTCGGTGAAGACGTCAACCCGTCTCGCACATCCTTGCGTAATTCGTCCACCAGTGCTGTGTCTGCGAGGTGTACCTCGACAGTGCTCATGTGTGCTCCTCTTCGTCGAGACGGGAAACGGTGAACTCCGACGCCGTGGCAACGACAAGACTGCGGTCGTCGATGTGCGTCCAGTCGGTACTGTCGTCGGTCGGTTCGGATGCGATGGTGACGGCGTCATCGGAACGACGGACCGACAATGCGTGATGCACTGCGGTGGCGTACATGTTCTCCCCATCGCCGAGGAGGAAGTTGAGCCTGGACCCCGGCGCACGCGCTTCGATGCGCCGAACCAACGTGGCGAGGGCTGCCGGCGGGTCGAGAGTGTCGAGTAACTGCCGCAACACGATCCAGACTGCGGCTGCGTCGGTCGGAGCAGGCAACGTGAGTGCATCGACCGGTGGCACCTCGGACCACAGGTCGGTCAGCGAGTGGGGCCAGCCGCGAACCACACCGTTGTGACTGAACGCCCAACGGCCGTCGGTGAACGGCGCGCAGGCCGATCGTTCCACCGGCATTCCCACCGTGGCCGATCGCACCGCGGCGATCACCGACGTCGAATGGAGCTGCGGCAGAACATCATCGACCGCCGGATCGGTCCAGATGGGCATCGGATTGCGGTAGCTGCGCACCGAACCGTCCTGCCACCACGCGACGCCGAACCCGTCGGCGTTGATGGTGCCCCCGCCGCGCATGTCGTTCGGGGCGTACGACTGCACACGTAAACTGTGTTCACCGTCGGTGAGCACTCCCCCGACGGACGTGCGGGGGCCGAGATACCCCAGGTGACGGCACATTCAGCTGGGCTCGACGTCGCGGGCCAACCGGAAGCCGCTGAAGATCTGCCGGCGAATCGGGTGGTCCCAGTTACGGAACGTGCCTCGACACGCCACTTCGTCGGTGCCGAAGGAGCCGCCGCGTAACACCTTGTAATCGCCTCGCAGAAACACCTCGGAGTATTCGGCGTAGGGGAACGCCTCGAATCCGGGGTACGGCTCGAAGTCCGACGACGTCCATTCCCAGACGTCACCGATGAGTTGGTGCACGCCGTCCGCGGACGCACCGTCCGGATACGCGCCCACGTCCGCCGGTTCGAGGTGCCGCTGATTCAGATTGGCATGCGCCGCAGTGGGTTCGTCGTCGCCCCACGGGTAGGCACGGCTGGTACCGGTCTCGGCATCGAAGCGCGCGGCCTTCTCCCACTCCGCCTCCGTCGGTAGGCGCTTGCCCGCCCACCGGGCGTACGCGTCGGCCTCGAACCAGCACACGTGAACGACGGGTTGGTGCGGACGCACCGGACGGCGCACCCCGAAGCTTCGACGCCACCACGTGCCGTCGGAATCGCGCTCCCAGAACTGCGGAGCGCTGAGATCGGCCTCGACGCGGTGCTGCCAACCCTTCTCGGTCCACAGATCGCGGCGTCGGTATCCGCCGTCCTCGATGAACTCGACGAACTGTGCATTGGTGATCGGGGCGCGGTCCATCGCGAACGTGGGCACGTGCACCGGGTGGGCCGGACGTTCGTTGTCCAGCGCCCACGGGTCGAGTGAGGTGCCCATCGAGAACGACCCACCGGAGATGATCGCCTCACCCGAGACCTGAACCGCAGACGACGGCGGCGCAGGGGCGGCGAGAACAGCGGGCCCCGAGCGCAATTGATGCGTCGCCAGCATGGTCTCGTCGTGTTGCTGCTCGTGCTGCGCGATCATGCCGAACGCGAATCCGTGCTTCTCGACCGGCCTGCCCGCAAATGTGCTGCGGTCGAGCACGTCCCAGGCCTTGTCTCGAACGGTTTGCACGTAGACGCGCGCCTCGTCGGGAGTGAGCAGCGGAAGCGACGTTCGTGAAGAACGCGAGTGCTTGAACGCGTCGTACAGCTCGTCGATATCGGGACGCACTGGGTCACGGCCACCGACGTCGCGAACCAGCCAGAGTTCTTCCTGACTTCCGATGTGCGCGAGATCCCAGACCAGCGGGCTCATCAACGGCGAATGCTGCGCCATCAGTTCGGTTTCGTCCACGCAATCGGTGAGTGCTGCGCTGCGGGCGCGGCTGCGTGTGAGGACCGTTTCGATCCTGTTCCTGAGTTGTTCGGCGCTCACACCGATTCCTTTCGAGTGTGGAATTCCCGCGTCGCAGAGTCGAATTCGCTCGGGGGCTCGCCCGAGTGACATCGGCGAGCGGCCGCCGACAGGTAGTCGGCGTGCTCGCCGCCGAACTCCGCCGCGAGTTTCAGCAATTCGGTTGCGGCCGATCGGAGATCGCGGTCGCCCAGCCCGACGCGCGCCGCGTCGATCCAACGTCCGGCGGTCCCTGCTCCGATCTCGGTGGCGCGAGCCACCAGCTCGGGTGTCGACAACAGCGCCTCGAACGCCGCCGCAGGAACCACCCACTGCCCGTCCGGCTGGGCATCGAGGTAACGGATCTCGAGGTGACCGCACGCTCGAACCTGAGGAAAGAGGGTGGTCAGGTGGTAGTCGAGATCCCCGTATGTTGGTGCGCGCCCGACGACACCTGGATCGGCCAACCATTGTGCGAACGTCGTACCCGCGGGCGCTTCCCAGTTCTGGTCGACGCCCTGTATGCAGAGCAGCGGCACGTCGAGAGCCCACCGTGCGTAGTCGGAAATCGGGTCGCCGGTAGTGGGAACCGCGGTTCTGCTGGAATCCGTTCTACTGGAATCGAGTTCGAGCCACGTCCGCATGCGCTGGGACGCCCATACTCCTTCCGGGGCTCCCTCGAGTTCCGGGGATCGCGCGAATGCCGCCACGAAGGCCGGGCCGATGACGTGGAGCATTCGCCAACGCGCGGCAACCTCGGCTCGATCACGACCGGCGTCGACACTCACCTGCGCGGCAGCCGTGTTGCACATCATCAATTTGCCATAGGGGCCGATGGTGGTGAATCGGTTCTCCATCGCGCAGTATCTCGGCAGGACGAGGAGCCGTTCCGGAGCACGCGCGGTATCGGCCGGAACCGCCAGGATGTTGATGCCGGAGTCCTCGAGCATGTCTCGCAACAACCGGGCATCGGCGTCGAGCATCGGTGCGAGATCGGAAACGGATGTATAAGGCGAACTGGACAATTCGACTTGGCCGCCGGGTTCGACGGTGACCATACTTCCGCCCGGCAACGTCAGGGCGGGTGACTCGGGGGCGATACTGCGCGGGGAGTGATCACCGAGTGCAGTTGCAAGCGAAGAGAGGCTGGGACGCGTTCCGTCGTCGAGGGCAGTGAGCCACTCGAGTTCGGCACCGATCAGGGCCGGTGGACCCAGCTTGAAACACACTTTCGACACGTACGCCTCGGCTGCTGGGCGTGTGCTCAGCTCGAGGGATTTCTCGTTCGACGACACTTTTTCCTTCTTTCCGCACTCACCACGTTCTTCGCTACCGAACGTACCCAGCTGCGGGGATCGAAAACGCCGTGATCCCGCGTCGTATCGAGGCTACCGATTGTGCAACCCTGATGCCGAGAGTTCCTGACAGGAAGGACGCCCGATGCTCGATCACGACCGCATTCGCCGCGACACCCCCGGTGCGTCGGGTCGGGTCTTCCTCGACAGCGCCGGGTCCTCGTTGCCGCCGACCGTCGTCGTCGATACCGCCGTCGCGCACCTGCGCCGGGAAGCGGAAATCGGTGGCTACCGGGCCGCAACCGAACGAGCGAACGACCTCGCCGCGGTGAAGACATCGATCGGAACGTTGATCGGGGCTTCGGCGTCGAGCATCGCACTGAGTGACTCCGCGACGCGCGCGTGGAACGACTTCTTCTACTCGGTGCCGCTCTCCCCCGGTGATCGAATTCTGCTGTGCGAGGCCGAATACGCCAGCAACGCGATCTCCGCCCTCCACCGCGCCGAGGTCACCGGAGCGATCGTCGAGGTGATTCCGAGCGACGAATCGGGACTAATCGACATCGACGCGCTGGCAACCATGCTCGACGATCGCGTCAAGCTGGTCTCGGTGGTGCACGCACCCACCAACGGCGGTCTGATCAATCCCGCTCGCGCTGTCGCAGATCTCGCCCACCGACACGGTGCCCTGGTACTGCTCGACGCCTGCCAGTCCATGGGGCAGATGCGTGTCGACGTCGCCGAGCTCGATGTCGACGCTCTGTCCGCCACCGGACGCAAATGGCTTCGTGGCCCGCGCGGAACCGGATTTCTCTACCTGCGTCCAGGATTGGCGTCGACGCTGCATCCACCGGCCCTCGATTTGCACAGCGCTCAGTGGGAAGACACCTCCACCTACCGAATGGCCGACGACGCCACACGATTCGAGTTCTGGGAATGCGACGTCGCGGCCAGGCTCGCACTCGGCGCTGCCGTCGACTATCTACTCGAGCTCGGCATCGACCACGTCGAAGAAGCCGTCGCCGAACGTGCCGAGTACCTTCGCGCCGGACTCCGAAAAATCCCCGGGGTGACGGTGCAGGATCTGGGCGATCGCAAGAGTGGCATCGTCTCCTTCACCGTCGACGGTGAAGATCCCGTCACTGTTCGCGACCGACTCGCCGCCGAGGAAGTGACGGTGACCGTCAGCCACCGCAGCTCGACGCGACTGGACATGACAGGCCGGGGACTCGACGCCGTGGTGCGCGCATCTCCCCACTATTTCGTCACGTTCGCCGAACTGGACACGATGCTCGCTGCGCTCGCAGGTGAGTGACCGGCTCTCCGGTCGTTCCGCAGGCTCCACTCCGGGCTCGTAGCAGGGGTCGGCAGGAGTGGACCCCGCGAAACGACCCGTTCCACACTTCCGCTCACATAGGTAGCCACTCCGATTGCCGAGACCACGAGGCCACCCACTCCAACCCAGGTGATCGCATCGCCGAACATGAGCCAGGCCCACACCATGGTCGTCGGCGGAGTCAGGTAAAGCAGCACACTGGCGCGGGTGGGCCCGCTGCGACGCACCACGAACAGATACGCGCCGTATGCTCCGAAGGTCGACAGCACCACGGTCCAGGCGACGGCCAATCCGAAACCCACCGTCATCGGCGGTGCGGCATCTCCGGCCAGCATGCTCCATGTCATGAAACCGGCTGCGCTGATCGAACATTGGATGGCCATCGACAGCGCGATCGGCTCCTTCGGTGCCAGGATTCGCTGACCGATCGTCCCTATCGACAGAGCCAGCATCCCGGCGGCCGGTAGCAAGTAGACGGGCCAGGCGAGATCCGCACCGGACATGTCCCCCACCACGACCAGCGTTACCCCGACGATCCCGACGACGAGCCCCAGACTCTGCCTCGCCCCGACGCGTTCGCCGAAGATCCTGCTCGACGCCAACGCGACCAGCAGAGGCTGCAGGGCGGCGATCAGCGCGGCGACACCTGGCGGCACGCCCATCCCGATGCCGGTGATGGTGGCCCCGAGGTAGAGGAACTGGCAGAACAGGCCGAGGACGGCGTGAATTCGGATGGCGTGCCAGGTCGGTGTCAGCCGTCGATATCGGCACCAGGCGATCAGTAGCACCACGGCCGCGACATAGCGCCAGGCCAGCAGCGTGTGCGCGGGGGCTTGCGCTGTACCGAGCTCGGCTCCGATGAACCCCGAACTCCACAGCACCACCAGGGCAGTACCTGCGACGGCGTCGACATTTGCTTTCATGCAGCGATGTAAACATACAGGTCTGTATACTCGCAGTGCACCTGCTTCCCACCAGCGCTTTCGGAAGGCAACCATGCTCGACAAGCCACTCACCCCCGCCGGAGAACGCATTCTCACCGTCGCCAGCGAGCTGTTCTACGCCCGCGGAATTCGCGCCGTCGGCGTCGACCTCATCGCCGAGGAAGCCGGCACCACCAAGAAGACCCTGTACGACCGCTTCGGCTCAAAGGACGGCCTGGTGCAGCGGTACCTCACCCGCCGCTACGGCCTGTGGTGCGAGCACGTGAGCCGGTACGTCGAATCCCTCGCCCCGGGAGACGCGCGCATCCTGGGGGTGTACGACGCCCTCGATCTGTGGATGCGCGACAACCATCGCGGCTGCGGATTCGTCAACGCGTTCGCCGAGTTCGGCGGCACCGACAGCCCGGTACTCGAGATCATCAAGTCCGAGAAGGAATGGACCAGATCGCTGTTCGCGCGATTGGCCGACGACGCCGGGTATGCCAACGCCGAACAGCTGGGATCGCGACTGTCGGTACTGCACGAGGGCGCGGTGGTGATGGGAACCGCGGGCGGCCGTGACGATGCGATATCCGTGGCGCGTGATGTTGCCGCCGAGTTGCTCGCTGCGCTCGCAGGTGCGCGAAAGTTCGTAGCAGGGGTCGAAATTCCGCGCACATGACGTGGTCGTGTATTGTCTTCCAGGTTGTCTCGGCGAGGGTAGATCCACGATTTCAGGATCCACCGTTATCGACGCGGCTCGGCCCCGTTGGCCGCGCTCGTTCGTGTCCGCCCCGACGAGCTTGACCGCCCGACGAAGTACGCCGCACGAACCACAGTTATCAGGAGCATGTAGCACCATGGCATCGAAGGTAAACAATCTCACCGCGCAGGTCCGCACCGAATTCGGCAAGGGCGCAGCTCGCCGCGCACGTCGCGACGGCCTCGTTCCCGCCGTTCTGTACGGACACGCCACCGACCCCCAGCACCTCGCGCTGGACGCTCGCGCGTTCGCGGCTGTGCTGCGTAACGACGGCACCAACGCTGTGCTCACCCTCGACATCGCCGGCAAGTCGCAACTGGCGCTCACCAAGTCGATCGTCGTGCACCCGATCCGTCGCAGCATCGAGCACGCCGACCTCCTCGTCCTGAAGAAGGGCGAGCGCGTCACCGTCGAGGTCAACATCATCGTCGAGGGCGACGCCGCACCGGGCACCCTCGTCACCACCGACTCGACCGCGGTCGAGATCGAGGCCGACGCACTGGAGATCCCCGAGAACTTCGTCGTCTCCGTCGAAGAGGCTCAGATCGGTACCCAGATCACCGCAGCCGACCTGGACCTTCCGTCCGGCGTCACCCTGGTGTCCGACGGCGAGACGCTCCTCGTCAACGTCGTCGAGGCTCCGTCCGAGGAAGACCTCGAGGCCGACGGCGAAGGCACCGAGCCCATCTCCGAAGAGGGCGAAGCCGAGACTCAGGAAGAAGCAGAGTCCACGGACGAGGAAAGCTCCGACGAGAGCTGATTCTCACCCACCACGTCGAACGGCGCGTCGATCCCCCACGGGACCGGCGCGCCGTTCGTTTCGAATCACCGATGAGAGAATGACGACCGTGAGTGTTGACCCCGAAGCGCCGG
Organism: Rhodococcus sp. WWJCD1; assembly: GCF_002258735.1. Taxonomy (NCBI): domain Bacteria; kingdom Bacillati; phylum Actinomycetota; class Actinomycetes; order Mycobacteriales; family Nocardiaceae; genus Rhodococcus; species Rhodococcus sp. WWJCD1. The sequence goes on from NZ_NOXY01000005.1 coordinate 242,406, forward strand.
CCCTGATCGTCGGGCTCGGCAATCCTGGCCCGCAGTACGAAAAGACCCGCCACAACGTCGGTTTCATGGTCGCCGACGCCTTGGCCGGACGCATCGGCGGGGCGTTCTCCTCGCACAAGAAGTCCAATTCCGACATCGTGCAGGCACGTCTGGGGCGTCGCTCGGTGGTCGTCGCCAAGCCGCGGACGTTCATGAATCTCTCGGGCCAGCCGGTGGCCGCGTTGGCACGGTTCTTCTCCATCGACGCGGCGAACATCGTGGTGGTGCACGACGAGTTGGACATCGACTTCGGTGCTCTACGACTCAAACTCGGCGGCGGCGAAGGCGGACACAACGGGCTGCGCTCGATCTCCCAGCATCTGAGCACCAAGGACTACCTGCGGGTTCGCGTCGGCGTCGGACGCCCACCCGGACGAATGGATCCGGCGTCGTTCGTCCTCAAGCCGTTCTCGGCGGCCGAACGCAAGGATCTCGGCGTCGTCGTCGAAGAAGCCGCGGACGCCGCCGAACTTCTACTCTCGGCCGGGCTCGAAGCAGCCCAGAACAGGGTGCACCCGCGCTGAACCCCACACCCCTGTTGTGAGGTGCGCGCCTGTTCTCGCTTCCGAACGCACGCGCGCACCCCGCAAAATAGATGTGAGGTCTCCTGCCGTTTCAGGCGATCAGTGACGCCGAATTGGCCCGTCGCAGTTTGCCGCTCGACGTCTTGGGAATGCTGCCCGGTCCGAGTACGGCAACGGTGCGGGGTCGCACTCCGACCTCCGAGTGCACGGCGTGGACCACCTCACGTTCGATGCGCTTGACCTCGTCCGCATTGCCGATGTCGTTGGTTTCCACGGCTACAGCGAAACTTTCACGCTTGTCGCCTGCATCGAGCCGGATGGCAACGGCATTGCCGGGCCGCACACCTGCGACGGTTTGTGCTGCCCGTTCGATGTCGGTGGGATAGATGTTGCGACCGCCCATGATGATGACGTCCTTGATGCGTCCGCAGACGACCACCAGTTCTTCCTCGGTGATGTAGCCGACATCGCCCGTGTCGAGCCAGCCGTCGGCGTCTTGCGTCGAGACCGGCCCCTCGACGGTGATGTACCCGGGGGTGACGGCCTTGCCCCGCACTTCGATGATGCCGACACCTCTAGCGGTCAGCACCTGCCCCTCCTTGTCGACGACGCGGCCCTCGAGGCCCGGCACGAATTTGCCGAGGGTGGCGAGAGATCTTGTGTTGCCACGCGTGGACGGAACGGCTCGCCCGAGAGTCTCGAGCAGGTCCGCGTCGACCACGTCGATCACCTGACCGCGAGCGGGGTCCGGAATCGACACCGCCAGAGTGGTTTCCGCCATTCCGTACACCGGCGCGAGAGCCAACGGGTTCAGCTTGTACCGGGCGCCGGCCTCTGCCAACGCGATCATCGTGTCCGGATCGACAGGCTCCGCCCCGTTCCAGGCGTAACGCAGAGTGGACAGGTCGAGGTCCAGATCGTCCTCGGCCTGGCGCAACCGACGCGCAAGCAGTGAGTACGCGAAATTCGGTGCCGCCGTGACGGTTCCGCGGTACTTGTGGATGAGCTTGGCCCACAGCAGCGGCGAACGCAGAAAGTCCAGCGGAGTGATGCTGACGACCTCGGCACCGACTTGCATCGGCACCGAGAGAAAGCCCACCATCCCCATGTCGTGGAACAGCGGCAGCCAACTGACCATCACGTCGGACTCGACGTCGAACTCGATGCGGTCGATCATCGCGTACGCATTGACGTAGAAGTTCTCGTGCGTGATCCGAACGGCTTTCGGTGAGCCGGTCGAACCGGACGTGAGCTGCTGCAACGCGATATCGGATTCCGCCGTCGGCACCGGGTCGATATCGCGACCGGTCTTCATGTCCTCGATCTTCAGCACGGTGATGCCGCGCTCCTCGAGCACCGGGGCGGCGATGTCGAACGGGGCCCCGAGAACGACGGCCTTCGCCTCGATCATCCGCACGACGGTCTCGGTGTCCTCGCCCCACACTGCGAGGTCGGTCCGCGGAGTCGGCTGATGAAGCATCGTCACCGATGCCCCGCGCATCCACGTCGCCTGACACGCGGGTGCGATGTCCACCGGCTGACCGGCCAGGATGCCGATCGCGTCACCGTGCACGACGCCCGCGTCGGCCAGCGCGCCTGCCATACGACGCGCCTGCTCGTGGATTTCGCCCCAGGACTGTCGCAGCGCCTCATCGGGCTCGCCGGTCACCAGACCTCGCTTGCTGGTGCTCGCGGTCTCGAACATTTCCTCGGTGAACTTGCTCAACGCGCGTCTCCTCGTGAGGTGTATCCCGCCCCACCGAACACAGTAGGCAGTCCCGCCCCGCCCGCGAGGCACAACAGGCCGCGTATCCTGAGAATTCGAACGCAGGATTTTGCCCGGTCACCGTGTCGGTGCCGCCTTCAACGAGAATGAGGTTTTCGTGAGTACCCCGTCCAGTACCCCCGACGTCGACGCAGCGCTCGAAGGGTCCGGACCGGCAGTGCGCGGCGATTCCGGGCCCTCTCGAAACCCTTCGAAAGAGCTCGAGACCGAGGTCGCCCGACGTCGGACCTTCGCGGTGATCTCTCACCCCGACGCGGGTAAATCGACGCTCACCGAGGCACTCGCACTGCATGCACGCGTCATCTCCGAGGCCGGAGCCATCCACGGTAAAGCCGGCCGTCGCTCCACCGTCTCGGACTGGATGGAGATGGAGAAGGCCCGCGGAATCTCGGTGAGTTCGACTGCGCTGCAGTTCAATTACCACACTTCACCCGATGCCGAGATCACCAACGTCATCAACCTCGTCGACACTCCCGGCCACGCCGACTTCTCCGAGGACACCTACCGCGTGCTGACCGCCGTCGACGCGGCCGTGATGCTCATCGACGCCGCCAAGGGCCTGGAACCGCAGACTCTCAAGCTGTTCCAGGTGTGCCGTCAGTTCGGCATCCCGGTGATCACCGTGATCAACAAGTGGGATCGCCCGGGCCAGTCGCCGCTGGAGCTGCTCGACGAGATCGAGTCGCGGATCGGCCTTACTCCGACGCCGCTGTACTGGCCCGTCGGCATCGCGGGCGATTTCCGCGGGCTGCTCGACGTGCAGGACGGCAGCTACATCCGCTTCACCCGCACCGCGGGCGGTGCGACCATTGCGCCGGAGGAATTCATGTCGGCCGAGGCAGCCGCCGAACGCGAGGGCGTCGACTGGGAGACCGCGGTCGAGGAAAGCGATCTACTGATCTCGAGCGGTCAACGGCACGATCAGGAGATGTTCCTGGCCGGCCAGACGTCGCCGGTGATCTTCGGCTCGGCGATGCTCAACTTCGGTGTTCGGCAGATTCTCGACACCCTGGTGGCCTTGGCCCCCGCGCCGGGATCTCGCGAGGATGCCTCCGGCGGCGTGCGCGAGGTCACCGACCCGTTCAGCGCTGTGGTGTTCAAGGTGCAGGCGGGTATGGACACCGCCCATCGGGACCGACTCGCCTTCATGCGTGTGGTGTCCGGCGTCTTCGAACGCGGAATGGTCGTCACGCACGCCCAGACCAAGAAGCCGTTCACCACCAAATACGCCTTGACGGTGTTCGGCCGCGATCGCACGACGGTCGAGAACGCCTACCCGGGCGACATCGTCGGCCTCGTCAATGCGACCGCACTGGCCCCTGGCCACACCCTGTACTCGGACAAGAAGGTCGAGTTCCCGCCGATCCCGTCGTTCGCGCCCGAGCACTTCTCGGCACTGCGCGTCGACAGTGCGGACAAGTACAAGAAGTTCCGCCGCGCCGTGGAACAGCTCGACTCCGAGGGCGTGGTTCAGGTGCTGCGCAACGACATTCGCGGCGACGCCTCCCCGGTGCTCGCCGCCGTCGGTCCGATGCAGTTCGAGGTGGTCACCGCACGAATGAAGACCGAATTCGGCGTCGATGCTCGGATGGAACCCCTCGGGTACTCCCTTGCCCGGCGGACCGACGCGGCATCGGCCGTCGAACTGGGTCGTCAGCGTGGGGTCGAAATCTTCACCCGGACGGACGGAGCACTGCTGGCGCTGGTGAGCGACAAGTGGCGCTTGCAGTACATCCAGAAGGAAATGCCGGAGTTGACCCTCGAACCGCTCGTCGCCGCGGGCGATCAGTAGCACCTTGTGCTGATCGATCTGCTCGATGCCGAATTCAGCGTGTTCGGCCACCCCGTGCTGTGGCGTGAGGTGGTCGGCAACGGCTTCGGGCTGCTCTCGGCCATCGGTGGGATGCGACGCGTCGTGTGGGCGTGGCCGGTGGGCATCATCGGAAACGCGTTGCTGTTCACCGTGTTTCTGGGCGGCGTGTTCCATACACCGCAGGCACTCGATCTCTACGGCCAAGCCGGACGCCAGCTGATGTTCATCGCCGTGAGTGTCTACGGGCTGGTGCGCTGGATGCGAGATTCCAAGCGATCGGGGGCCGCTGTGCTCCCGCGGTGGGGTACTGCGCGAGAACGGACCGCCATGCTCGTGGTCGCGGTCGTCGGCACGGTGGTGTTCGCGCAGCTCTTCGGCTATCTCGGCTCGTTCGGCAAATGGGCCGACGCGTGGATCTTCACCGGATCGATGCTGGCCACCTTCGGAATGGCGCGCGGACTCACAGAGTTCTGGCTGATCTGGATCGCGGTGGACGTAGTGGGGGTACCGCTGCTCGTCGTCGCCGGTTTCTACCCGTCCGCGGCTCTCTACGTGGTGTACGCCGCGTTTGTCGCCTGGGGTTTTGCCGTGTGGTTCAGGATCCAGAACAAATACATCGGTCGAAAAATAGCGTCTTAAACAATCGTGATGCTACTCTCAGTGTGTCCGAACAAACTTAGAGTACGTTTTGGCGTGCTCGACGCCGAGTGAGTCGTCCTGATCGATATCCGATCGTGACATCTCGGCACCGAGTCACCTGGGAACACGATGAAGTGGAAGACGACATGACGACACAGGGATCGAACTACCCATTGGCCGGGATCAAGGTCGGTGGCGCTCCTGCGCATCGTTTGGCGACGCCGCCGAAGTCCGGCTCCACTTCGCCCACCAGTGCCCGCACCGATTCTTCGGCGGCAGCGCCCGCCGAGAAGGCGGTCGAGGCCGCAACCACCGAGAAATCGGCCGAAGCGGCCACGCCCACCGAGAAGGCGTCCGCAACAACGCCTGCACCAGCAACGTCGTCCGTCACGGATTCAGCGACCCCCCGCGCGGATCGACGTCGTCCAGAGAAGCCCGCCACGGAATCGAACGAGGTTGAAGTGACTACAAGCGATCAGATCTCAGAACACGGCCTGCCCACCAACGGCCGCTCCACGTCTCACGGATCGACCGGCTCCACGCCGACGCTCGGGCGTGGCCAGGCTCCCGACCGTCGTACCGCCATGGGCGTCGCCTCGGTACGCATCGCAGGCCGGCTGACCCAGAACGAGCTCGGCAGCCGCACCGGTGACATCCGCACCCCCGATACCTCCGTCGGCCCCGACGAGCTGCTGCAGCTTCTCGGCGAATACCTCGTCTCGGGTGGCCTGCAGAACCCCGAGATCCACGTGCGTTCCAACGGCCAGACCATCGTGCTGGACCTGCAGAACCCGGCCAAGGGTTACCGCTGACCCCAGACGGTCACAACAGCTGCTGGAAGACCTCTGGTCGCACCATTTCGAGTACCAGAGGCTTCCACTGCGGTGCACGGTCCTTGTCGACCAACACCGCGCGTACACCCTCGGCGAAATCCGGCTCGGTGATGATCCAGGTAGCCATTCGCAACTCGCGGTCAAGGCATTCCCGCAACGTGCTGTCTGCTCCGCGCGCAATCAGCGCGTCGGTGGCCATCAGGGACGTCGGAGACAACGTCGCCAGCTGAGTCTTCGTTGTGCGCGACCACGGTGTATCGCACTCGAGTGCGTCGATGACGTCGACGAGAGACTCCTTCTCGAACACCGCCGCCACCGCCTCCGCGTCGAACGACAGCTCCGTCGACGACGGTGCCGTGGTGTGACGCTCCAGCGCTTGGTGAATATCGGTGCCGGCGAGGATGTCGGCCTTCAGCTCGTCCACCACCTCGCTCGGGCAGAAGTGCGTGGCCAATCCGAGTGCGAGAGCGTCCGATCCGGTGATGCGCGTACCCGTGAGCGCCAGGTAACGCCCGACACGACCGGGCAGCCGCGACAGAAAATAGCTCGACCCCACATCCGGCACGAAGCCGATCGCCGTCTCCGGCATGGCCAGCACTGCGTTCTCGGTGACGATGCGGATGCTGCCGTGAATCGAGATACCCAGACCTCCGCCGAAGGCCGCGGCCTCGATGACGGCGATGTACGGCTTGGGGTAGTTCGCGATCAGTTCGTCGAGATCGTACTCGGCCGCGAAGTACTGCGGACCGGCGTCGTGGTCGCCGTCGACGACTGCCTGCCGAATCGCCTTGATGTCTCCGCCCGCGCAGAACGCCCGCGGCGAACCGCTCGTCACCAGAACCGACGCGACAGCATCGTCGTCTAGCCACGCATCGAGAGCGTCTCGGATGCCCTGGATCATGGCACCGTTCAACGAGTTCAGAGCCTCCGGCCGATTCAGGACGATATGTCCGACCCCGCCGGACACCTCGGCTTCGACAACGGCCACAGTTGACTCCTTCACACGCGCATCGTTCGACGCGTAACAGTAGCGCGCGCTACTCGCGAGACTCCACCGATCGCGGGCGCGCGTCACCGGGGATGTCGGCAGGTCGACACGGCCTCTCCTCTGCGGTGAACCATCCGCGGTACAGAAACAACTGGCCGAGCACCGGACTCTGCACCTTGATCTCGATGCGATGCCGCTCCTCGGCTGCGTCCCACCACTCCCGACCGATCGTCAGCGCCGACGCCACCTTCGGCAACTTCGGCGCCAGCGGGCCGAGCAGGAATCTCGGCACTTCGCTCTCGAGTATCAGACCGCCCTCGTCGTCGACCTCACACCTGGTGTGCACCACCATGTCCGAGGAGAATCCCAGATAGTCCAGGGCATACGCGTCGGATTCCGCCGAGGAGACCATCACCGAGTTCATCCCCTGCGGATGGCCGACGAAGGCGAAGCGTCGCACGAAAGACAGTGTCTCGCGGCCCAATTCGTCGACATACGCGTAGTTGGCGATGGTGAACGGCACGTCCTTGCCCACACCGGCGGGGAACAGTCCACGCTTGCGGCCGGCCCACAGCAACGGCGGCGGCACCAGCCGAGAGTGCGTCATCTCCTCCATCACGCCCACCCCGAATTGGGCGAGATGGTCCGAGGACTTCAATCCGAAGCGCCACTGAACCTTGGGATGCAGACGGGAGAAATCCGAACCGAGTACTTCCGCGACCACCGATGCCATGTCTCCAGTATGCGCATCGGGCACGTGAGCGAAACTTCGTAGTGGACTACGAGCCAACTAGAACCCCGGGTCGTTCCGCAGGCTCCACTCCTGCCACGTGCGGCGGAGCCGCTCACTCCAACTCGGCGGCCAGTTCCATCCACCGTTCCTCGGCAACGTCCTTGTCCGCAAGGACCTGCTTGAGCTCGGTGTCGAGAGCGACGAGTTTGCTCTGCTCGGTCGACGCGTCGACTAGTTCTGCGTGCAGCTCGACCTCACGCTTGGAGAGCCGAAGGACGAGCTTCTCGAGCTTGCTGAGTTCCTTGCGTGCTGCGCGCTCCGAGGCCGCATCACGGGTGGCCTTGCGCGGTGCCCCACCGGTGGTCAACGAGTCCGGCGTCGCGTCGGCGGCGAGGACGGCCCGCCTACGCAGGTACTCTTCGATGCCGCCGGGAAGGTTGGTGAGCTTGCCGTCGCCGAACAGTGCCCACGTCGAGTCACAGATGCGCTCGATCAGGTACCGGTCGTGACTGATGACGACGAGCGTGCCCGCCCAGCCGTCCAGGATGTCCTCGAGCTGCTGCAGGGTGTCGATGTCCAGATCGTTGGTGGGCTCGTCGAGCAACAGCACGTTGGGCTCGGCCATCAGAACTCGCGTCAACTGCAGGCGGCGACGTTCGCCACCGGACAGATCTCCGACCGGTGTGCGCTGGCGAGCGGGGGTGAAGCCCAGCCTTTCCGCGAGCTGCCCAGCAGAAATCTCCTTGTCGCCCAACGTGATCCGCTCGGCCACTTCCTTGACCGCGTCGAGGACACGCAGCTTCTTGGGTAAGTCGTCCAATTCCTGCTTCAGCCAACCGATCTTGACGGTCTGGCCCTGAATGCGCTTGCCCGCGGCGGGCTGCAGTTCACCGGCGAGCGTGCGGAGCATCGTCGTCTTACCCGAACCGTTGACGCCGACCAGACCGACGCGCTCGCCGGGAGCCAGACGCCACGTGAAGTCCTTGACCAACTCGCGGCCGTCGGGAGTTTCCAGGCGCGCGTCCTCGAGTTCGATGACCACCTTGCCCAGCCGACGCTGCGCGAAGGAGGACAGTGCTACGGAGTCACGAGGCGGCGGTACATCGGCGATCAATGCCTCCGCAGCCTCGATGCGGTACTTCGGCTTGGACGTTCGCGCAGGAGCACCGCGGCGCAGCCATGCAAGTTCCTTGCGGGCGAGGTTGCGACGCCGCTCCTCCGATGCGTCGGCCTGACGGGACCGTTCGGCCCGCGCGAAGACCCAATCGTTGTAGCCACCCTCGTAGGTTTCGATACCACCCCCGACGACCTCCCACGTCTGATTGGCGACGGTATCGAGGAACCACCGATCGTGAGTGACCACGACGAGTGCGCTGCGACGCGACACCAGGTGCGCAGCGAGCCATTGCACTCCTTCGACGTCCAGGTGGTTGGTGGGCTCGTCGAGCACGAGCAAGTCCAGGTCCTGCACGAGCGCCGCAGCCAGCGCGACGCGACGCCGCTCGCCGCCCGACAGATTGTCGATCGACGCGTCGAGCCCGGAGCTGCCGACCGGTCCGAGATCGGCGATGCCGATGCCCGTCAGGATGTTGCGCACCCGAGAATCACCGGCCCATTCGTGCTCGGCCATTCCGAGTGGGTCGAGCACCACCTGGCCGACGGTCGACCCGGGCGGAAGCACGCCACGCTGAGTGACGACGGCCATCCGCAGGCCGTTGACTCGGCTGACGCGTCCCGAATCGGGCGGTTCGAGACCGGCCAGAACCTCGAGTGTGGTGGTCTTGCCACCGCCGTTGAGGCCCACCATGCCGATGCGCTCGCCCTCCTGTACACCGAGGGAGACGCCGTCGAGCAGCGGCTTGACGCCGAAGGACTTGCTGACGTTTTCGAGATTGACGAGATTGACCATCAGGAAAAACCAATCGATTCATTAGTGACAACACGAGCGCCGGGAACCGGCCCACTCGCAACACGGACGGTGCGGCACACGCCGGCACCGGACAGTTCAGCGCTCACCGACACCGCCGCATCGGCGTCGGCGCACAGAAACGCGCACGTGGGGCCCGAGCCCGAGACGATGCCCGCCAACGCCCCGGCCGTGACCCCCGCTCGAAGGGTGCGACGCAGCTGTGGCATCAGCGACACCGCAGCAGCCTGCAGATCGTTGCCGAGCAACGGTGCGAGTGCTCGCGCATCACCGGACGTGAGCGCGTGCATCAGATCCTCGGTGCCACCGAGGCGAGGCGGACTGCCCTTGGCACGCAACTCGTCGAGCTCGTTGTACACCGCGGGCGTCTGCAGACCGCCCTTGGCCAACGCCAGTACCCAGTGAAAGCTGTTGCGCGAGAGCACCGGAAGCAACTTCTCACCGCGTCCTGTTCCCACCGCGGTGCCGCCGTGCAACGAGAACGGCACGTCGCTACCGAGTTCGGCCGCAACCTCGTCGAGCTCGTCGCGAGAGAGATCCAGATGCCACATCGCATTGAGCGCCACCAGCGTCGCGGCAGCATCGGCACTTCCGCCTGCCATGCCTCCGGCCACCGGAATGCCCTTGTCGATCGTGATCTCCACCGACGGCTCACGGCCGACTCGACGCCCCAGCAACACCGCGGCCTTCCACACCAGATTCCGCGAATCGGTGGGAACCACCTTCGCGTCGTCGCCGCGCACCCGAACCGAGAGCGACGTGGCCGGAATCACCGACAGCTCGTCGGACAGCGAGAGCGCCTGGAACACCGTCGTCAACTCGTGAAAGCCATCGGGACGCAGGTCACCGACCGCGAGATGCAAGTTCACCTTCGACGGGGCCCGAACGACAACGGGTGTGGGAACGACAGACAGCACGAGTAACCACAGTAGTGGAGAAACAGCGGCCGAGTTCACCACCGGGGTTTTGCATGCGGACCGAACATGTCCGCATTGCGTGGCATCGTGTGAGCATGAAAGAAACCTCGGCACGGCTGCTGCGGTTGCTCTCCCTGCTTCAGACCCGTCGCGATTGGGCGGGCGCGGAGCTGGCGGAGCGGCTCGACGTCACCCCGCGGACGCTGCGCCGCGATGTGGACAAGCTGCGCGATATCGGTTACCCGGTCAATGCGACGCCGGGGGTGGGCGGCGGCTATCAGCTCGGCCCCGGTGCCGAGATGCCGCCGCTACTGCTCGACGACGACGAGGCACTGGCGGTGGCGTTCGGGTTGCAGTCCGCCGCCGGTGGGTCGGTGGCAGGCATCGGCGAGGCGTCGCTGCGGGCACTGACAAAACTGCGGCAGGTGATGCCGTCGCGCATCCGGCATCGGCTCGACGCGCTGCGAATCGACGTGGTGGAACAGACGCCGCGTTCGGCGGTGGACGCCTCGGTGCTGTCGACGGTGGCGGCGGTGTGTCACGGGCACGAGCGGCTGCGATTCGATTACCGCAAGCACGACGGTTCCGAGTCCAGACGTGAGGTGGAACCGTACAGTCTGGTGCGGGCAGGGGCACGCTGGTATCTGCTGGGATGGGATGTGCTGCGGGAGGATTGGCGATCGTATCGAGTGGATCGTCTGATTCCGAAGATTCCGACGGGTCCTCGGTTCACCCCGCGAGAGTTGCCTGCAGGCGGGGCGGCCGCGTTCGTCTCGAAGGGAATCGATCGCGCGTTCACTCAGGTGCAGGCGAGGATCGCACTGCATGCACCGATCGAGACTATCGCTCCGATGATCGACGAACAATGGGGCGCAATCGAATCCATCGACGAGCACACCTGCGCGGTGGTGCTGTCCGGCGATTCGCTGCCGTCGATCGCGCGATGGCTGGCGGCGTTCGACACCGATTTCACCGTGCTCGATCCACCGGAATTACGTGAGGAATGCCGAGTCGTGGCAGAGCGACACGCGAGACTGACCGACCGGTACCTCGCGGCGGTTCACTCTCCGGTAACCGACACGTGAGTCAATGGACCGATGACGACCCCATTCGTTTTCGACCCGAAGTTCCTGGCCGACATCGACGTTCCGTTGCCCGATCGCGCGGGTGTGGTGGTACTGCCGTACACGCACTTCTCGGTGTCCATCGACCCCGACCGACGCCTCGCCGCGGTCACCGGTGTCAACATCGACGGGGCCAGCCTGAAGGATGTCGAGCGGGGCGACGACTGGCGATTGGACGACCGCCTGCCGCCGTCGCAGCAGGCCGGTAACGAGCTGTACTCCAACAACGACCTCGATCGCGGACACCTGGTTCGCCGGCGAGACCCGGTGTGGGGCGAGCTGTCGGTGGCCACCCGCGCCAACGAGGACACCTTCCACTACACGGTGTGCGCTCCGCAGACGGCCACGCTGAACCAATCGAAGACACTGTGGCTCGGGCTCGAAGATTACGTTCTGGGCTACGCAGAGCAATACGGCCGACGTCTTTCGGTGTTCAGCGGCTGCGTATTCGCCGACGACGATCCCATCTACCGAGGCATCGCCATTCCGCGACGGTTCTTCAAAATCGCTGTGTGGTCACAGGATTCGAATCCTGCATGCACCGGCTACGTGCTGGACCAGTCGCCGTCTCTCGACCCGATCCTCGACAAACCGCTGCGACTCGAGACCGATCCCCCGCCCCTCGGCCCCTACCGGACGTACCAGGTTCCGGTGGCCGACATCGCGTCGGCGACCGGTCTCGAGCTGGACCTTCTGATCGAAGCCGATCGTTACGCACCGGTGGCCGCGGCCCGCGGTGCGGCGTCGAGGTGGACCGAGCTGACGCGACTTTCGGACATCCACCTCTGAACGAACCACTTGGTTCGATACGGAATCGTGACGCGCAGCGGCGCGGAATGCCAATAGCATTGCTCAGCATCTGACGAGGCGTCGACGAACAGGGGTTCGACATGCGAAGACGATGGACGACGGCACTGCTGGCGCTGGCGATGACGGTGGCAGCGCTGTTCGTCTCGAGTGGCACGGCGGCGGCGGCACCGCATTCCCATCTCACGACCGTGTCCATCCCGAGCGCGTACCCCTGGGAAGCGCCGTACTCGCTCGAGGTCAACGGTTACAGCGGCCTTCGATCGGACTACGGCGGGCCGTATCACGCATTCCTGGCGATCACCGCGCAGCCGCCGACCACCGACCCGATCTACAGCCAGAACTGGCGTTTTCTGTCGTTCGCTTCGCACACCGAAGTGCAGTGGCGCAACACGACGACCGGCGCCTCGGGCGTCGCACACGAGGACAGAACTGCGAGGTATCCGTGGGGTGAGGCCTACATCGACACCGGTCTCGGGTGGGTCGAGTACACGATCACGCTCACCTCGGGAGCATTGATTCAGCAGCTCAATCCGCAGCGGGTCACGTCGTCCGGCGCACTCGAAGTGACCCTGAACCCGTTCTGACGGTCAGGCTTCGGTGGCGGCCAAACGGACGAAGGCTGCGGCGTCGATGGTCTCGCCGCGTGCCGTCGGGTCGATTCCGGCCTCGCGAAGTCGCCGTTCGGCGGCGACCGGGGAGCCTGCCCACCCCGCCAGGGCTGCTCGTAAAGTCTTGCGCCGCTGCGCGAATGCGGCATCGATCACGGAGAAGACAGCCTTGCGATGCGCGGTGTCCGTCGGCCACGGTGGCTCGGCATACCGATCGATGCGAACCAGGCCCGACTCGACTTTGGGGACTGGCCAGAACACCGAACGACCCACTGCTCCTGCCCTCTTGACGTCACCGAAGAATCTCGCCTTGACGCTGGGGATGCCGTAGATCTTGCTTCCCGGCACCGCGGCCAGTCGATCGGCCACCTCGGCCTGGACCATCACCACAGCCACCCGAAGACTCGGCAGTTCCGAGAACAGATGGATCAGCACGGGAACGGCGACGTTGTACGGAAGATTGGCCACCAAGGCGGTCGGCTCCCCGGCAATCTCCGCGGCGCGGATACGAAGGGCGTCGGCCTCGATGACCGTCAGGCGGTCGGCCAGAGTCGGGGCCCGGTCGGCCACCGTGATCGGCAGACGGGTCGCAAGCTTGGGGTCGATCTCGACGGCGATGACGGCCTCGGCGACATCGAGCAGCGCGAGTGTCAGCGATCCGAGGCCAGGGCCGACCTCGAGCACCGTGTCCTGTGGGCCAACTCCGGCCGAGGCGACGATGCGTCGGACGGTGTTGGCGTCGTGCACGAAGTTCTGGCCGAGCTGCTTGGTGGGCCGTACATCGAGCTCGGCGGCCAACGAGCGGACCTCGGCAGGACCGAGAAGAGCCGCAGATCCCCTCACATGTTCGGACACGGGCGAAACTCTACGTGACTAGCGATAACCCAGACGCGAAGTGCAGGCAGGCCATGCGCCCCAACCCTGGGACTTCTGCGTCACCGATGCGATGGCGATCTGCTCTTCGCGGGTGGCGAGATCGGCGCGCGGAGCGTACTTGAGGCCGCCCTGGCGTTCCCACGTGTTCTGGTCGAACTGCACGCCGCCGTAGAAACCGTTGCCGGTGTTGATCGCCCAGTTCCCGGTTGCCTCGCATTGGGCAAGCGCGTCCCAGATCGCCCCGTTCTCCACCGGCGGCACCTCGGTACCGGGCTTGGCTCCGACGCGAACCGTCTTCGGCTGCGCTGGCACCTTGACCACTTCGTCGACCTTCTCGCGGCCGACCTCGACACCGTTGACCATGTTGATTTTCCAGGTGATATCGGAGACACCAGGAGCGCCGGGATTCTCGACGACGGTCTTGCTCATGTTCATCGTCGGATCCTCGATGCGCTGCTCGGGAGCATCGACATCGGTGGTCTCGGACTTGGTCACGGTCCGATCGCGCGTCACGACGATCTCTGCGCCGTCGGTGACGGTGGCGTCCGGATCCGGGGTGACGGTATCGGCCTCTTCAAGCGGCTTGCCCGCTGCTTCGAGGAATTCACGCACGGTCGGTGCGGCCAGAGTGACCGGGGTGACCGGGGAACCGCCGTCGACCAGCGAGACCTGCTTGGGGAGAGCCACGTCGAGCTTGGTTCCGTCGAGGGGCAGTCGTTCGGATCTGGACGCGGACACGTGCACGTCCTCGGCCAAACCGGTCTGCTGGAGTGCCTCGTCGACGGTCAGGGCGGTGGTCCAGATGTCCTCGGGCTTGCCGTCCACGTTCAGCGTGATCTCACGGGCGCGGCGCAGCACCACGGTGTCGCCGTCGTTGAGCCCGGAGTCCGGGGCGGGAACAACCAGATCCTTGTCCGACGGCGCGTAGCCGGCGTCGAGCAGGGCGCTGTTGACGTCGGTCTTCATCGTGCTCAGCGAAATCATGTCGCCGTCGACGTCGATGGTCACGGTCTTGTGACGGCTCACGGCCATCACACCACCGGCGACGAGCGTCATCAACAGGGCCGCGATGACCAGGTAGAGCGTGGTCGAACGGGCGGAGTTGAGACGTCTGATAGTCGACAAGTTTCGTATTCCTGGCGGTTGTGAGCTGACTCTGTACGCAAAACATCGAGTTCGGTCACGGTACGGTAACGAATTAGCACCCATGCCGCAACTTCAGCAGCTAGAGGCCGTACACCCTCTCGGCATTCGCCGTGGCGTGCGCAGCGAGCTCTGCCGGATCCTGGCCACGAATCTCGGCCAACGCCCGGGCCGTGTACGGCAGGCAGTACGACTCGTTGGGGGCACCACGGAACGGGTGCGGAGTGAGGAACGGAGCGTCGGTCTCCACCAGTACCAATTCGTCGGGCACCAGCACCGCGGCCTCCCGCAACGCGTGCGCATTCTTGAAGCTGACGGTTCCCGAAAAGCTGAGAACGTAGCCGGCGTCGACGCAGGCCGTCGCGGTCTCGGGACCACCGGAGAAGCAGTGGAAGATCACCGTCTCGGGAGCACCCTCCGATTTCAGAACAGCCAGCAGATCCTCGTCTGCCTCACGGTTATGAATCATCAACGGCTTGCCCAGTCGCTTCGCCAGGTCGATATGCCAGCGAAATCCCTCGTGCTGCTCGGCCACCGTCGCGCAACCGTCGAGCTTTCCCTGCCAGTAGTAGTCCAGCCCTGTCTCCCCCACGGCAACCACACGAGGATCGGAAGCCAACCGCTCGATCTCGGCCTTGGCGTCCTCATCGAGCACGTTCGCGCGGGTGGGGTGAATGGCCACCGCGGCCCATACCCGCGGATCCCAGGACGCAGCGTCGACGGCGAAGCGCGCGGCCTCGAGATCGTCGGCGATGGTGACCACGCGGGTGACGCCGACGGACTCGGCCTTGTCCACGATCGCGGCCACACTCGCCGCGTCGGTCGCGCCGCACGCATCGAGGTGGGTGTGCGCGTCGACGAGGGTGCCGACGGGCTCGGGCAACGGTGGTGCGGGACGGTCTCTACTCACGATCGTTAGAGTAGGCGCACCATGACTGCGCCAGCTGATGCCTCACGGCCACCCTTCTACGTCACCACGGCGATCGCGTACCCCAACGGCGCTCCCCACATCGGGCACGCCTACGAGTACATCGCCACCGACGCCATCGCGCGCTTCAAGCGCCTCGACGGTTACGACGTGCGATTCCTGACGGGAACCGACGAGCACGGGCTCAAGATGCAGCAGACTGCCCAGACCGAGGGCGTCGACGTTCGCGAACTCGCCGCACGCAACTCCGATGCGTTCCAGGCCGCTCAGGATCTACTGAAGATCTCGTATGGTCGCTTCATCCGCACCACCGACGCCGACCACCACGCCGCCAGCCAGGAACTGTGGAAGCGGATGGAGGCGAACGGCGACATCTACCTGGACTCGTACTCCGGGTGGTACTCGGTGCGCGACGAGGCGTTCTACACCGAGGCCGAAACGACTCTCGGCGAGGACGGCTCCCGCGTCGCGACGGAGACGAACACGCCCGTCGAGTGGACCGAGGAATCGTCGTACTTCTTCCGGCTCTCGCAGTACCAGGACAAGCTCCTCGCGCTGTACGACGCGTCGCCGGACTTCATTGCGCCCAACACGCGCCGAAACGAGATCGTGAATTTCGTCAAGGGCGGTCTGCGCGACCTCTCGATCTCTCGAACCACGTTCGACTGGGGCGTTCCGGTTCCCGGCGATCCCGCGCACGTGATGTACGTCTGGGTCGACGCACTGACCAACTACCTCACCGGAGCCGGCTATCCCGACATCGAGTCGGAGTCGTACCGGAGGTTCTGGCCGGCCGATCTGCACATCATCGGCAAGGACATCACCCGCTTCCACACCGTCTACTGGCCTGCGTTCCTGATGTCCGCGGGTATCGAGCTACCCAAGCGGGTGTTCGTGCACGGATTCTTGAACGTCAAGGGCGAGAAGATGTCCAAGTCTCTCGGCAACGTGCTGGACCCGAAGTCGTTGGTGGAGAACTACGGTCTCGATCCGGTGCGCTTCTTCTTCCTGCGCGAGGTCTCGTTCGGTCAGGACGGCAGCTACAGCCACGAGGCCATCGTCGCCCGTGTCAACGCCGATCTGTCCAACGAACTCGGCAACCTCGCGCAGCGTTCGCTGACGATGGTCGCGAAGAATCTGGAAGGAAAGCTCCCGACACCCGGCGACTTCAGCGCCGAGGACGAGGCGATGCTGGCTCGCGCGGACGCGCTGCTGGAGATCTGCCGACGCGAATTCGATGTGCAGGCAATCCATTCCGCGCTCGAAGCGATCTGGTCGGTACTCGGTGAGACCAACCGCTACTTCTCGCTGCAGCAGCCGTGGGTGCTACGCAAGACCGATCCCGATCGCATGGCCACCGTGCTGTACGTGACGATCGAGGTGCTACGCATCGTGAGCATCCTGGCGCAGCCCGTCATGCCAGATTCCGCGTCGCGCATCCTCGACCTGCTCGGTGCGTCGAACCGCGAATTTGCCGATTTGGCAACACGTTCGGTACCCGGCACGGCACTACCGACCCCGACGCCGGTGTTCCCCAAGTACGAGTAGAGCGCTCCGCGCATGTGAGTGGAACTTCGACCCCCACTACGAAGTTTTACTCACATGCGGCGAAGCCGCTCTCACAAGGTCTTTTCGAGCTCTTCCAACGTGTTCTCCAGATGCGTCAGCATGCGCTGCAGGTGCGGCACACTGCGTCGGCACCCGATGAGTCCGAAGTTCAGCGAGTCGCCGTTGCTGGCGACGGTGATGTTGAGCGCCTGCCCGTCGGCCACGATCGAGGCCGGGTAGATGCCGTCGAGTTTCGCGCCGTTCCAGTACAGATCCTCCTTGGACCCCGGCACGTTGGAGATGATGACGTTGAACGGCGGCGGGGTGTAATCGACGAATCCCGGCACCGGACCGAACAGCAACGGGGCCATGGTGATTGCGCCGACGGTGAGCGCTTCGAGCGTGTTGAGCTCGCTCATCATCTGCTTGCCCTTGACGGTCGAATCCTTGATCCGCTCCAGCCGCACGATCGGATCCGATTCGTCGGTCGCCAGATTGCACAGGATCACCGTCACCGAGTTACCGGCATCCCTGTCGTCCCCCTCCTTGCGCAGCGACACCGGAACCATCGCGATCAGCGGCTCCTCGGGCAACGCGTTCTGATCGATGAGGTACGCGCGCAGCGCTCCCGCGCACATCGCGAGCACCATGTCGTTGAGCGTCGCGTCGAGTGCGGTACCCACCGTGCGGATGCGCTCGATCGACCAACTCTCGGCGGCGAATCGGCGGGCCCCACCGATGGGCACGTTGAACATCGTCCGCGGCGCTTGTAACGGCAGCTGCGCTCCTTCCTTCTTCAACGCACGCAAGCCGATTCGGGCCGTAGCGGGCGCGAAATCGACCAAGTCCCCGACGATCTTGCGGCCCACCGAGAGTCCACTGCTCAGCTGCGCCAATCGCCCGGACTGGTCCTCGGCGACCTGCTTCTTGCGCCGACCGAACAGCGACGGGTCCCAGGTGGCGACCCCACTTCGATCGTCCGGGTCCGTGCTGAGAGTCCGCTGCATCAGCTTCAACGCGCTCACTCCGTCGACCAGCGAGTGATGCACCTTGGTGTACAGCGCAATTCGACCGTCGGCCAACCCCTCGATGATGTGTAGTTCCCACATCGGCCGATAGCGATCCAGCGGTGCGCTGTGGTTGAGCGAGAGGAACTGGAACAGTTCCCGAATGCGTCCGGGTGCCGGCAGCACCGTACGGCGAACGTGGTACTCGAAGTCGACGTCCTGATCGAATGCCCAGGCCAGATTGCCCATGATCTGCACGGGCCGCGCAGGGCGCTTTCGGAAGAGCTCGTGCACCTCGCCGGAGGTGAACTTGCGGTGCACTTCCTCGGCGAACTCGTGCGGATCGCCGGGCGGCACGAACAACTCCAAACCGCCCACGTGCATCGGGTGCTCCCGTGACTCGGCGATCAGAAACATCGATTCCGTGATGGGCATGAGTGCCATGAGCTGTCCCTTTTCCATTTGTTTTCGGTCACGGTACGGCACCGAATGTGACTCAGAACACGACCTTACGTCCGGTCACGAAAAGCTACCCGCTATTGTCCGTTACCAGGGGTTCCAAATAGAGCGGGGTTCCAACGCACGGCGCACACGCTCCGCGCAACGACAACGGGGATGGAGGCGACGGCTATGAACCCGGCGCTCACCGTAGTGAAATCGACCGACCCGGCGGCCACCGCACGCCGACGCGACATCCGCGGCGCGAGCCTGCAGTCGCAGATCCTGTCCAAGTACCTGCAGTTCACCGTCCGCCCGTTTCTGACCGTGTGGGCGCAGGCCCCCTCTCTTCCGTGGCCGATGGGGCTTGTCGACTACGCCGGTCTGCTCGTCCCGCAGATCAGCGGCACCACGCGCAGCCGCGTCATGCTGGCCGAGTGCGAAGCCGAGTGGATCCGCGCCGAGGGAACCGGAAGCGATCGCGTGGTCCTGTACCTGCACGGCGGCGCGTTCGTCTGCTGCGGCCTGCGTACCCATCGCCGGATGACCTCACGGGTCTCCAAGCAGGTCGACGGATCGGTGTTGTCGGTGAACTACCGGATGATGCCGCGCAATCCGATCACCCATGCGGTCGAGGACGGCGTGGACGCGTACCGCTTCCTTCTCGATTCCGGTTACCGCCCGGAGCAGATCATCCTGGGCGGCGATTCGGCCGGCGGGTACCTCGCGTTCATGGTCACCCTGGCGCTGCGCACCGTCGGCCTGCCCGCACCCGCCGGAATCTTCACCATGTCCCCGCTGACCGATATGGACCCCACCGGCAAACTCGACCACGAGAACGCGTCGAAGTGTTCGGTGTTTCCGTCCAACGCGGTTCCCGCACTGACCGCACTGGCCGATCGCGTCGACGCGCGCATCGTCGTCGAGGGGCACCGCGGTCCGCGGGTCTCACCCGTCGACGGCGACCTCACCGGCCTGCCGCCGGTGTTGATTCAGGTCGGTTCGACCGAAATGGTCTATGCCGACGCAGAACTCATGGCTCAGCGCCTCGCGGTCGCCGGAGTCGACTGCGAACTTCAGGTGTACGAGGATCAGGTCCACGTGTTCCAGGCGGCCGATTTCGTCCCCGAAGCCCGACGCGCGCTACGCGCCATCGGCGAGTTCGCCCGGAACGTCAGCCCCCGTACAGAAAGCTGAGATACCTTCTCCCCATGGCAGTCACAGTGAACAAGTCCGTCGACATCGACGCCGACGCAGCGACAATTCTCGACGTTCTCGCGGACGTCGAAGGCATCCCCTCGTGGTCTCCGGTACACAAGAAGTGCGAGGTGGTCGATCGCTTCGAGGACGGCAAGCCGAACCACGTCAAGATGAACGTCTCGATCATCGGTGTCAACGACGAGCAGTTGGTCGCGTACACCTGGAGCGAGAACGAAGTGTCGTGGACCTTGGTGGACAGCACTCAGCAGAAGGCCCAGGACGGCCGGTACACGTTGACGCCCAAGGACAACGGCACCCACGTCGAGTTCGAGTTGACGGTCGATCCGAAGATTCCGCTACCTGGCTTCCTGGTGAAGAAGGGAACCAAGACGATCCTCGAGGCAGCCACCGAAGGTCTGCGTCAGCAAGTGGTGGGCTGACGCGCTACTGCTCTTTCCGCGCAGCGAGTACGGCCTCGTAGACCTCACGCTTGGAGACGCCGTCGACCGCCACCTGGGCGCAGGCGTCTTTCAACCGCATGCCCGACGCCACCAGGGTTTCCACCTCGGCCACGAGATCCTCGGGCTCCTCGGCGACGGCGACCGCTCCTTCGAGTACGACGGTGATCTCGCCGCGCACTCCGCCCCTCGCCCAGTCGAGCAACTCCGCCAGGCCGCCGCGTCGGACCTCCTCGTAGGTCTTGGTGAGCTCCCGGCACACCGCGGCGCGGCGAGCGGGACCGAGTACGTGCACGGCATCCTCGAGACACGCGACGAGGCGATGTGGGGCCTCGAAGAAGACGATGGCCCGCGGTTCGGCGAGCACCGACTGGAAGTAGGTGCGTCGCTGGCCTTGCTTACGCGGCGCGAAACCGTCGAAGCAGAACCGTTCGACCGGCAGACCCGACAACGCGAGCGCAGTCGTGACGGCCGACGGACCGGGCAGACAGGTCACCGGCAGATCGGCATCGACGCACGCTGCCACGAGGCGGTAGCCGGGATCGCTCACCGACGGCATCCCGGCGTCGGTCACCAGCAGCACCGTCTTGCCCTCGGCCACGGCCTCGACCAGCGCCGGCAGCCGAGCCGTCTCGACCTGGTCGTAGAAACTGACCACGCGCCCTGCGATCACCACGCCGAGCGAGGACGCGAGTTGTTTGGTGCGCCGGGTGTCCTCGGCGGCGACGACATCGGCACTGCCGAGGGCATCACGCAGGCGCTGCGAGGCATCACCGACGTCGCCCATCGGGGTGGCGGCAAGGATGAGCATGACTCCAGTGTCCCGCATGCAGTGCGGCGGCCTGTCATGCACCGCGGATCAACGCCTACGATCGGTACGTGACCTTGCTGACCTCTGAGCGCTCCGGCGACCGGTCGATGGTCAGTCCCGGGCCCACGGTTGCCGCGCGCGACTGGTTCCACGACACCGATGCCAGGCGCGGCTGGATCGTCACCCTCGTCATCACCGCCGTCTGCGCGATCACGCGATTCACGATGCTGCGCTACCCCACCGACGCGGGGACCCCGGTCTTCGACGAAAAGCACTACGCCCCGCAGGGCTATCAGGTACTCACCGGCGGCGGGCTGGAGGACAATCCGGCGTACGGCCTGGTGGTGCATCCACCGGTCGGCAAACAGCTGATCGCCGTCGGAGAAGCGTTGTTCGGTTACAACGGGTGGGGTTGGCGTTTCTCGTCGGCCGTGGCCGGAACTCTGTTGGTGCTGTTGGTGATTCGAATCGTGCGACGCCTCGCACGGTCGACGCTGGTCGGTGCGATTGCCGGGATCCTCCTGATCGTCGACGGGGTCACCTTCGTCAGCAGCCGGATCGGCATGCTGGACATCTTTCTCGCGCTGTTCGTCACCGCGGCACTGGGCTGCTTGATCGTCGACCGCGACGACATGCGACAACGGTTGTCGAGAGTTCGTGACGAGGGCCGAATGGACGCGAGTGCGCTCGGTCCGCGAATGGGTGTGCGATGGTGGCGATTCGGAGCCGGCATCATGCTGGGGCTCGCCTGCGGCACCAAGTGGTCCGGCCTGTACTTCATTGCGTTCTTCGGATTGCTGAGTGTGGCATTCGATGTGGCCGCACGTCGCTCGTACGGCGTCGGGCGCCCCTGGCGGGGAACGGCATTGCGTGACATCGGGCCTGCGCTCTACGCCTTGGTCGTCGTTCCGATCGCGGTGTATCTGATGACCTGGTGGGCATGGCTGACCTCCGAGACGGGCGTCTACCGGCACGAGGTCGGCAGCGGCATCGGCGCCGGCGGGCCGTTCTCGTTCGTGCCCGAAGCCCTGCGGTCACTGTGGTACTACAGCGGCAGTGTGCTGCAATTCCATGAGGGACTGACCAATTCGGCCGGCAACCGGCATCCGTGGGAATCGAAGCCGTGGACGTGGCCGATGGGCCTTCGTCCGATGCTCTACTACTTCGCCGACGGCGAGAGCGTGTCCGGCTGCTCGGCGTCCTCGTGCGTGAAGGCGATCATGCTGATCGGCACGCCCGCGATGTGGTGGCTGGCGTTGCCGATGCTCGCCTGGGTGATCTGGTCGGTGTTCGTTCGGCGCGACTGGCGTTACGCAGCAGTGCTTGTCGGCTACTCCGCAGCACTGCTGCCCTGGTTCACCACACTGGACCGGCAGATGTACTACTTCTACGCGGTAGCCCTCGCCCCGTTCATGGTGATGGGCTTCGCGTTGGTGCTGGGCGACATCATCGGCAAGGCAACAGCGTCAGCGGAACGGCGAGGTACCGGGCTACTGCTGGTGGCCCTGTACCTCGCCGTGGTGATCGCGAATTTCGTCTGGCTGTGGCCGATCCTCACCGCGATGCCGATCACGCCGCAGATGTGGCAGGAACAACTGTGGTTACCGAGTTGGCGCTGACCGACGATTGCCGCTCGATACGGATCAGCGGAGAATTGCCGTCTTGCCTTTGGTGAGTCCGTCGATGCTGACGCGGC
Organism: Rhodococcus sp. WWJCD1; assembly: GCF_002258735.1. Taxonomy (NCBI): domain Bacteria; kingdom Bacillati; phylum Actinomycetota; class Actinomycetes; order Mycobacteriales; family Nocardiaceae; genus Rhodococcus; species Rhodococcus sp. WWJCD1. The sequence goes on from NZ_NOXY01000005.1 coordinate 265,252, forward strand.
CGGCACCGAATGCGGCCAGCAGCAACGCGCCGACACCGAGGGCGACGACGAGCTCGTAGCCTTTGTCTGCGGCGAACACACCGTGCTCGAAGTGAACGAAGACAGCGGCGCCGAGCATGTCGAGGAAGAGCAGCAGGCCGGCGATGGGGGTGAAGATACCCAGCACCAGGGCACCGCCGCCGATGAGTTCTACGAATGTGGCGAAGTATGCGGACGCCGTGGGGAGCGGGACGTTCATCATCTCGAAGCTGGCCGCGGCACCGTCGAGACCGTAGGTGTTCAGCTTCTGCCAGCCGTGAGCGATGAAGACGACTCCCAGACCGATGCGGGCTACGAGGGCGACGGCGTCGCGGACGAGGGTGGAGTTCATTGTGCATCCTTCTGACACGACTACATGGGCCGCACCACGATGTCAGAAGTATGTTGAAGCGTCAACTTAGCGGTCGTTCGCGCCCTTGAGTGCTGATTCGAGGAACGATCGAGCCTGGTCGTCGTCCAGGCCGATGGAACGGACCGTCTTGACGAATTCCGTCGCCGCTCGGGCCGCGATATCGCGTGAGGGATCGCCGCCCGATGCGACGAAGGAACCCGATCGTCCGCGTGTCTCGATGACGCCTTGCTGCTCGAGCTCTCGGTATGTCTTCGCTACCGTGTTCGGAGCGATCTTCAGCTCCTCGGCAAGGCCACGAACCGTCGGAATCTTGGTACCGGCAATCAGATCTCCCGACCGCACCAGCCCGAGAATCTGCATCCTCAACTGCTCGAACACCGGTGTCGTGTTCGACGGATCGATATGAACGCGCACAGTCCGTGCCTCAACCGACCGCGTCGACTGCGTCGACGATGGACGTCGAACCGGACGTCAACATCAATGTCTTGTGTACTGCTCCACCGGTATCGAGCAGCTGCGCGATCACGGCGGCCACATCGGCACGCGTCACCTCACCCGATTCGAGAGGTGGCTCGGTGAGCGATACCGAGTTCGTGGGATCTTCGTCCGTCAATTTGCCCGGACGCAGAATGGTCCAGTCGAGACCGGACCTGGCCGAAACATTCTCTTCTGCAGCAGTTTTGGCGTTGATGTAGGCCTTCCAGCCATCGTCCAAGTCCTCTGCCACCGGCTCTCCCGCACCGAACGAGCTGATCAGCACGTAGCGGCGAACACCGGCCTTCTCGGCCGCGTCGGCCAGCAACACCGCGCCCGCGCGATCGACGGTGTCCTTGCGCTCCGGGCCGCTGTTGGGTCCGGCACCCGCCGCGAACACCACTCCGTCGGCACCGTCGAGAACGGCCGCCAACTCGTCGACGGACGCGGACTCGAGATCGATCACCTGCGGCAGCGCGCCGAGTGCTGTGACGGCATCGACGTGGTCGCCGTTGCGAATCAACGACACCGCACGATCTCCGTGCGCCGTGAGTACCTGCGTCAGATGCTGGGCGATCTGGCCGTGCCCACCTGCAATGACAATCCGCTTGTCGGTCATAACCACTCCCGTTCCTGGCCTGAATCTGTCGGCTTGGCTACCCGCGTGGCAAGATCGCAAACATGACCGTCCCTGGGGAGAGGAGCCTGCGGAACGACCCATCAGGCTCGGCAACCATCTACCACAATCCGCGGTGCAATACCTCGCGCACTGCGTTGAAATTGATCGAGGAAGCGGGCGTCACTCCGCGAGTGGTCCGATACCTCGAGTCACCGCCCACCGAGGACGAGATCCGTACCTTGCTCGCCGACGCCGGTCTCGAACCCCGGCAGGCCGTTCGCACCCGCGAGAGCATCTACAAGGAATTGGGCCTCGGATCCGCGGACGACGACACGTTGATCGCCGCGATGATCGAGCATCCGATTCTCATCGAACGCCCGATTGTGGTGACCGAGAAGGGAACCGTGCTGGCGCGGCCAGCCGACAAGGTACACACCGTTCTCTGATCTTCGTGGCCTCGGTGAGCAGCTCGCACAGGAAGGCAAGACCTGAAGTAATGTCGAGGTCGTGCCGATGCCCGAGTGGAACGTTCGTGAGCTGACTCCAGGCCAACTCTCCGAGCGCAGTGGCGTTGCCGTGTCTGCGCTCCACTTCTACGAGAAACAGGGGCTGATCACCAGCCGCCGAACCACGGGCAATCAGCGCAGGTTCCACCGCGAGACCTTGCGACGCGTGGCGTTCATCCGTATCTCACAGAAGGTCGGAATTCCGCTGGCCGAGATCCGGCAGGCACTGAGCGAGCTTCCGGACGAACGGACGCCGACGCGCGAGGACTGGGCCCGCCTCTCGACGCGGTGGCATCGCGAACTCGATTCTCGAATAGAACAATTGACCAGGCTGCGCGACAACCTGACCGGGTGTATCGGCTGCGGATGTCTATCTCTTGCCGGCTGTGCTCTGGCCAATCCACACGACGAGCTGTCTCATTCGGGTCCGGGTGCGCGCACGCTGGATGTCGATTTCGACGACCCCTCCACGCGCCGCGGCACCAGCAACTTCGAAAATTGATCGTTGGCGCGCTGCAGCACGAACTCGTAGGGCGGCGCGAACTTGCGGGCCATCCAGTAACCGAACCTGATGTCGTTGGAGGAGTACACGAGGTACTTGCGCTTGGCGATTCCGGTGAGGATGGCATCGGCGACCACGGACGGTTCGACGGCACGCTTCTCGAATCGATGCTGCAACTTCTGCACACGCGGATCGTCCCGGTCGACGCCGGCAATCTGAAGTGTGTTCACCAGACCGGTTTTGACGCCGCCCGGCACGACAAGGCTGACGCCGATTCCATGGCGCTTGAGGTCGTATTTGAGTACCTCGGACACTCCGCGCAGGCCGTATTTGCTTGCGCTGTACGCAGCGTGCCACGGAAGAGGAATCAATCCGGCCGCGGACGAGACGTTGACCAGATGACCGCCGCGTCCGGCCTCGACCATGGGCGGCAGAAACTTCTCGATGATGTGAATCGGCCCCATGAGATTGACGTCGACCATCGACTTCCAGTGCCGGTGCTCGAGGTTCTCGACGGTTCCCCACGCCGAGATGCCGGCGATGTTCATCACGACGTCGAGGCTGCCGAACTCGGCATGGATGTCGTCCGCAAACGCGGTGACCGCCTCGAAATCGGACACATCGAAGGGCAGCGAGTGGCTGACGGTACCGCCCGCGCGACCGACCATGTCCACCGTCTCGGCCAATCCTGGGCCGTTGATGTCGGTGAGGAAGAGCTCCGCACCCACCTCTGCGGCAGCGATGGCCGTCGCCCGACCGATTCCGCTGCCCGCGCCCGTGATCAACGTCTTTTTGCCGCGCAGATCGTATGTAGCCATCGAAGCCTGTATCCCCCACCGGTTGCCACGTTCAGTTCGATTTCGACCCTACGCGGTGACGACCGACAGGGTTGTCACAATCTTTGCGACATCTCGTCTCGGTAGTCGGCAATGGTGTGCTCGATACGCGCAGCGTCGTCGTCCGCACCGCGTTTGCGCGCGTCGTCCGCGCGCTGCTGCAAAGTGCCGATCGCTTTCCGCAGTTCGTTGTCCGACATTCTCGATTTCTGGGCAGTGTGTTCCATGTCACACAGTGTGCCCGGCGCGCAGAAGCCCGGCAAGCACTACCCGATCACGAAATTTTTCGGTACGAAACTTCTCAGACGGTGACGGATGCGGAAGTGATGTTCTCGCGCACGAAACTGGACAGACTCCGTGCTGCGAACTCACGGAAATAGGCGAGCTTGTCGGCGGGCACGAGCGATGGGAGCACGGTGTTCCATACCTTTTCCATCCGTGCGGGTGCGTCTTCGAGACGTGACTGCGCCTCGGACACCATCAAGACTCCGGCGAGCATCTCGCACACCAGCAATGCCGCGTTGCCCGCATCCAGGTGATCGGCAACGTCGCCGTGCTCGATCGCCCGCTCGAAAAGATGCTCGAAGATGTTTCCCCACGTGCCGAACACACTGCCACGCGCAGTGTCGGAACCGTCGATCTCCATCTGCAACCGGTACATGACTCGAACCAAAGGATCCGACGCCGCGAGCTCGAGCACGGAGTACGAGATTCCGATGACGGATTCGAGCGCCGGGCTACGACTGTCGACCAGGCCTGCACACGCGGTTGACACCCGCTCGTGGCCTTCGTCGACGATCGCGCGGGCCAACTCTTCCTTGGACGCGAAGTGGAAGTACAACGCCCCTTTGGTCACGCCGGACTGCGCGGAAACCTGACTGAGGGTGGCATTTGCGTGCCCCACCTCGAGAAAGAGATCTGCCGCCGCGCGTAGTGCTGCTGCGCGCGTTGCTTCTGCTCTGAGTTGTCTCACCATGTTGCTGCACCCCTGCTCTGTCGACCTTGCGATGACATCGACGCCCTGTCCACGCTGCCTGCCCGTCGACCGACGGCGTGAGAGCCGAATTGACGACGCCCAATCGGGCCGACTGCGTTCGACAATAGTAACCGGTTCGATGGTGACTTTGTGATTCGAAAGTGACTATTGCGTGAAGAAGGTTCCGTTTACAAAACTATTGAAATGAAAAGTTCCACTTCTCCAGATTTTGTAACGACTTCGACTTCCTCTTTGTATGCCCGAAAAATTAGCCCGGACGCCACACAGTCGTCGACCTGAGCCCACACGTCCTCGACAGGGTCTGCCAAAGAACCACTCGGCGTGAATACTGCAAACACACCGGTCGGTATTGAAACGAACACATCCCCCGCATCGACGTCAGCAGGAGAATCGACCGAAACAGCGACGACTGCATTGACCGTGCCGTGCGGATCCGGCACGTAGACCGTGCTCACTTCGTTCGCGCCGATGTGCTTCTCGCGCACACGATCTCGCAAGAATCGCATCCACTCGCTACCGCTGGATTCGGCACCGGCGTCCACTCTCGGCGCTACCAATCCACTGAACAGTTCCGCACTGCGCGCTGTCACTCGAAAGCTCACGACGAACCACCGGGCACCGTGATCGCCAGATAGAGATCGATTTTGTATGCGTGCGGATAGCACTCGTAATCGCCGGTGAACGATCGCACTATCTCACCCTGTTCCTCCGCATGATCGATCTGAGTCCACAGACGGGTGAGAACCTCGGGGAAATACCCCACTGCAGAAAATCGTGCATATTTCGCGGCGGGGACTTTCGCGACAAGGTGCCCTCGCGCAACTTGACCCAGCGAAGAACACAGATAACCGACTATCTGTGTGTTGTAAGAGCCGATACCGGGGGCGAAGTCGGTGTAAATGGAAGCCAACGGTCCCGACGTGTCCTGATTGAGCACCGCCGACCAGGCCTGATCCAAAGCGGGGTCGTTGAGCCTGCCCAGTGCCCGTTTGGGGCTGCGAACTGGAAGACCGGCAACCCACGTTTCGGGGAGGTCGACGATCTCGAACGACATTCGTACTCCCAAAGAGAAGTTGCAGGGGCAGATCCTGTGCTCGGAACCGGTCCGGTCGAGGATATCGCCCGTCAATCTACCGGCCCGACGGGCAGGTCGATCGTCAATCGATCAACCATACCGTCAGCCCGTTTCGACTGCTAACCAACTTCTGCACGCACAGCCGATGCTTCGGGCGCTCTCAGGTGTCGGGCCGCCAGTACCGCGACCACCAGGCCGAATCCACCGACACTCAGCCATGGCAGCAGGTCGATCGCGGACGCCGCGAAGGTGCCACCGACGAATCCGCCTGCAGCGATGGCGAGGTTGACCAGCGCGACGTTGAGTGTCGCGGCGAACCCCCCGCCCAGTGCCACGACCGCAGTGGTCACGATCGGAAGCGCGGCCATCTGCGCGGCACCCCACACCGCCAGCGCGGGAAACACCACCGCCGCGGAGCCACCGGACAGTGCGAGCGCGGCCACCGCGACCATCGCGATCACTGCCAGCACGGTCACCCAGAACGTATCGGCACGTCCTCCCAGGTAACCCCCGATGGCATTGCCCAGCAAGCCCGCTACGCCGAATACGCCCAGCCCCATCGAAATGCCGCCGGATCCCATTCCGGCCGACTGTTCGAGGTAGACACCGAGGTAAGGAAAGAAGAAGTTGGACACGAGCAGAATTCCGACAGCCACTCCCAGCAAGCCGAGAACGCCGGGCACGGTGACCACCCGGAGTTGGTGCATGCCCCCACGTACTCCCGACCCCTCGATTCGACGCGGCAGAACGGTCCACAGACCCGCTGCCAGCACCGCTCCGAGCACGGCCAGCGCCACGAACACTGCACGCCAGCCAGCAACCCCGCCGAGATACGTACCGATCGGTGCCCCGAGGAACATCGCGCTCATCAGACCCCCGAAGACCAGAGATACGGCCTTTCCGCGCGCCTCAGGCGCAACGAAGGTGGTGACGGTACTGACGGCCACGCCGAGCGCGACCCCCTGCGTCGCCGCAGACGCGATGCGTCCGATCAGAAGCAGCGGCAGTCCGGGCGCTGCTGCCGCAACCAGATTCGCCGCCGCGAATACGAACAGAAGCGCGGTCAGCAGTGCGCGTGGATGACGGTGCGCCAGGGCGAGGCCCAGTGGGATGGCGAGAATTCCGACCGAGAGCGCATACAGAGTGACGGTGAGCCCGGCGGCACCGACGGTGGTGTCCAGATCCCGGGCCAGCTGAGGAACGAGTCCGATGGCCACGAACTCTGCTGTTCCGATCACGAATGCGACGGCGGCGAGCAACAGGACAGGGGGCGACAGCAGAGATCGCTGCTGCACATGGGCATACACGGTGGACGTCATGTCGACGACGCTAGAACCGAATCGGTATAGGATCAAAGACGAATTTGCAGTGCACTGTATAGACAAATGCTATAGGAGCCGGCGAATGAGTATCCGCCAGTACGAATACGCACTCGCCGTGGCCGAGGAGGGGTCGGTGACCGCGGCGGCCGAGAAGCTCCGCGTCGCTCAGCCGTCGATATCGCAACAGATCAGGTCGCTGGAGAAGGAACTCGGCGTGGAATTGTTCGTCAGGACTTCCCGCGGACTGAGCCTCACCGTTGCCGGACGCGCCTTCGTCAAGGAGGCATCGATCGCGGTGTCCGCCGCTCGCCGCGCTCGCGCTGCCGCAACGGCCTGCTCCGGCACGGTTGCCGGCGAGCTGGTCGTCGTCGTCGAGACCGGACTGGGGATGTGCCAACTCCCGCGAGCCATCGGAGAGTTGCGGCGACGGTATCCCCGCCTCGAGGTGACCCTGTACGAGGAGTCGGACCCCCAGGCCATCGACCGCTTGGTGCGCACCGGCGAAGCAGACCTGGTGCTGTCCAGCGACTACGGCCACTACGACCCCGACGCCACGGTCATCGGCGACGAATCGTATGTCGTCGTACTGTCCGAAGGACATCCGCTGTTGACGAGGAAAGTACTGACGCTGAAGGAACTGGCGTCTCAGCCGTGGGTTCGACTTCGACGGGGCAGTGCTCGCGACGACGTCATCACGCACGCACTTCGCTCGCACTCGTTGTCCGTATCGACGGTCGCGCGCGCATCCCAACTGGCCACTGCGGTCAAGCTGGCTTCGGAGGGTCTGGGCGTCACACTGATACCGGCCTCAGCCGTCCCACCGGGATACGGGCACCTTGCGCGCCCGCTCGATCCGCCGGTGTCGCATGCCGTTCGCGCAAGCGTCCGCTCGCCTTCCGGTCCCGCCGAGTCTGCGTTGCTCGACTATCTGGGCCACGAGAATTGGTGCGGCCTCGACCTCGTCCACGCCTGAGGCCGACAATTTCATCGCCCTGATTTTCGGACGAAACGGGCTTTGTAGATATTGCCCCACGGTTTATCGAGAGCCGAACAATCGACGACTTATTACATTGCTGTTATTCACCGTCGAGCAACCGAGAATTCACTTCCCGGAGGCGGCCGCAAATCGATCTTCGCGAATGGCGGACAGATGTCGGTCGGATGTATCGCTCGAGTCGGAATGTGAAACCGGGAGAATGCGCGAATCACATGTGGACAACATGCGCGTCAGCGGCCAATGAACAGTGTGCAGGATCATGTCCGCGACCAACAATCGACGCAGCGACTTACCCGCCAGGCTGTGGAACGCCCAGGTCCGATAGGAACTGAGTACATAGTGGCGGTATTCGAGTGGCGGTGTGAGCAGTCGACGCCCCGACACCTCGACACACATCGTCTTGATCTGTGCGATGTGCAGCCCGACGCGGTAGAGGCACAGCGAAAGATCGATGTCCTCGTGCAGGTCGGTTCGCAAACTCACTCGGTCGCGGGCCGCCTCCCAGGCAGAGCGACGAATGGAGAAGTTGTTGCCGGACGCTGCAGATACCCGCAGCTCATCGGGCTTTCGCTTGGTCGTGTACTTGACGAAGGCCCGGTAAGGAGCAGCCCAGGGCGAGTCGTAGAGAAAGATCGGTCCGGTCACCGCGGCGTAGTCCAGCCGTCGATCGAAGAAGTCCAGAATCGATTTCGCCCAGCCTGCGCCGACGCGGGTGTCGGCATCGATGCGTCCGATGATCGATCCGCTCGCGTGATCGAATCCGGCATTTCGTGCATGCACGACTCCCCGCTCGCACTCGGCTACGAGTTTCACCATCGGAAATCGACGTCGGCGGTCGAGCACGATCGCGGCGGTGTCATCGGTGGAGTTGTTGTCGACGACGATGATTTCGTGAATGTGTTCTTGCTGCTCGAGCAGTGCATCCAAGCATTCACCCAAGTGGGCGGACTCGTTGAATGCAGGAACAACGATCGAAAGAGTGTTCACCCGTGCCAACCCCTGACGAATTGTTTTGGCAATCGTGTGGCTCGATTCGATTGCAGAATTCGTTAGTCCCGAAATACGAGCCGCGGACGGATCTGATGCTACCTCACTATTGCGGGAAGATAATTCGTCGATTTATGCATGATAAACAATATTAATTACGACTGAAGATCACCGAACGTACTTCGATTCACCCGAATAACGATAAAACGGGTGATCAGCCGGTTCAACCGTAGTGAGCCGACTAATCGTTCAGGCTTCGGATTCGTCTCGCCGGACTGCCCACGTAGACCCCGTCGGGATCACAGTCCTTGGTCACCAGAGAGTCGGCACCGATGATGCAGCCCGAGCCGACGCGGACCCCCGGCATGATGACGGCACTGGAGCCCACCCAGGTTCCCGATCCGATCGTCACCGGTCTGCCCACCAAGCGCCCTGCCCGTCGAGTCGGAGCGCCCACCTCGTGCGTGCTGGTCAACACGCGTACATGATCGGAAAGGAAGACCCCGTCACCGATATCGATGTTCGCCACCGTGTCGAAGTAGCAGCCGTAATTGACGAATACACCGGCACCCAGACGAAGCACGCCTCGCCCCTGGACCATCTGACCGCCGTAGACGAGCGCCTGGGCACCTCCCCGCACACGCGCTCCCCGTAGCGCACGTCCGCGGAGAATCGCGGGCAGAAGCGGGCAGTTGGCCAACGCCACCACGGCCGACTGCCGCACCTGGAACACAGCCCAGAGGACGTCGTCGGCTACGTATCCTCGCCAACCTCGCATGAGCAAAACCTTAGCTGTGCGCACTGAGCCGACCGAGCGGCACACGCCGATCGCAACAAGCGGCGACCAATACGAAAACAGGCCCGATCGACAGTGTCGACCGGGCCTGTAATCCATTGCGGTGTGGAGCTGAGGGGAATCGAACCCCTGACCTTCTCGATGCGAACGAGACGCGCTACCAACTGCGCCACAGCCCCTTTGCCGTCAGCGAGACCGGCTGGGTAACTCTAGCAAAGCCGTGTCGGACGGCTGCTACGCGCCCTGCGCCCGGCGCAAGTTCCGATCGTCGTCACGGCTGGCCTGGAACGGCTCGTCGTAGTGGTCGAGATGTTCGAACTCGGGATCCTCGTCGTCGATCTCGAGCACAACTGCACCGGGTCGACGCAGTCGCTGCGGGACGAGCTCGAGCTCTTCGTCGGTCTCCGACTCCACCCCGAGCCGGGACCGGCCCATTCGGGTGAGCCGACGCCGGCGCACCTCTTCCTCGATCTGCACCTGCCTACGCAGGTAGTACAGATAACCGACGAGGACGGCGACGGACAGACCGCACAGCCACCAGATCGTCGGAGAAATGATGAACGCCAATGCCGCTGTGGTGATCGCGGCGAAAACCAGACCCAGTACTGCGCGCTGCCGGAAGGCATACCGCGCAGCGCGGGCGATCGCGTCCGCCTCGGGATCGAAACCGCCGCGGCCGCGTCGGCGAGGCACGAAGTCGTCGTCGACGACACCGGGTTCGTGCGCGGCTGATCTCTCGCGCGCTGGTTCCTGAACCGGTGCGTCGCGTTCGAGATCGTTCTCTGCTGCGTGAGTGTCCATCGGGTCCTCCGCGGTACCGGGTAGATCGGGTGAGTCGATACGAACAGTCGCCAGTGTCGGGCCGAAGATCTCACGGGCAGGCGCGGAGACTCGAAGGTCGTCCTCCGGCCGCCAGTCAGGATCGCTGCGGTGGCCGGTCGCTGGGCCGCGCTGCTTTCGCTTGGTGCCACCCCGATGCAGCACGCGCGTGGCGAGCGCCGCGTCCGTGGTCTGCATGATCTGGGGACGCTTGGTCATCAGCATGGGAAGAAGAACGAAGAGCCAGACGGCCACGAGACCGATCCAGATGATCGAGTTCGGCATCGGCGATGTTCTCCTCCCTTGGGCAACGGCGACAGTCGTGACGACATCAGGCTATGGGGAGGAGGTGCAAGAACGACGCAGACGCGCCGACCCGAATTACACTCCTGTCACTTTGACAACAGGAGTGCCATCTTCTCGGGAGATATCAGGCCCATGCGGCCCGCCCCGAACGAACCAACCGATCGACGACGGTTCCCTGTACTTCACCGGAGGTGATGGCCACGAGCTTGTGATCGCGCCATTCACCGTCGACGTCGAGGTACTTGTAGAGCAGACCTTCTTCGCGGAACCCGACGTTGCGCAGCACGGCCTGGCTGGCGAGGTTTTCCGGTCGCACCGTCGCTTCGACGCGATGGAGTCCGACGGGGCCGAAGCAGTGGTCGAGTCCGAGCGCGAGTGCTGCCGTAGCGACGCCCTTACCGTTGACGTCCTTGGACACCCAGTAGCCGATCCATGCGGACCGCAATGCGCCGCGAACGATGTTTCCGGTGGTGATCTGCCCACAGAATTCGCCGTCGACCTCGATGACCATGGGCAGCATGTGCCCTTTGCGAGCCTCGGACTTGAGGCCCGAACACAGGGTGGGCCAGGACGAGATGTGATGCCGTGAATTCCAGCTGCCCTCGCCGCTGGGTTCCCAGGGCTCGAGGTGTGCCCGATCTTCGGTGCGAATCCGGCTCCAGGCTGCCGCGTCTCTCATCCGTACCGGGCGTACCGTCACGGTTCCGCCGGCCACTCTCACAGGACCCAATTTCGCCGGCCAACCTGGGTGGCTCGACCACGTTCGCGGCATCCGTCGATGGTATGCGCTACGCGCAGTGGCGGGGTTATGCGCCCTCCGCGGCGCTTGAACGTGCCACTGGCGTCAGCCACGTTGAGCGAGGAACGAGACCTTCACTTCTTCGCCGGTGCGGATTTCGGTGACCTCGGGATCGATGACGACCAGGCAGTTTGCCTCGGCGAGGGTCGCGAGGAGATGCGACGACGACCCCGGCGCGCCCCCGAGCGCCTGAACCAGATACTCGCCCGTGCCCTCGTCGCGCATGAGTTGGCCCCGAAGAAATCCTTTGCGGTCCTCGATCGAGGTGATCGGCGCTACGGTTCGCGCCGTGACGGTCCGACGCATCGGCTGTCGTCGACCGAGCGCAATGCGAATCAACGGACGCACCATCACCTCGAACACCACCAGCGCACTGACGGGGTTCGCCGGCAGCAAGAAGGTGGGTACTTCGTCGCGTCCGAGTTGGCCGAACCCCTGCACCGACCCGGGGTGCATGGCGACTCGTTCGACCTCCATGTCGCCGAGCTCACCGAGAGCTTCTCGCACCCCGTCCGACGCGCCGCCGCCCACTGCCCCGGCGATGACGACGATCTCGGATCGGATCAATTGGCCCTCGACCACCTCGCGCAGACGCTTGGGATCGGTACTGACGATCCCGACGCGGTTGACGTCGGCTCCGGCGTCGCGCGCTGCGGCGGCGAGAGCGTAGGAGTTGACGTCGTACACCTGTCCGGGCCCGGGGGTCCGATCGGTATCGACCAGTTCACCACCCACGGAGATCACCGACAGCCGGGGACGCGGATGCACCAGCACCTTGTCGCGGCCGACCGCCGCGAGCAATCCGACCTGAGCGGCACCGATGATCGTGCCTGCGCGGACCGCCACGTCACCGGGCTGTACGTCGTCGCCGATCTTGCGGACGTAGTCACCCGAGCGCACCGGACGGAACACCTTGACGCGGGCTCGACCGCTGTCGGTGCGATCCAGCGGCAGCACCGCATCGGCCAGGGTGGGCAGCGGCGCGCCGGTGTCGACTCGTACTGCCTGGCGCGGTTGCAACCGGATGGGTTGACGCGACCCGGCCGAGACCTCGCCGACGACGGGCAGCGTCAGGTCGATGCGCTCGTCTTCCTCGTTGCGCAGATCCGTACCGGCGGCTGCCACATCCACGCTGCGCACTGCGTAGCCGTCGATCGCCGCCTGATCGAAACCGGGAAGAGGACGCTCGGTGACCACTTCCTCGGCACACAGCAGGCCCTGTGCTTCCGAGATGGCGACCCGAACAGGCCGTGGAGCCACCGCCGCGGCGGTCACTCTGGTCTGCTGATCTTCGACCGAGCGCATCTGGCCCTTCCTCTATGGCATCGACCCGCGATGCTATTCGTACGTTGTCAGTTCCGGTGCCCAGCTGTCGCTCAAGCGTTCGTTCAGCCATTCGCGCAGCGCCGGACCGTAGTCGTCACGTTGTAGAGCAAAGTCAACCGCAGCGCGCAGGTATCCCCCGGGATTTCCGAGGTCGTGTCTCGATCCACGGTGCACCACCACGTGCACGGGATGGCCTTCTTCGATGAGAAGCGCGATGGCATCGGTGAGCTGCAGCTCGCCGCCGGCACCGGGCTTTATCCGTCGCAGAGCGTCGAAAATCGCGCGGTCGAGCAGGTACCGGCCCGCTGCAGCCAGGTTGGACGGGGCGTCCTCCTGCTTGGGCTTTTCGACCATACCGGTGACCTTGAGGACGTTCGGGTTGACCGCGTCGGGCACGATCTCGACGGAGAAGACGCCGTAGGAGGAGACCTTGTCGTCTGGAACCTCGATGGCACACAGCACCGAGCCGCCGCGCTTGGCGCGCACGCGAGCCATGACGTCGAGCACACCCCGCGGCATCACCAGATCGTCGGGAAGAAGAACTGCGACCGAATCCTCGTCGTCGTCGAGGGCTTCTTCGGCACAGGCGACGGCATGCCCCAGTCCGAGCGGTTCGTGCTGGATGACCGACTGCACGTCGAGGAGTTTGGGGGCGACGCGCACCTTTTCGAGCATTTCGAGCTTGCCGCTCGCTTCCAGCTTCTTTTCCAGAACGAGGTCCTCGACGAAGTGGGCGACGACGCCGTCCTTGCCGGGTGAGGTGACGATGACCAACCGCTGTGCACCGGAATCCGCCGCTTCTCCGGCGACGAGTTCGATACCTGGTGTGTCGACGACCGGAAGCAGTTCCTTCGGAACGGTTTTCGTGGCCGGCAGGAACCGGGTGCCCATGCCTGCGGCAGGAACGATGGCCGTGCGGAAATGCACAGGCGTGGCGGCGGTCGTCGCGGTAACGGCTTCTGTCATGGTGCTCACCCTATCCATGGTTTCTGGTGATCTGCTCGCCGTGTGCTGCGTTCTACCTCCGAGTGCATATCGTTGATCGACTGCACACGAAGGGTGAGTGAACCGTTGTGACCGTTCCCGAATTCTCGGAGAACACGCCCAAGGATCGATGGCGGGCGCATGTCCTCGCCGAACGCCGACTGCTCGACGATGCGCAGCGCGCGGTGGAGTGCTCCGAACTCTGCCATGTCGTGGCAGAGTTGGCGGCCGAACACCCGTCGGTGGCCGCGTACGTGCCGGTCGGCCGGGAGCCGGGTTCGATCGAGATGCTCGACGCGATGGCCGCGGCCGGCTCGACAGTCTTGCTTCCGAGTGCGCACGAGCCGGGACCGTTGCGCTGGGTGACGTACTCCGGGAGCGAATCGCTGGTGGCCGCACCCTTCGGCCTGCTTGAACCCTCCGGACCGGTCCTCGATCCCGATGCTGTGTCGGCCTGTTCGCTGGTGCTGATTCCGGCGCTGGCCGTCGATCGGCGTGGCGTCAGACTCGGACGCGGCGCGGGGTTCTACGACCGAACACTCGACCTGTGCGGACCCGACGCGATGCTGGTCGCGGTGGTGCGCGACGGCGAAGTGGTGGATCGACTACCGGACGAGCCACACGACCGAAGGGTGACGCACGCGTTGACCCCCGGCGGCGGACTCGTACGCTTGGGTACGGAATAACGTTCCGATTCGATTGGTTGGCACTCCTGACTGTAGAGTGCTAATGCTCTCCCAGTTTCGACGAACAGATAAGACACCGGCGGTGTTCGGCCTCGGCTCGCAGAGCAGCCAATCTCCTCGGTGACCAGCGCGGAGGAATCACGATGCCCACTTACTCATACGCATGCACCGAGTGCGACAACCGCTTCGACATCGTCCAGTCCTTCACCGACGACACGTTGACGGTGTGCCCGGCATGCTCCGGCAAGCTTCGAAAGCTGTTCAATTCCGTCGGCATCGTCTTCAAGGGCAGCGGCTTCTACCGCACCGACAGTCGCGGTGGCTCGAGCACCTCGAGCGAGGGCGCAGGCGAGAAGAAGTCCGATGCCGCCGCCGCGAAGTCGGATTCGAAGTCCGAGTCCAAGTCCGACTCCAAGCCGGCCGAAAAGAAATCTTCCGATTCGTCGTCGTCGAGCTCCTCGTCTTCGTCGTCCACCACGAAAGCTGCTGCAAGCCAGTAGATTTCCGCTTCATCCACAGGCCGGGCCGTTATCCACAGCCCGGCCTTTTCGGCGTTCGAAGTGCCCTCGTCGGCGATAGCGTTCCAGCATGACCGCTCGTAAGAACCGACTCGACTCGACTCTGCTCGATCGCATCACCCTGCGGCCGGCGTGGGTCGGCTCCCCGAAGTTCCGGCGGGTGGCGGCAGGCGCATTGGTGGCACTTGCAGCAGTCTTGTTCGTCGACGACGCCGCCGGCGACGACCGAGTCGAAGTGATCACCGCAGGACGCGATCTGACACCCGGGACGGTTCTGGCGCCGGCCGATGTGGTCGTCAGCGACTGGGATTCAGCCAGTGTTCCCGAGGGCGCACTGATCGATACGGGTGCGGTGGACGGCCAGACGCTCACCGGGCCGGTACGAGCGGGCGAATTGCTCACCGACGTACGCCTACTCGGATCTCGGACCGCCACGACGGCACTGGGCACCGAGGCACGCGTCGTACCGGTGCATCTCGCGGACGCCGGAGTGAGCGACCTGTTGCGTGAAGGTGATCAGGTCGACGTGTTGACCGTCGAGGTACAGGAAGACCCGAACGCCGTCCCCGCCGCCCGAGTGCTGGCGTCGGGCGCCGTGGTCGTCCTCGTCTCCGCCGACGCCGGGGGCAGCAGACAGCGAGATCGCGTGGTGCTGCTCGCGTTACCGACCGACGATGCGACGACGGTGGCCGCCGCGTCGTTGGTCAGCGCGCTCACCGTCACGCTGCACTAACGTTTCTCGAGACAGAACAAACCGAACGTTGGGAGAAGGGCTCATGCTCAAGGGCTTCAAGGACTTTTTGCTGCGCGGCAACGTCGTGGATCTCGCAGTCGCGGTCGTCGTCGGTGCGGCATTCACGGCCATCGTCACCGCATTCACCACCAACATCATCAACCCCCTCGTCGCCGCCCTCGGTGGCAGCAACGAATACGGGTTCGGCTTCAACATCACGTCGTCCCCGGAATCGTTCGTCAATGTCGGCGCGGTCATCACAGCGATCATCAACTTCATCATCATCGCGGCGGTTGTCTACTTCGTGCTGATCCTGCCGGTGAACACCGCGAAGAAGCGCTTCGTCAGCCAGCCGGAGAAGGAACTGAGCGACGTCGACGTGCTGGTGCAGATTCGCGACATCCTCGCGGGCGGAACCGCAGCGGGACAGAAACTTTCGACGGCCGCCGACACCACCGGCGGTAGCGGAGAAGCAATCGATTCCTCCTCCCCCGACCTCGGGAAGCACTCGAAGGACTGACATCTCACTCTCGCCCGCGCTTGGTGGGCCCCTTATCGAATGAATGTGCCAGTCACGCACTCTGAGTGCGTGACTGGCACATTCATTCGTTGGCGGGGTTAAGCAGGCTTCGAGCTCCCCTTCCTGTCCGTGATAGCAGTGTCCAAACTTGCGATCGTGCCGCCGTCAATTTTCAAATTCCGAAACTGATTATCAGAAGGAAGGCTTCCCTAGATGACAGAGAACGACCCAACAGACCAAATTGGACAGATAAGGCTCTGGTCTTTCATCTGCCTCGCGTCCAGCCTCGCCATTGCAGTGGGAAGTCTCGCGCCTTGGGCGACGGTTCTCACGTTCAGCAAAGGCGGCACAGAAGGCGATGGCACCATCACCCTTGTGCTTGGCGCAATCGCCTCCGTGTTGTCATTCATCCTCGTCGCCCGAGATGGGGCTGCCCTGCTTGGAGACCGCTACATACTCCCTCTACTTGCACTAGTCGTCGTTGTGATCGCGGCTTACGACATCGTCAGCGTCGGAGAAGTCACGTTTGAAGTGCTGAGCGCTGAAGCGAACCCTGCAGTTGGATGGGGATTGTGGTTTGTCATGATCGGCGGATTGTTCCTGCTCAGTGGCTCAATTCTTACTGCGCTGAAATTTGAGGAGTACTGATGACGAACGCGCCGTAGGGCTACTATCTGACACCTGAGGGTCTGCAAGATTGTGCGCCATTCACGTTGTTTGACAACGTGAATGGCGCATTCATTCACTCAGCGGTGCGTCGAGACGCGGCCGGCGAAACTCAGTTGGTGAAGGTAGACAGCGGAAGCGCGTCGAGGGTGATCGTCGTGCCGTCCGTCTCGCATGCAGACTTCACTGCTGCACCGTTGTCGACGAAGGCCTTACCGGATTCGCTGTCGGTGGTCGAGAGTTCGAGTGTGTCCGCCGGCAGTCCATCGCTGAAGGTCGTCAGCGAGCTCGCGACATCGCCTGATGCGGTGCCGGGCAACGCTTTCAGCTTGTCGACTGCGGCCTGCTTGTCTGCAGTCCACTTGTCGATGTTCTCTGCTGATCCTGGTCCCGCTGCAACCAGTCCCACGAAGGCGTTGTGGTCGGTGGCGAAGGTGTTGCAGACGTCGGTGTTCTCGCCGGAGGCCGCTGGCTCGTCGCTGCTACAACCGGCGGCGAGGCCGAGAGCAAGGATCGCTCCCGCGGCGACGACTGTGAAACGGGCTTTCGAGTGCATCTTCGGTTCAGTGCCTCTCTGTATACGTCGAACTACTTCTGTGCAGAACATAGTTCAGGCCCGTACGGAGTGATCCGTACGGGCCTGAACTTGTCTCGAATTTCAGCAGGTGACGTTACGTCACCGAGCTACAACCGATTCGGAAATCAGTTGAGGCGAACCGGGACGCCGTAGGTGATGGCCGTGTCGCCCGTTGCGCTGGTCAGCGAAACGTACGGACGGATGGTGACGTTGCCCAGGATGCCGGTGGCGGTGCCGTGCAGGTTCGCGACCTGGATGGATCCGCTGGTGCCTGCTGCGTCACCCTCGGAAGAGGTGATGTCGGCCTCTTCGTTCTTGAGTGCATATGCGCTCTCGGACTGGACGACGCCGGGGCCGTTGGTCAGTGCGATGGTGCCGGTGGCCTGCGGGATCAACTGAACGCCGACGTCGAGGCCGCTGGTGGAGGTGCCCTTGCCGCCGAGATCGACAGTCGGTCCGGCCAGAAGCTCTCCGGTAACCGGGTCGGTCGGCCCAACGAGCGGGATGTTCCCCGTAACCGAGGACTCGTTACCCGAGCCGAGGTTGAACTCTGCCGAAGGCGAGGACCAAGAGACCTCGACGCCACCGTTGAGGCTCAGCGGGTAGCCGATCTGGTAGCCGATCTTGAGGGTGCCCTCGAAGTCGTCGGCCGTGGGGCCCTGGACATCCCAGCTGGCCCTACCGTTGGCGAACCACTCGCGGGTGAGCGGGTTGCCGTCGAGCGGAGCAACACCGTTGATGAAGGTGTCGGACAGCGTCACCGTGACGGTGTTGCCGTCGCCGTCGACGATCGAGTTGGAGCTGTCGACAGCGGCGGAAGCGGTTCCGGTACCGAGCACCAGGCCGACTACCGAAGCGCTGGCAGCAACTGCGACGCTCATGGACTTGAGTCCCCGGCTGCGCCGCGACTTCTGGATCTCCGTCATTTATTCCTCATCATGTTCAGTCCCAGCGCGGTGTCGCACGGGGAAGCTTGTGGCTTTCACCCTCGAACTAGATCGCACGCAACGGTGTGTGCGAGCCCGAGCCGGATGGAGCCGTGAAGGCCACATCCTCGTTCAACAGTTCCGAGATGAAGGGCGCGGCACCGGTTGGTCCCACGCCCTGATCCTTGGAAGCTGAGGGGAACATTAGAGGAGATGCCTGACCGTGACAATCCCTACGATCGGCCGCCAAACGTTGCCGACTCGTGATGTGTTTCGACGGCGTGAACAACTTTCACAGCAGTGTTAGCGATAACCCAAGTCACAGCATCTCTCGAAGGCGTCGAACTGTTACATCCGCCTCATTCACGTAAACACACCCTGATGTGGGAATACTCCGACATCGTCATGTCCCGATCGGCCGAATAGTCCGGTCTGCCCAGCGTCCGCTACGCCCGTTTTGAGCCTTGTCGTCCGAAGCTACCAATGGGTAGCTCGCTAACGGTAGGTAAACGAGTAACTAACAGACCTGTCATTCCAGCCAAGAAAATGTGTCGTGGATCACATCAAAAGTAATGAGGTGGTCGCTGCTGCTTCAACCATTCGTCCGACTGCGAATCGCTCGACTGCGCATCCGGGCCGTCGTTTCGCTCGTCTCCAGTCGTCTCGGGGAGTACTTCGCCGAAGATGCGAGCGAGCCGGGCCCGTTCTGCTCGGGCCCGGCTCGCTTGGTCTTCGGCCGATCGATCGTCGTTCGGCTCGTTCATCGGCGTCGCTACGCGTCCAGCCCCGACAGCTCGGCTATGACCTGGCTCGCCAGCGGCGTCAGCGTGGCCATGCCGTCGCGAATAGCTGCCCGCGACGACGCCAGGTTGACCACCAGGGTGCTGCCGGACACCCCGACCAAGCCTCTCGACAGGCCCGCGTCCAGCGAGCCTGCTGCCAGACCCGACGAACGCAGCGCCTCGCTGATACCCGGAATCTCACGATCGAGCACCTCGGCGGTGACATCGGGGGTCACGTCGCGCGGCGAGACGCCCGTGCCGCCGATCGACACCACCAGATCGACTCCACCGATCACCGCTGTGTTGAGGGCATTTCGCACGTCTACTTCGTCGGCAGTCACTGCGACAACGCCGTCGACGAGAAACCCTGCCTCGGTCAACAGTTCGGTGACGAGAGGTCCCGTCGAATCCTTCTCGGTGCTGTGCGCAGTCCGGTCATCCACGATGACGACCAACGCGCGCCCTGCCAGTGGTGCGTCGAGTTCCATACCGCTCACCGTAGTAGTAAGGCCTCCACCCGGCTCACGCTGTGCATAAATCGTTGCAACCGTCCCGTGCCTGCCCGCTTCCCGCAACATCAGCGACCGCCCGGGAAGGACGGGATCTGGAAGGGCAACTGCTGTTCCTGCTGCTGGGTCTGAGGCTGCTGCTGGGCCGCGGCCGGATCCGCCGTTCCGAGCGTCACCTTCGCCGTCTTCTCGCTACCACCGTCCGTGTAGGTGACGGTGACGGAGTCTCCGGGGGCGTGCGAGCGGACCGCCGCGATCAACGCGTCACCGCTCGAGATGATGCGATCGTCCAGCTTGGTGATGACCGCGCCCTTCGGAATTCCTGCTGACGCCGCCGGACCCCCCTCGGTGGCCTCGACGACGGTCGCGCCGTTGGCATCGTCCTTCGACGGCACCTGAACCCCGATCATGGCCTGGGTCGCCTTGCCTGTGGTGGTCAGCTCGTCGGCGATGCGCTTCGCCTGATCCACCGGGATTGCGAACCCGAGCCCGATCGAGCCGCTCTGCGTACCGGATCCCTCGCTTCCGCCGAGTGTGGCGATTGCGGTGTTGATACCGATCAGCTGGCCATCGGTGTTGACGAGCGCGCCGCCGGAGTTGCCCGGGTTGATCGCAGCGTCGGTCTGGATGGCGTCGATCACAGAGTTCTGATTGCCGGACTCACCGGAAGTCGACACCGGCCGGTTGAGTGACGACACGATGCCGGTGGTGACGGTGCCCGCCAATCCGAGGGGTGAACCGATCGCGACAACCTGCTGTCCCACTTCGAGATTCGACGACGAACCGAGTTCGATGGGTGTCAGATTGGATTTGCCCTCGGCCTTGATGACGGCCATGTCCGACACCGAGTCGGCACCGACGATCGTGGCGTCGGCCACCGAGCCGTCCGAGAATGCAACGGTGAGTTTGCCGTTGGCGCCTGCGCCCGTCGCAACGTGGTTGTTGGTGAGGATCAAGCCGTCGCTGCTGAGGATGACGCCCGAGCCCTCACCCTCTTCCTGCGAACCCTTGACCTGAATCTGCACCACACTCGGGAGCACCTTGTTCGCGACGGCCTGAACGGAGCCGTCAGGGAAGTTCGCGGCAGGTTGCGCGGCTGTGACAGTCGAGTTCAACGAATTGCTGACTGCGCCACCGTTGCCGTTGGCGTTGTTGGTCGCAATCGCACCGACCGCGCCGCCGATTCCGCCACCGACCAGAACGAGAGCGATGGCTCCGGCCACCAGCGCCGAGCGACCGGGCCGGGTCTTCACAGCGCCGTGCGTCGAATTCGACTGCGGTGCAACGTGCTGCGGCTGGGCATGAGCCTGCGTGGACGCCTGGGGATGGCCCTGCTGGCCGTACGGCCCGTAGCCGGGCTGGTAGGCCCCCTGTCCGTAGCCGGCGTACTGCTGCGGGTAGCCCTGCTGCGGCGGTTGCGACCCTGCGTTGTGGGGTTCGTTCTGCTGAGACGGGAACTGCTGCGTCGGGTGCTGCTGAGTGGAATCCTGCTGAGCCGGATTCTGCTGAGTCGGATGCTGCTGTGTCGGATGCTGCTGGGTCGAGTAGCTCTGCTCGTCGCCGCCCGAAGCCCGGTTCGCCGGATGCTGCTCGGACCCGGCACCCTGTCCGGGCTGTTCGGATTCGTTACGGTCGTCACTCATCGTTGCTGCTTCCTTCAGTAGAGACCTCGATATCCGAGGTCCGCCCGCCTTCTTGCTACTCACTGTGCAGGGCGGTACTGAGAGCGCGCTGAGATCCGGCTATCAGTTTGCCGAGAGTGTGTGGGGATCCGGGGCACCTTCGCCCGGCAGCACGATCCGAATGAGCGCACCGCCGCGTTCGGATACCTCGACCCCGATGGTGCCGCCGTGCTTGACGACCACCTGTCGCACGATGGCAAGCCCCAGGCCACTTCCGGGCATCGAGCGCGACGCCGTGGAGCGGTAGAAGCGCTCGAACACCAGCTCGCGATCTTCCTCGGGGATGCCCGGGCCCGCGTCGTCCACCGTCAACTCGAGCAGACCATCACCGATCTGCCGCATAGCGATTCGTACTTCCCCGCCGCTCGGACTCCACTTCGCTGCGTTGTCCAGCACATTCAGCACTGCCCGCGACAGTCCCGCTTGGTCGCCGTAGACGAACCACGGCATCAGGGTTGCCTCGAAGTCGATTTCGTTGCGGCGTCGGCGTGCTCGTTCGAGGCTGCGTTCGACGGCATCGGCAAGGTCGACGCGCTCGAACACCGTCTCCGGTGCGTCCTCACGCGCCAGATCGACCAGATCTCCTACCAGCGTGGACAGTTCCTGGATCTGCGCCACCACGTCGGTTCGCAGTTCGGCCATGTCCTCGTCCGGAATGGACGGCGCACCGGGGCGACCGGCCGCGATGAGCAACTCCATGTTGGTCCGAAGCGATGTCAACGGTGTGCGCAGTTCGTGGCCTGCGTCGGCGACCAATCTGCTCTGCCTGCCCCGAGATTCGGCGAGCGCCCGGAGCATCGTGTTGAAACTCTCTGTCAAACGGGCTAATTCGTCGTCACCGGTTACCGGAATCGGCGTCAGATCATCGGTGCGCGCCACTCGTTCGGCTGCGGCTGTCAATCGAGCGATCGGCCGTAAACCGGTGCGGCCCACAGCCATGCCTGCGCCGGCAGCCAACACCACGCCGCAGCCACCGACGATGAGCAGAACCCATGCCAGACGATCGAGCACTTCTCCGGTGGGTAGCAGTCGTTGCGCGACGACGAGGGTGCTGCCGTCCTCGGTGCGGATGGCCAGCACTCGCTGATCGTCGAGCGTGCGCAGCGACGATTCCTGATCTCCGCGCACCACGGCGAGTTCGGCGTCGCCGATCGGGACCTTCGGCCCGGGAGGGTTGTAGCTGGACATGTCCGGATAGATCAGCGCCACACTCACGTCGGTGCTGTACAGCGTGGCACCGGCAACGAAGCGAGGATCGTACGAAACCAGGGTCGACTCCGCCAAAGCCGATGCACGAGAACGCAATTGCGTGTCCACATCGCCGTACAGCGCCCGCGACACAACCGTGTACGCGGCAATGGCCATGACCGCGACCGCAATTGCCACGACCGAGGCGGCCAGCAGCGTCACCCGCCAGCGCAACGACACCGATCGAGTCAGAGGCGTCGGCGGCCGCATTGCTGTCGGCGGCCGCATCGCGGTGGGCGAGCTTCCGCCGACGTCGGCCGTCTTGCGTCCGAACGGAGCGACCATCACGGGGGCGTTTCGCGTAGGACGTATCCGACACCGCGAACGGTGTGGATCAGCCGCGACTCCCCCTCGGCCTCGGTCTTACGGCGCAGATAGCCGACATACACCTCGAGCGCGTTGCCCGACGTCGGAAAGTCGTAGCCCCAGACTTCTTCGAGGATTCGACTTCTGGTGAGGACTCGGCGTGGATTGGTCATCAGCATCTCGAGCAACGAGAATTCGGTTCGGGTGAGGCTGATGGAGCGCTCGGCACGCGAGACCTCCCGGGTGACCGGGTCCAGAGACAGGTCCGCGAACGTCATGGTCTCCGAGTCGATGCCCGCCTCCATCGCAGTGCGCCGTAACAACGCCCGCAGACGGGCCAGTAACTCTTCGAGCGCGAACGGCTTGGGCAGGTAGTCGTCGGCCCCCGCATCGAGACCGGCGACCCGCTCGGACACAGAATCCCGAGCCGTCAGCACGAGAATCGGCAGGTCGTCGCCGACACTGCGCAATCGCCTGCATACTTCGAGGCCGTCGAGCCGAGGCATCATCACGTCGAGTACCAACGCATCGGGCCGCCCCGCCGCTACCTGCTCGAGCGCGTCGAGCCCGTCGACAGCCAGGTCCACGGTGTACCCGTTGAACGTCAGCGACCTGCGCAACGACTCACGCACCGCTCGATCGTCGTCGACCACCAATATCCGCATTCGTACAGTTTGTCCTGGTCGACTGAGATCTGTCTGAGAGGGGTACCTACTCCGCCTAGAGCACCGGAAGGTTCCGTGCGAGCGGGAGGTTCCACTTCCGCCACAGCGCAAGCAGACGCAACCCAGTCGCAAGCACTGTTCCCACTACCAGTCCCACGTTCTCCGGCAGTGCCAGAACATCGGCCAGCACGACCGCCGACGCGCCGAGCAACGCAGGCAGGGCGTACAGATCCCGATGCAGCAGCAGGGGCACTTCATTGACCAATACGTCTCGGATCACCCCGCCGGCCACCGCCGTCGTGGTGCCGATGAGGGCTCCCGACAGGGCGCTTCCGCCGGAGGCCAACGCGATCGTCGCACCGGTCGACGCAAACAGCCCCATCCCGAAGGCGTCGAGCACGAGAACGCCGCGTCGCACCTTGCCCATCTGTCGATGAGCCACGAAGACGACCAACGACGCACAGAAGCCGACGGTGATGTTCGGCCACGTGTCCAACGACGTCGGAGGGTGGATTCCGAGAAGCAGATCACGAATGATCCCACCGCCGATACCGGTCGTGATTCCGACGACGCAGACCCCGAAAAGGTCCAGTCGTCGATGCACTCCGACCAGGGCACCCGACGCGGCGAACACCGCGATACCGATCAGGCCCAACACGTCGAGAAGCATCGGATCAGCATGTCACGGCACTGACAGGGTTTTGACAGCAACATCCGAGCGCAACCACAGGACCGACGAGCACATTCGAGTCGTCACCGATTCCAACCTCAGGAGCACGTCATGCGTATCGGATTCAAGAAGACCATTGCCACAATCGCCGTAGCCGGTTCCCTCTCACTCGGCGGCGGTGCCATCGCCCAGGCCGCGCCGGACCGGGCCACGATCCCTGCTGTCGCAGGGACCTCGGAATCGGACGCCCTGCAGGCACTCTCGGATGCCGGCTTCACCAACGTCACCACCGACTACGACCGCCCCGACGCCACCGTGATCGGAACGAATTTCCAGGCCGGAGCCAAGGTCAGCGAAAACGCGTCCATTCTGGTGATCGTCGGCAACGGCTAGCTCGACGGCAACAGGATCGACGTCGGACAGCCGCTCTCCTAGGGCACGTGCGCGAAATGCACTTGCTGCTGCGTCGCTTCACTGTTTCAGGCGATAGTCTCGATCGAGTGCCGTCCGGCACATCTGTTTCTCGAACCGAGGTGACCCGAAGTGCCGATCGTCGACAACGCCGTCTACGTGGAGGGGAAGCGAACCGCGAATCCCGAAAGCCTCGATATCACTTTCGAGTGCATGCGAGATCGCCACGGAATGGCATGGATTGGTCTCTACCGACCCGAACTCAGCGAAATCAACGCTGTGGCAAACGAGTTCGGACTTCATCGGCTGGCCGTCGAGGATGCCATTGCGGCCCATCAACGACCGAAGCTCGAACGGTACGCCGAGCAGCTCTTCGTCGTACTGCGCCCAGCCAGGTACATCGACGAGACCGAAAAGGTCGAATTCGGCGAATTGCACATTTTCCTCGGCGCGGATTTTGTGGTCACCATTCGCCACGCCGAATCGCCCGAACTCGGCAAAGTGCGGCACCGGCTCGAAGAATCCCCGGAATTGCTCGGACTCGGGCCCGAAGCGATCCTGTACGGCATCCTCGATCAAGTCGTCGACGAATACGTTCCCGTCATCAAGGGGTTGCAAACCGACATCGACGAGATCGAGGATCAACTGTTCACCGGCGATCCGAGTGTGTCGCGTCGAATCTATTCGCTTTTGCGTGAGGTATCCGAATTCGATCGTGCTGCAAAGCCTTTGGTCGACATGATCGAATCGCTCAAGCGCGGTTCGGACAAGTATCACGTCGACGTCGAATTGCAGCGCAATCTTCGCGACGTGCTGGACCACGCGATCCGCATCTCGGACCGCATCGAGGCGTTCCGGTCCAATCTGCAGAACGCGATGACCGTGCACTCCACCATGGTGGCGCAGCAGCAGAACGAAGAAATGCGCAACATGACTCAGGTCAGCCTGGAACAGAACGAACAGGTCAAGCGCATTTCGTCCTGGGGTGCAATACTTTTCGCGCCCTCGCTGATCGCCGCCATCTACGGCATGAACTTCGACGACATGCCCGAACTGAAATGGCAGTTCGGCTATCCACTCGCACTGATCGCCATGGTGATCTGTTCCAGCGCGCTGTACGTGGTGTTCAAACGCCAGAAGTGGTTGTAGAGCGGCTTCGCCGCATGTGAGTGGAACTTCGTAGCAGGGGTCGAAGTTCCACTCACCTGGGCACTCAGGAGGAGCCGAACCTCGGACCGATCGGGATGTCGCGGGTGAACGTCAACCTGTCGAACTCGTTGCCGTATTCGTCGATGGCACCGATGATCATCTTGCTGGGCGTGATCCCCGGAATACCCGGCACCACATCGACTCTGACGAACGAGTAGTTGAGGAACCGCACCCGAGACCAGGTGATGGACTCGGCCGACTTGGTGCCGTCCGGTGCCCACACGTAGCTGTTCGGAACTGCCGTGTCGGGGAGCTCGTGACCCCGATAGCTGACGCCTTCGCCGTCCTGGAACGTGTATCGGGGACGACCGCCCCCGCCGACGGTGTAATACACGGTGCCGTCCGTCTTTCCACTGACTGTCGCGTTGTCACCGGCGACCCGCGTCGCGCGATTGCCACGGATGGGGTCGGTGCGCTCGAAGACGTGATTGTGGGCCTGGAGCACCACATCCACCTCGTACTTGTCGAACAGCGCTACCCAGGCGTCGCGCACACCGCCGTCGCTCGCGTGGGTGGACGTCGTCGAGTACGCGCAATGATGGAAGAAGCAGACGATGAAGTCGATGTTCGGATCGGCACGGTATTTCGCGAGAGTCTGCTCCACCCAGGTGTTCTGGGCTCCCCCGCTGTACCCGGTGTTGGCCTTGATCTCGTAGCTCACGTCGTTCGCATCGAGCGACAGGACGGCAGTGTTGCCGTAGACGAACGAGTAGGCCGACGGGCATCCCTTGGGCCCGGTGGTCGGCTGATCGAGCCGCGCCGCGTGACCGCCGTATCCGTTGGGGCTGTACAGCGCCTCCATGTCGTGATTGCCGGTGGCAAACAACCACGGGGCGGTGGACGCACTCGCCTCGATCGCCTGAAAGTAGCCGTCCCAGACGAAGGGGTTGAACTTGTCGAACCCCTTCGGCGGTGTCTGTCCGTGCTTGGCGAACTGGGGAGGCAGACCTGCACCCGAAGGATCCGCATAGGCGATATCCCCGGCGAGAATGTGGAAGTCAGGACGCGACGCCTCGATCTGTCGATTGATGTTGCGCGCGTGCTTGACCGACGGTTCGTTGTCTGCCTTGTAGTACAGGTCGTCGTAGTCTCCGGCCACCAGACCCGCTGGCTGCGAGGGTGTTTCGTCGACGCCCTGATCGCCCATCATCGTGAACCGGAACGGAGCGATACGACCGGTCGGCAGTGCCGGGGACGCGCTGCGGATGTCGCTGACGAACCCGTCCGCGGTGCGCCAGCGGTAGTAGTGCGGCAACTTCGGCGTCAGATTGTCGACGGGCACGTGCACGTAGTACTGCTCGGCCGAGAGAATCCCACCGTCGGTCTGCGGCACCTGGCTGATCAGGTTGCGCACCTCCGCGGACGTTGTCGCGCCCAGTGCAGGCGTGGGGCCGTGATCGAGAAACACTCCGGTAAGCCCTGGGTTCCGCGAAAGCTGAGCCGAGAACCGCAGCTGCGTCGCCGGGTCGTTTCCGAATCCCATGTGCCGGCCGGCCACGGCCAATGGAGCATCCTGCGCGTAGGCAGTGCGTGCGAACACCGAATTCCCGACGCCTACCGCGGCGGCCGTCGCGGCGGCACCCACCAGGAAGTTGCGTCGACTGACCGGGTGCCGACGCAGGAACGACCGGTGCCAATCATGCTGTTCGGCCATGGTCATGTTCTCGGCGAGCGTGCCCGGGATTCCGGTTGCGACAGTCTCGCCTGCGGGATTGAGCGTCATGCATCGATCGTGACCGCACAGCCCCCTCGAACGCTGAACAGAACGGAACACTCGAAGTGAACAGACAGAGAACAGCGATGCACAACGGGACGAACGAGGACAATCCCGTCGTGCAGGGAACCTCGTGACCCACTCCGAGTTTCCATGCTTGACGGGAGGCCGATTCAGGTCCCCTTGACGTTGAGGATCTGCCGCAGCTCGTGCTCGATGCTCACCAGGTCTCGGGCGTCCTCCATCACGACATCGATGGACTTGTAAGCGTCCGGAATCTCGTCGATGAAGTCTGCGCTGTCACGAAACTCGATCCCCTTCATCCGCTCCCGCAGATCCTCGTGAGTGAACCGCTTCCTGGCCTCGGTCCTCGAGAACTGCCGACCGGCACCATGAGGAGCCGAGCACAGCCCGGCCCGCGAGCCCTTACCGACCACCACGTACGAACGAGTTCCCATCGAGCCCGGAATGATCGCCTTGACACCCGCGTGAGCGTCTACCGCGCCCTTGCGGGTGAGCCACACGTCTTTGTTCGCATGCGTTTCCTTCACCGTGTAGTTGTGATGGCAATTGATCCGCTCGACCTCTCGATGGTCGTCGGTTCCCATCCACTCGGCGAATACCGCACTGAACCTGTCCATCATCTCGGCCCGATTGAGGTATGCGAAACGCTGCGCCCACTTCAATTCTCGGAGGTACTGCCCGAATTCACGGGAGCTCTCGGGCAGGTACGCCAGATCCTTGTTGGGCAACGAGATCCACCACTGCGCACACAGACGCTGCGCGATCGCGATGTGCTTCTTGGCAATCTTGTTACCGACGCCCCTCGACCCACTGTGCAGAAACAGCCACACCCGATCGGTCTCGTCCAGGCACAACTCGATGTAGTGATTTCCGCCGCCCAACGAACCGAGCTGCTCACGCCACTGCGGTGAGTGATTGAGCTCGACACCGTCCTTGGCCGCCAACTCCTCGAGTTCGAGTAGCTTCGGTGCGGTGAAATCCCACCGGTCGACGCCGACGTTGTAGTTGCCCGGCGACAGCGGGATGCTTGCCTCGATGGCGAGTCGCAGGTCTGTCAGATTACGGCCGTCGACGTCGTCGAGGGTGAATTCCGTTCGGACGCCGATCATTCCGCAGCCGATATCGACACCGACGGCGGCCGGAATAACAGCACCGAGCGTAGGAATCACTGTCCCCACGGCGCTTCCCATACCGCTGTGGGCGTCGGGCATCAGGGCGACGTGCGGATGTACGAACGGCATCGACGCTGTTTCACGGGCCTGCTCGAGAGTCTTGTCCTCGAGCAGAGAAGCCCAATTGAGCAAACGTAAGCCCACCTTGTTCGGGGGCATGATGTTCCTTCCTGCCCCCTTGCACAAGAGGGCGCTATTCGATGGGTCGATTCACCAGCGGAGCTTGTTTGCCGCAGAGAGCGGCACATCGCTCCGGCGAATACGCGCGCAGCACAAGGCTCGTACCGGCTCTCGAGTCGAGAGCGGCACCAGACAGAACGGTTGCGCACATGATGAGAACCCTATCGATCGATGTGTAATCCACGCGAGCGAATTTCTCGCAACGTCGGGGATGGGACCGAATGCACGGAAGTGCGATGCTCAGACGGGATCCCGTCGATGAGGCCCGATAGTGTGCAAGCCTGCCCAAGACGCCGGCCCTACACTCCCCCACCGAATGCGAGTCCCAGCAAATACGTTGCCCCAGCCGCGCCGTAGCCGATGGCCAGCTGGCGCAGTGCACGTTTGACGGGCGGGCCACCGCTGAGCAGGCCCACCACCAGGCCGGTGCAGATCAACGCAATTCCGACGAGGACGGCGGCAACGGCAAGGGCCACATAGCCTTCGAGACCGAACAGGTACGGCAACACCGGGATGACGGCTCCCGAGGCGAAGAAGCAGAAGCTGGCTCCCGCCGCTCCGAGTCCTGTTCCGATGGACTCGTGCTCGTCGACGTCGGGTGCCATCTCGTCGTCGGTGGGCAACAGCCGCAACACTTCCGACGCTTTGGCGTCGGCCTCCTCGTGTGTCATTCCCCGGGCCCGGTACACCAGCGCCAGTTCGTTGGCGTCGACGTCGAGATGTTGGACGGCATCGCGCGCCGCACTGTCCGGGGACGACGCTTCGAGCAACTCGCGTTGTGAACGGACGGAGACGTATTCGCCCGCACCCATCGACAGCGCACCGGCGAGCAATCCGGCCAGTCCGGTGACCAGAACGATGTGATTGGACACTCCGGAGCCGCTGATGCCGAGCACGAGCGCGAGATTGCTCACCAGCCCGTCGTTGGCACCGAACACTGCGGCCCTGAACGTGCCGGACAGCCGATTGCGACCGCGCGCGGCGAGCGCTCTGATGACCTCGGCGTGGATCTGCTCGTCGGCGGTCATCGCCTCCGTTGCATCGGCGTCCGTGGCGTACGGCGAGCGAGTCTCGGCTCGTTGCGCCAACGCGAGTACGAACACCGAACCGAAGCGACGCGCCAGGACACCGAGGATTCGAGTGCGAATGTCGCCTTTCAGCGGCATGCCGACCCGCTCACCCAGCAGATTTCGCCAGTGCTGCTCGTGGCGGCCTTCCGCATCGGCGAGTTCGAGCAGTATCTCTCGCTCCTCGCCGGTGCGTCGGCCTGCCAGATCGCGATAGACGGCGGCCTCCGCCCGCTCGTCGGCGAGATACTGCCGCCATCGCTTCACATCTCGCGAACTGGGTCCATCGTTCATGATCGTCAAGATAGACCCGTCGGAGATCAACTCGGGTCGTACACCCCGGACTGCACTGCCTTGACCAGTCTGCGCGGCACTCGAAACTCCTGGCCACCCACGCGCACCGTCACCAGATCCGGGGCGACGGCCTTCCACTGCGCTCGCCTGCTTCGGGTGTTCGAGCGCGACATCTTTCTCTTCGGAACAGCCATGACTAGACGTCCTTTCGGCTTCGGCGGCCGTATCGCTTCTCGAACTTCTCGACGCGTCCCTGGGTATCCATCACGCGTGCGGCTCCGGTCCAGAAGGGGTGCGATTCGGACGAGACGTCGACGACGATCAGCGGGTAGGTGTTGCCGTCCTCCCACTCGGTCTCGCGCGCGGACGTCACGGTGGATCTGGTGAGGAACTTGTTTCCGGTGCTCGAGTCCTGAAACACGACCGGGTGGTAGTCGGGATGAATGCCTGGTTTCATTCTGTTGCCTCTCGTGATTGTTCTGCGTACGGGGATTCGCTGCTCTCGCAGGGGTCTTCGTGCCACTGACCGAACGGATCGGTCCAGCCGGACCACGCCGAGGGGTCGGTCATCTCGTCGTCGGAGACCAAGGCCCACTGGAGCGTTCGGTCGATCTCGGTGGGATCGGCCTCGTGAACGAGGATCACCAGCGAGGTATCGCGATCGCCGAACTCGTCGTCCCACCGCAGTGCCGCCATCGCCCGTCGAGTGGTGTCGATGCGATCCTGCTGCTCCGGAGTCATTGCGGCGAGCCACTTTCCGGCGCTCGCAACCCGCAATCCGCCGCCGGCCGATTCGATCCACAGCGCCTCGTCGGGCTGTGTGGCAACCCAGGCCCGTCCGCGGGCAGTGACAACGCCGTCGAGCAGCACGTCGATGGCCTCGTGCAATCGCTCCGGATGAAACGGCCGGGTTGCGGTGAACTCGACAAGTGCGACGCCGCAGTCGACAGTCAGCGGGGGCTGACCCCGAAGCAGCGGCGAGTGGGCATCGGTGATCGCACCGCGCCGGGCGTCCGCGGGCACAGAGGCGAGAAGCGCCGGGGCGTCGACCATTACGTCCTGGGCGACCCAGACAACAGGTGCGTTCGGTGCCAACCGCGCGAGGACAGCGGCAAGCCGAGCACGTTCCCACGCGTCGACCTCGGGACCGGCGGTGACGACAAGGGCGTCGGCGTAATCGACCTGGCCGACGACCAACTGCGCGACCGTTCGATCGTCGTCACCACTGGCGACGACGCCTCGATCGGCCATCGCGTCGTCGCCGGTGGCGTCGGCCAACCAGGTTGCGGCGTCGAGGCAGTCGATCACTGCTTCGATGCGGACGTCACGCGAGGCCGGACCGTCGATTTGCCCGACGATGCCCGCCACGACGACGTTCTCGACGGCCCAGCACAACGCCTCGGGCTCGAGCGCGGGGTCCATCGGGAGCACGATGCGATCGACACTGCTGCGCGTCGACAGTGCGCGCAGCAGCGGCAACAGGTCCTCGCGGAGCGTGCAGGAGACGCAGCCGTGCGCCAGTTCCAGAATGGTTTCGCGAGGGTTCTCGCCCAGCATGTAGAGCGTGCGCCGCACCACCCCTTCGGCGACTCGGCTCAGATCGTGGCGGACTGCAACGGTCCCGGGCGCGAGCAGCGACGTCACCACTGCGTCCATGGCTCCGGTCCAGCCGGAGACGAGGACCATCGGGGTTCGATCGTCCAGTGAGTTGTTCACGAGCACCCTTCTTCTCGACAACGATTGTCATTACCTGTGGATGCACGCTACATTCGAGAACACGCTTTGTCGAAAACGATTGTCATAACGGCAAGAAAAGGAGTGCTCATGTCAGCGCACTGCCAAGTCACCGGCCGCACCCCCGGCTTCGGAAAGTCGGTGTCGCACTCCCACGTGCGCACCAGCCGCAGGTGGGACCCCAATATTCAGCGCAAGACGTACTACGCGCCGAGCCTCGGCCGTCGCGTCACCCTCACGCTCTCGGCCAAGGGGATCAAGACCATCGACCGCGATGGCATCGACGCCGTGGTCGCCAAGATCCGCGCACGCGGGGAGAAGGTCTGATGGGCAAGAGCACCGACGTCCGGCCGATCGTCAAACTCAAATCGACTGCCGGTACCGGCTACACCTACGTCACTCGCAAGAACCGTCGCAACGACCCCGACCGATTGGTGATGAAGAAGTACGACCCGGTCGTCCGCAAGCACGTCGATTTTCGGGAAGAGCGTTAGCCATGGCAAAGAAGTCGAAGATTGAGAAGAACGAGCAGCGCAAGGTCATCGTCGCCCGCTGGGCAACGCGTCGCGCAGAGCTCAAGGAGACCATTCGCAAGCCCTCGAGCAGCGATTCCGAGCGCGTGCAGGCCCAAGCAGCACTGCAGCGTCTGCCACGCGATTCGAGTCCGGTACGATTGCGCAATCGTGACGCTGCGGATGGACGTCCGCGCGGTTACCTTCGGAAATTCGGGCTGTCCCGCGTGAAAATGCGCGAGATGGCACACCGTGGGGAGCTGCCAGGCGTCCACAAGTCGAGCTGGTAAGGGAAAAGGTAGAGATGGCAGTCAAGAGAGCACCGTCGAAGAAGGTCCGCGCAGAGGCGGGTCGTCGACCGAAGAAGAACCCGTTGAACGCCGCCAAGGTCACCACGGTGGACTACAAGGACATCAACCTTCTTCGTCAGTTCATTTCCGACCGCGGCAAGATCCGCAGCCGTCGGGTCACCGGGCTCACCCCGCAGCAGCAGCGCCAGGTCGCTGTCGCAGTGAAGAACGCTCGTGAAATGGCATTGCTGCCGTTCACCAGCCGCTGAATCAGCTTTCGAGAAAGGCCACGTAGCCATCCGGCTACGTGGCCTTTCTGTCGTTCCCTAGCAAGAGATGAGCACTTCGACGATGTCCGGCGTTCT
Source organism: Rhodococcus sp. WWJCD1 (assembly GCF_002258735.1). Taxonomy (NCBI): domain Bacteria; kingdom Bacillati; phylum Actinomycetota; class Actinomycetes; order Mycobacteriales; family Nocardiaceae; genus Rhodococcus; species Rhodococcus sp. WWJCD1. Next base: position 298,448 of record NZ_NOXY01000005.1, read on the forward strand.
CGAGGGCTTCACCGTCATCTTCGTTGTCATCGCACTGGGTTACCTGCTCGCCCACCTGAAAGTGCTCGGCGAGCACGGCCAATTCGTCCTCAGTCGACTCGTGTTCTTCGTCGCGACACCGTCACTGCTGTTCGTCACACTGGCGAACTCGGACCTGTCGGTCATCCTCTCGCCCGTGTTGGCCGTCGCCGGCTCCACGGCACTGCTCGTCGGAGCAATCTATTTCGTCATAGCGAAGCTCGCGCTGAAACGGGCCGTGCCCGACGCGACCGTAGGTGCGCTGGCGAGTTCGTACGTCAACGCCGCCAACCTGGGCATCCCGATCGCCGTGTTCGTACTGGGCGACGCCAACTTCGTCGCTCCCCTGCTGCTCTTCCAGATCATGATCTACACCCCGATCGCCGTGACCATCCTCGACATCTCCACCAAGATCGACGAGGTCTCGCTGTTCAAGACCGTCACAACGCCGTTCCGAAACCCGATCGTGCTGGCCGGAGCCGCGGGACTCGTTCTGTCGATCACGGGATTCGAGCTGCCCGAGGCATTGATGCAGCCGTTCCAACTGGTCGGAAATGCCTCCGTACCCGGTGCCTTGCTAGCCTTCGGTCTGTCCCTCTACGGTGCCCGCGTGCTGCAGAAGGGCATCAGTCCGCGACGGGACGTCGCCCTGGCAACGGTGTTCAAAATGGCGCTGCAGCCACTGCTCGGCTACCTGATGGCCCGGTTCGTCTTCGGTCTGGACGGTCACGACCTGTTCGCCATCGTCGTCGTTTCGGCACTGCCCACCGCGCAGAACGTGTTCGTCTTCGCCAGTCGCTACCAGCGCGGAGTGGTACTCGCCCGTGACACTGCGTTCGTGACCACGCTCGTGTCGATCCCCGTCATCGCACTCGTGACGGTGTTCCTCGCGTGAGCCGAACACAAAGGTTCTCCTCAGCTCTCGGCGCTAGTTTGGATGTATGAGGTTTCTCGCTGCAGGTGTCATGTTGTGCCTGCTGCTGGCGGGCTGCAGTACGGTCTCCGGTGGCGACGAGGACACAACGCCCACGGTCGGTTCCACCACTCCCGTCGGCCACATCCAGCAGCCGAGCGCCCCTCCGGTTCCACACGAGGTTCCCGTCGGCGACGTCGGCACCATGTTCGAGCCGACTCCTGATCTGATCCGAGCCACCACCACTCCGTTCGAGTCGTGGAGCCAGGTTTCCCCCAACACCATCGCCGTGCACTTCGTGACCGGTACTCCGGAGTGCTACGGGGCCGACGCCACGGTGACCGAGACCGACTCGACGGTCACCGTCGAGCTGCGTACCGGCACCAGACCCGACGCCGCCGACAAGTCCTGCATCATGGTTGCCGTCTACGCCACCATGCAGATGACGTTGGCATCGCCTCTCGGTAGCCGCACAATCTTGAATGCGGCCTGACCGCTACGCAGGTAGGGTCCGAGCGGTGAGCGATCAACTCCCCGACCGAGATCGAAGCCAGGTACGCGCGGCCGACGCCGACAGGAACCTGGTCGCACAGTTGCTCAGTGATGCTTTCGCGAACGGCCAGCTCACCGTGAGCGAGTACGACGAGCGCACTGCCGCGGTGTACCAGGCCAAAACCTACGGCGAACTCGATCTGCTGACCGGCGACCTGGCACTGTCTCCGCCTCCCGCGTCTGCACCGTCGGGTGGTTCCTCGAACGACCGCGTGATCGCCATCATGAGTGGTGCCGTGCGCAAGGGTGAGTGGACAGCCGCCTCGCGGATCGACGCCGTCGCCTTCTGGGGCGGAATCGAACTCGACCTACGACGGGCCTCGTTCTCCGCACCGGACACCACCATCAACTGTGTGGCCATCATGGGCGGCATCGAGGTCATCGTGCCGCCCGGGGTGAGCGTGGAAGTACGTGGCATGGGCATCATGGGCGGTTTCGAGCACGTCAGCGCGGCCCACCCCGGTGCACCGCGCGTCATCATCACCGGCTTTGCGTTCTGGGGCGGCGTCAGCGTAGACATCAAGGCTCCCGACTAGTGAGCTAGGACCGCCGACGCTTGAGGTAGTCGCTCACCACCGCAGCACCCAGCCCGTCCAGATCCGGCGCGATGACTCGTCCACCCACCCGCTCGGCCATCTTGTCGACGACCCTGGCCAGGCCGGGATCGTCGCCGAGCCGGAAGATCGTCACCTGCGCACCGAGTTTCGCGACGGTATCGAGCTCCCGCACGGTCAGTCCCAGAGTCTTCGACGACGGCGGGTAGTCGAAATACGCATGACCGTCCGGCTCGAGATGCGCGGTCGGCTCACCGTCGGTGACGATCAACACCACCGGCTGCGCGTTGGGATGACGCCGCAGATGACGCACTGCCAGCATCAGTGCGTGGTGCAGATTCGTGCCCTGATCGTAGGCACCGTCCAAGCCCGCCAGCTCCGACGCCGTCAATGTCTGTGCGTGCCTGCCGAATCCGATCAGCTGCAGATCGTCCCCGCGGAATCGAGTGCTGACCAGATGATTGAGAGCCAGTGCAGTGCGCTTCATCGGCACCCAGCGGCCGTCCATCACCATCGAGAACGACGTATCGACCAGCAATGCAACCGCGGCCTGCGTTCTGGTCTCGGTCTCGCTGATCTCCACATCGGTCACCTGCAGCTGCACCGGAAAGCTCGATCCTGTTGCCGCTGAACGCAGTACCGCATTGTTGACCGTGCGCGTCACGTCCCACGGTTCGGTATCGCCGAACTCCCACGCCCGCGACGCTCCCGTGGGCTCGCCCATCGCACCCGCCTTGCGAGTGTCCCGCTCGCCGCCACGTCGAGACAGTTTTCCCGCGACATCCTTCAGCGCGGACTGCCCCAGCTGACGCATGGCCTTGGGTGACAGTCGCCATTGGCCGTCGGCACCCTTGTCCATGAAACCCTGCTGCTGCAGCGCCTTTTCGAGCTCCGAGAGCATCCGCGCATCGGCCGCCGCCTCGGGCCCGAGTTGCTTCAGCAGAGCGTCCGCGTCGATGTCGTCGAGTGCGGCACCGTTGTACTGCTGCGAGAGCTGGTTTCCCAGGTTCTCGAGATCTGCGATGTCCTGGAGTGCACCGGTGCCGTCGCCCAGACCCATTCCGTTCTCGCCGCGGAAGTTCTGCGAGCCGTCCCAGTCCTCACCAGGCCTGGCCTGCTGCAGGTTCTGATCGAGTTGATCGAGCTGGTTCAACAGGTTCGAGTCACCGAAAGCCTGCTGCGCCAATGCATCCAACTCGGCCCGCTGCTCGGGAGTCAACGAGTTACGCAGCCGCTGCGCCGCCGCGGCCCGCTGTGCGAGCGAATCCAACAACTCGTCGACGTTCTTCGGGTTCTCCGGGAAGTGCTGACCGTGCTTGTTCATGAACTGGTCGAACTGCTCGTCGGTGTCCTCACCCTTGTTGTGGGCGTCGAGCAATTCGTTGAGGTCCTTCAGCATCTCGCTGATGGCCTGACGGTCCTCGTCGGTGGCACCTTCGAGGGCCTGCTTCATGCCGGCGAAACGCTGATCGAGCATTTCGCGTCCGAGCAGGTCCTTGATCTTCTCGTAGTTCTCGCGACCCTCCGACGAGCGCCAGTCGTAGTCCGAAAGCTCCTGCACTGCTTGGGCAGTGGACGGTGAGAGGTCGCCGATCTGCATCTCCTGGAACCGAGCGTCGTCATCGAGCGCACGCGCCAAGGCCTTGCGCTCCTCGAGCACCGCCTTGTCCAGCAGCTCACGCACTTCTTCCAGAGTGCCGTCGAGGTTGTTCTTCTTCAAGAGGTCTCGCCGACGCTTGGCCGCCTGAGCGGCCAGGTCGTCGAGCCCACGCAGGTTCTTCGTCCCACGCCGCAGCATCTCCTGCAATGCCCGACGCGGCGACGCCCCCTCGAGTACATCCTCGCCTATGGCGTCGAGCGCCTCGCGCAGATCCACCGGTGGTGCAAGGGGATCCGGCCCGTCGTGATACCGCCCGTATCTGGAGCGACGCATCAGCTGTACACCGTCTGACCGTCGTCGTCGGGATCCTTGGAGATCCGACGTGCGAGGTAGAGACCTTCGAGTGCGAGTTCGACCGCGGCTGCTTTCTCGCCGTCCGAGGTCGCGTTCAGCCGCTCGTGGATATCGCCGATGACCTCGACGTCAGGTAGCTCGTCGAGCAGAGCTTTGGCGGTGATCCGGTCGCCGGTGACGATCGGCTCGCCGGTCTCGACTGCCGTCACCAGCGCAGCGAGGTTGATGCCGCCGAGATGTGCCCGGACGGTATCGGCGGTCGCGCGGCGCAGCATGTGCTCGAGTACCTCGATTTCGCGTCCTTCCTCACCCGACTCGAACTCGACCTTGCCGCGCAGCACCTCGATGATGGTGCCGAGATCGACCGGCCGGGCCACGGGCTCGGCCTCGCCGAGTATCGCGGCCCGGTGAACGGCTGCGGCAGCGATGGTTTCGGCAGCTGCGATCGCAAATCGAGCGGAGACGCCGGAGCGCTGGTCCACCGACGGCGACTCCCGCAGCAGTCGAGTGAAGCGAGCGAGCACCTCGAGGAGGTAGGTCGGGACGGCGGCCTGAAGATCCGCTTCCTGTTCGATGACGGCTACTTCATCGTCCAGTTCCAGGGGGTAGTGCGTCCTGATCTCGGCACCGAAGCGGTCCTTGAGCGGGGTGATGATGCGTCCGCGATTGGTGTAGTCCTCCGGGTTCGCGCTCGCCACCAGCATGACGTCGAGTGGCAAACGCAGGGTGTAGCCACGAACCTGAATGTCGCGCTCCTCCATGACGTTGAGCAGCGAGACCTGGATGCGCTCGGCGAGGTCCGGAAGCTCGTTGATTGCCACGATGCCGCGATGGCTGCGCGGAACGAGCCCGAAGTGAATGGTCTCCGGATCGCCGAGGCTGCGACCCTCGGCCACCTTGACTGGATCGACGTCACCGACGAGGTCGGCCACCGACGTATCCGGAGTGGCGAGCTTCTCCGCGTATCGCTCGCTGCGGTGCCGCCACTCGATGGGAAGGTCGTCGCCGAGTTCTCCGGCTTTGCGAATACTGGCCGGCGTGATCGGTTCGTAGGGATGCTCACCGAGTTCGGCTCCGGCGATCACCGGCACCCACTCGTCGAGCAACAGATTCAGGGTGCGCAACAGGCGCGTCTTGCCCTGACCACGCTCGCCGAGCAGTACCACGTCATGACCGGCCAGAATCGCGCGCTCGAACTGCGGCAACACCGTCGAGCCGAATCCCACGATCCCCGGCCACGGATCTTCGCCGTCGCGCAATGCCTTCAGAAGATTCTCTCGCAACTCTTCCTTGATCGACCGCTGCCGATGTCCGGATGCCTTGAGTTCGCCGAGAGTGGAGATGCCAGGTTTGGTAGAGGTCACTTCTCCACGCTACGAGCGTTTGGCAATTGCTGCCATCGAGAGCGGAAGACCGCTGCCGCCGAGTTCGCACCTATGCCACTTGAACTGGACAAATCGCCCGCATAAGTGCGACCTCGCTACACCGGGGCACCCGCAGCCCGGAGCTTTGCCCTCACCCGGGCAACCACGTCGTGCGATCGGAGCCGCATCTGCTCGGAGTTGACGCGCACGATCTGCCACCCACACTGCTCCAGATCCTCGAACCGCTCGATGTCGCGAGTCCGCTGACGCTCATCGAGCCAATGGTGCACGCCTTCGTACTCCACCCCGACCCGCCAACGACGCCACCCCAGATCGATGCGTGCCACGAACCTGCCCGAACTGTCACGAATTTCGATTTGCGTCTCGGGTTTCGGCAACCCCGCCTCGACCAGCAGGAGCCGTGTGCGCGTCTCCTGTGGCGATTCAGCACCGCAGTCGACGACATCGAGTGCTCCGAACAAGCGCCGGATTCCTCGGGTGCCCGGTCGCTGCAGCGCATACGCACGTATGGCTTCCCCGTCGACCCCGGTTGCGGCAAGTAGTGAGTCGAGAAAGACCACAGATAGCGGCGGCGGCACCCAACGCCCGATATCGAATCCAGTGCGCACGGGAGTGGACACCGCGAACCCTTGGGCGGTCGTCACATCGTCGGTATCGAACGCGTCGTGGTGGATTCGAAGCCCGGGCAGCTGATGGGAACGACCTGCCGCAAGCACACTCGGAGGCGCAGTCGAATCGATCCATTTCGCACCATGAACTGCTGCTGCAGAAATACCTGCAATGACGGCACCGTGGCCGACGCAGATCGATGCGGCGAAGGCCATCGTTCGCGCATCGATAGTGGTCCCGTCGCAGACATACTTGTCGCGGAAGACCCTCACGTAGTTGCGGCTCAGCTCGTACCTGCTGAGAGCGCCCGAGCGTATCGCCTGCGAACCCCGAAACGGCCCGAACTGAATCCCCATGGCTTCAACCTTGGCAGGCTCGACACCCCGAAAAAGGCCTGCTCAGCCATCTGTGGATAACTTTCTATCCATCCACAGATCGCCGAATTCGCAGTTATGCGGCCGAAAATGAGGTAAAGGCCTGCATAACTTCGAGCTCGGCGTCACGCACTAGTGAGCGAAGTGCCGCGAACCCGTCAGGTACAGCGTCACGCCTGCGTCCTGTGCGGCAGCGATCACTTCGTTGTCGCGAACCGAACCACCGGGCTGTACAACAGCTTTGACGCCTGCGCTCATCAGAACCTGCAGGCCGTCGGGGAACGGGAAGAAGGCATCGGAGGACGCGACCGAACCGGCGGCGCGATCCCCTGCCCGCTGCACAGCGAGGTGGGCGGCGTCGACGCGGTTGACCTGCCCCATTCCTACGCCCACCGACGCACCGTCGTGAGCCAGAAGAATCGCGTTGGACTTGACGGCTCTTCCTGCACGCCAAGCGAATTCGAGATCCTTCAACGTCTGCTCGTCGGCAGGTTCGCCGGCCGCGAGAGTCCAGTTGGCCGGATTGTCGCCGTCTGCATCGAGTACGTCGCGCTGCTGCAGCAACGTGCCGCCGGAAATCGGCTTGAGTTCGACGCCGGACGTGGGCGGCGCCTCGGCCAACAGAACGCGAATGTTCTTCTTGCGCTGCAACACTCCGAGGGCACCGTCGGCGTACGCCGGCGCGATGATGACCTCGGTGAAGATCTCGGCCACCTGCTCGGCCATCTCGACGGTGATCTCACGGTTGGCTGCGATGACGCCACCGTAGGCACTCACCGGGTCGCAGGCGTGCGCCTTGCGGTGCGCCTCCGCGATGTCCTTGCCGACGGCGATGCCACACGGGTTGGCGTGCTTGATGATCGCGACAGTGGGCTCGGCATGATCGAAGGCCGCCCGCCACGCCGCGTCGGAATCGGTGAAATTGTTGTAGGACATCTCTTTACCGTGCAGCTGCTCCGCCTGCGCGATGCCGGAGCCCGCAGGGTCGACGTACAGCGCGGCAGCTTGGTGCGGGTTCTCGCCGTAGCGAAGCACGGCCGCGCGGTCCCAGGTTCCGCCGATCCATTCGGGGAACGAAGACTCGGACTCGACCAGCACGTTGCTCATCCACGACGCCACCGCGACGTCGTAGGCAGCGGTGTGCTGAAATGCCTGCGCTGCAAGCGAAGTCCGCTCGGCGAGGGTGAATCCGCCACCTGCGACGGCAGTCAGGACGTCCTCGTAACGGTTGGGGTCGACAACCACGGCAACCGACGGGTGATTCTTGGCCGCGGCACGCACCATCGACGGTCCACCGATGTCGATCTGCTCGACACATTCGTCGGGCGTGGCACCACTGGCGACGGTCTCGGTGAACGGATACAGGTTCACCACGACGAGCTCGAATGCCTCGATGCCCAGCTCCTCGAGCTGCGAAAGATGCTCGGGCTTACGGGTATCGGCGAGCACTCCGGCGTGTACCCGAGGATGCAGCGTCTTGACGCGTCCCTCGAGGGTCTCGGGGAATCCGGTGAGGTCCTCGACCTTGGTCACCGGGATTCCGGCGTCGGCGATCTTGCTCGCCGTCGATCCGGTGGACACCAGAGCGACGCCCGCGCCGTGCAAGCCGGTCGCCAGTTCGATCAGTCCGGTCTTGTCGTAGACGCTGACCAGTGCGCGGCGCACTGCTTTACGTTCACTCATCGGATTATCTGAGCCTTTCGTCCATCGGAGGTGACACCTGTGGTGGCCACGGCTGCGATCACGTCGACCAGCAACCGTCGCTCGACAGTCTTGATGCGTTCGTGCAACGCGGCTTCGTCGTCGTCGTCGAGCACCGGAACGGCTTCCTGCGCCAGGATCGGCCCGGTGTCGACGCCGGAATCGACCAGATGAACCGTCGAACCGGTCAGTTTGACGCCGTGATCGAGTGCATCCCGAACGGCGTGCGCACCCGGAAACGACGGCAGGAGCGCGGGGTGAGTGTTGACGATGCGTCCGGCAAAAGCGTCGAGAAATCGCTCGCCGAGGATTTTCATGAAGCCGGCGGTGACCACCAGATCCGGCTCGTGACCCAGGACGGCATCGGTGAGCGCAACATCCCACTCGGCACGCTCGGCATAGTCTCGCAGCCCGATCCGAAAGTACGGTATCCCGGCCTCGTCCGCACGGCGGGCAGCATCGCAGTCGCGATCGACTCCGACGGCGACGATGCGCGCGGGATAGTTCTCGGACGCTGTCGCCGCGATGATCGACTGCAGCAGCGAGCCGGTCCCCGACGCGAGGACGACGACCCGCGCGGGTGTCTCACGCAAGGCAGTCAGCGCACTACTCCTGAGGTATCGAGGGGGAACGTTCGAGCCAGCAGAAAGCCTAGTCGCTGCGCCCCACACACCGACTACCGGGCAGGTCCGTCCGTGTCCCCGGGCGGGGCGACGATCTCGGCGTCCAGCGGCTCGTCGGTATCGGCATCGACCGCCGGCTCGGCGACCGGTTCCTGGGCAGGCTCGGCCGGAAGTTCGTCCACGACCTCCGCCTCGACGACTTCTTCGACGTCCAAACCGTCCTTCGGCTCGGAGGCGGGAGCCGCTTCGATCGCCACCTCGGCGGCGGGCACCACAGCCGAGGCCGGTTCGTCGTGTTCGTGTTCGGGTTCGGGTTCGGGTTCTGCTCGACGCCACACGACGATGGCCGCGGATATCGTGCCCGCGACGGCCAGCCAGGCAAATGTCAACAGTCCGAAGCTCCAGACGGTGACCTCGACGGTTCCGAAGGTGCCGAGGCTTCCACCTGCGGCGTATCCGAACAGGGCTGCGAGTACTCCGGCTGCAGCTGCCACCACCCACACCGAGGACACAGCGACCTGGATGTCGGCGCTGCGGATGGCGCAGTCACGGCCGAGCAGCAGCCCCGCGCCGATCGGGACGGCGAGCATGACGACCCAGATCGTCTGCGCAGGGCCTTCTGGAAGGACGGCCAGGATCGGCAACGGCGGAAGCGGGCCACCCGTCGTCGCGAAGAGACTCACCGATGCGTCGCCGAAACCAGCTGTGGACCCGGTCGCCACGGCGAGCGCGCCGATCAGGACGTTGGGGAGGTAGAGCACCGACAGAGCGGTCAGGCCGAGCATGCCGACGAAGTCGCGCCCACTTTCGACCAGTGCACCGGCGGTTTCCCAGGAGGCGAGCAGAGCGAGCAGCACCACGGCCGCGCCACCTGCGACGAGGATCGACAGTGCGCGCACGAGCGGTGCGACGAGGGCACGAACCCATTCCTGGACACCGCGGCGGAGCACAAGGGAATCCCAGCGCGCAAGGATCAACCCGGTTCCGGACGCGGCCGCGTGAACGCCGGCTACCCAGGAGAAGGCCGCGAGAGCATTGGGGCTCGACAGGCCGATGACGGTGGACGCGTCCCCGGCAACGGCCAAGGCGATCGCGGTGACGGCGAGCGGACCGGCCAACGAGGCGGCGAACACCCACCGAACCATGCGGCGTTCGGTGTCCGGATCCACCGCGCGGTGGACGGTACGAGCGACGGACCAGCCGATGATCAGGGTGGGCAGTAGCGGTGCGACGCCGAGGGACGTCCCGCCGATGGTCAGGGGAACCAGATGCACGGCGAACCACGTGCCGGCAATAGCTCCGAGAGTTCCGGTGAGATCGCTGTTCACCGAGACGAGAGTGACCAGAACGAGGGTGGTGGCGATCACCACGACCAGCCCGGAGGTCTTGAACGCCACGGCGGCGAGCATGCGCGACTGGTCCGGGGTAGGCCCGGTGCCGACCCGGGCAGTCCTCGCAGCCGCGCGTCGAGTGTCTCGATTCAATAGATCGCTCATCGCAACGAGAGTCGCATCAACTTCGCGGCACGCCGGTCAGGCGCGCCGCGAAGTGGGATGTGATGCCTGAATCAGTCGTGCTTCTTCTCGTCGTCCACGGCGGGCGTGGCACCGAACGACTGCGTGGGCGCGCCGTAGGGCGTCGACTGATCGCCCGATGTGGGCTCCTCGGGCTTCACCGGGGGCTGGCCGTAGCCCGACGGCTGACCGTACTGATACTGATTCGGTGGGTACGCCTGCCCCGCGGCGGGGGTACTCGGACCGGTGTAGGGCGGCGGTGAGTAGCCACCCTGCGGCGACGTGTTGGGCGCAGATTGACCGCCGTACGACGGCTGCCCACCCGGATTGTACGAATGCTGACCCGACGACTGTCCGCTCGGAGCCTGACCGTAGTTCGACGGAGCTCCCGGAGCCTGTCCGTACGACGGCGGATTGCTGTAGTTCTGGGGCTGCGACGGCCCACCGAACGATGTCGTGGGCGCGTTGTACGGGTTCTGCTGTCCGTAGCCGGCCTGCTGATTCTGACTGCCGTAGCCTGCGGGCTTGGGGGCAGGTGCCTTGACGATGCCCGCGTCGAACAGCAAGGCCACCACAGCGGCCGCAGCTTGTACGAAGCCGAGGACCAGCACCAGGATTGCACCGATACCGAGCGAACTGGTGGTGCTGGCGAACTCGTTGCCCTCGGCGCTCGGCAGACTGAACGACTGGAAGACCAGCACCAGGAATCCGGTGATCGCCAAGGCGGCAACCACGGCCTGGTTCTTGGCATCCTTCTGCAGCAGCGACGCACCGGCGATCAGGCCGGCGGCCAGCAGCAGCGCCACCGACACCGCGCTGCCACCGGAAGCGAAGAACGTGGTGCTGAACGACGTCTGGATGCTGCTCGGCAGTTCCTGCGCCGAGCTGACTTCGGCAGTGACGAGATCGAGCAAACCGAGCAGGAAGTTCACGATGCCGAGCCCGAGCACCACGAACGTGAGAATCCTCGGCAGGTTCGTCAATCCCGATCCGGGCGACTTACGTTCGGGTGCAGGGGATCCGGGCGCTGACGTCCCGGGCGCGCCGGGTGCCGAGGTGCCCGGCACCGGAGGCCCGAAAGGATTGGATACCGACGGTTGATGGAACGGCTGACCCTGACCGTGGCCCTGCGCAGGTGACGGAGGCTGATTCGGCGAGGAGGACTGACCGTAGGACGGTCCGCCTCCGCCGTAGCCACCAGAGTTGGAGCTGCCCCCTGATTCAGGGCCGCCGGGCGAGTAGGTCATCGCGTCTCCTCATCCTGATAGTTACGTACCCAGGGTCGGTCGGGTCCTTTCGACTCACGCTACTGCACGGACCCGACCGATCCAGGCACTCCAGGTCAACGGGCCCCGACGAGCTCCTGGTCGTCGACTTCGGCGGCCTCGAGTTCCCGAACCAGCGGAAGCACCTTGGCTCCGAAGTACTCGATCTCCTCCTGGAAGTGCAGGAAGCCACCGAGAATCAGGTCGACGCCGCGGCGTCGGTAGGCAACGATCCGCTCGGCCACTTGCTCCGGCGTCCCGATCAACTGGGTCTTGAAGCCGTCGTTGTACTGAACGAGATCCTCGAACGACGAGTCGGCCCACATACCCTTCTTGTCACCCGTCGAATTCCCGGCCTGCTGCACCGCTCCCTTGAAGCCTTCGACGGCGGGCTTGTTCGCCTTCTCGATGATCTCGCGCAGCGTGTCTCGCGCTTCCTTCTCGGTGTCGCGGGCAATGATGAAGCCATTGAGGCCGAACTTGACCTCGCGCTGATGATCACGCGCGATGCGTCGAAGATTGTCGAGTTGCTCGGTGACGCCGTCGAAATCCTTGCCGTTGCTGAAGTACCAATCCGAGTACCGACCGGCATTCTCCTGCGCCGCAGAAGAATTCCCGCCCTGGAACAGCTCGGGATTGCGCCGCTCCGGGGTGTTGAGCGGTTTCGGCTTGAGGGTGAAATCGTGGATCCGATAGAAGTCGCCCCGGAAGTCGACGTCGTCCTCGGTCCAGATCTTGCGCAGCACCTGCAGGAATTCGGCGCTGCGACGGTATCTTTCGTCGTGCTCGAGCCACGGTTCACCCAGGTGGGTGAACTCGTCCTTGAACCAACCACTGACGACGTTCACCGCGAAGCGGCCGTTGGACAGGTGATCCGCGGTAGCGCCCAGCTTGGCCAGAACGGCCGGCTGCCATAGCCCCGGATGCACCGCCGCAATGACTTTGAGCCTCTCGGTGGCCAGCAGGAGTGCGAGCGAGAAGCTGGTGGATTCGTGCTGGAACTCCGCCCCGTAGCTGGCCTCGTAACGCACCTGACTCAGCGCGTACTCGAAGCCGTTGTTCTCGGCGGTCTGCGCCAGCTTCTTGTTGTACTCGTAATCCCAGCTGGTGCGTTGCTCGATGGTACTGGTGACCAGACCACCCGAGACATTGGGTACCCAGTATGCGAATTTGATTGCGTCGGCGATTTTTTCGGTGCTCACAGTTCTTCTCCTCCGAACATGTTCTACGAATACCAGGTGGGCTCGGGCAGCTCGCCGGTGAGAACCCAGCGCCCTACCTCGCGCCGCTTGTACGCGACCGGATCGTGCAGGGTGTGGGTACGCACGTTGCGCCAGAAGCGGTCGAAGCCGTACTTGCTGGCCGTCGCACGCGCACCGAGGGCCTCGAACACCGTCGACGTGATCTCGAGCGACACCTCGGTGGCGCGAGCCTTGACCGCGGCCACCCGTACCTCGTGATCACCGCGCTCCTCGGCGGTGACGTTCCAGGCATTGTCGTGAATCTTTTTGCCTTCCAACGCTACTGCGTCGGCAAGGGCTTCGACGGCCCACAGCTTGGCGGTCAGGTCGCCGTAGATGTCGATGATGTACGGCTCGTCGACGGCCTTGTCCACGGTGCTGTGCAGCCAGGCGCGAGTCTTGTCCTTGGTGTACGACGCTGCCTCCTCGAGAGCACCCCTCGCGATTCCGAGGTAGAAGTTGACGAACACCAGTTGGATGGTCGGGACGTTGAGCGTGTTGTAGACGCGAGGCTGAAAAGCCTTGTCCACGAATCCTGCTGCGCTGGCCCAGTCGACGCGAACCTTGTCGATGGTCACGCTGCCGCTCTCGGTCTGACGCTGGCCGATGTTGTCCCAGTCGTCGCGGAAGGACAAGCCCTCGATGTTGGACGGCACGATCGCGAACACGTGATCGGTACTGCCCTCGAGCGCACCTTCGAGCACGGTCACGTCCGAGACACGGCTGCCGGTGGAGAAGGTCTTGGAACCGTCGAACACGATGGTGTCACCCTCGTCGGTGACGGCAACGTCGTTGTCCCGAGGATTGACGGCACCGCCGAAGAACCACTTGTTCTTCGTTGCGTCGGCTTCGACGGCCTCGATCTGCTCGGGTGTGCCGACGAGTCGGGCGGCCCAGAACCACAACAGGTGATAGCCCAGCAGCTGACCGATGGAACCGTCGGCGGCGGCGACGGTACGGATCACCTGGTACGCCGTCGGCCAATCCTGCCCTGCACCGCCATGTTCGACGGGGCCCAGCAGCGTGACGAGACCGGCGTCCTTGAGTAATTGAACTTCGGCGGTGGGAGCCTCACGTCCCTTGTCGCGGGCGACCGCGTCGACGGCGAGAAGCTGCGCTACCTCACCGGCGCGAGAAATCCACCCGGCAGCGGTGGTGGGAGCGTCGGGCCAGTCCTTGGTGAGAACACGGTTTTCTGTGGTTGTCATGACGCACAGTGAAGTCCTGCGCCGAAGCAATGACCACAGTTCGATTCATCGTGATTCCAACCCGATCGTCAGCTACGCAGAATCTTCGTCATTGCCTTGCCCTTGGCGAGTTCGTCGATCAGTTTGTCCAACAGCCGGATCTTCTTCATCAGCGGGTCCTCGACATTCTCGACGCGAATGCCGCAGACGACTCCGGTGATCAGTGTCGCGTTCGGGTTCAGGTTCGCTGCCGCGAAGAAGTCCTCGAACGTCGTCTCGGCCTCGAGATGTCGATCGAGGGTGGCTTGGTCGAATCCAGTGAACCACCGGATGATCTCGTCGACCTCCGCTGCAGTGCGGCCCTTTCGTTCGACCTTCTTTACGTAGAGCCGATGGACCGTCACGAAGGCGGTGGTGAAGATGTTGTGCACGGGGGTCAATCTAGTCCACTGGTGTGCCCGCGAAATAGGCCCGCACGCGCGGAGTGAACAGCAGCAGTGCCACCGCCAGCAGGATCACCACTTGAATCGCTTGCACCACGTGGGTCCACGGAAGATTCGGGGTGAAGATCAGGTAGGAGTAGGCGGCCACTCCGAAGATGCTCCAGCTCAACAAGAGCCGATGTTCGGATGGACTGCGCCTGGAGAGTCGCTGGACAAGATACGAGTAGCCGAAGATCAGGCTGACCACAGTGATCACCCGCAGCGAGTAGGCCCCGTAGACGATCGCTTTCGCCGAGGCCGGAAGGGAGCCGTCGTCCATGCCCTGTCGATGCATCTGGAAATCCGCCAGCGACTTCGCCAGCGCCACCGAGGCGAGTGCATACAGACACGAGACCACCATGGCCGCGATCATCAACCGGCCGACCGGCCGCACGGCGGGGTCTGCCTGCCATCCCTCCCGATGCAGGCGACGCAGAAACTCGGACATGCACCCAGTGTCTCAACTTATTGTTACTTCTGCTATTGATATCCGTTTGACTCGACTTTGGAAACGAATTACCTTGCTGGACAGCCCTTTCGGTGCACAATAGAGTCAGTCCAGTGGGGAGGGAGACATGACGCGTAAGAGATTCGAGTACTTCAAAGTCGGCCTGTTCCTGATCTGCGCAATCTTGATGGCGTGGGCAGCCGGAACATTCGGGTCGATCTACTACGCCCTGATGTCGGCACTGTTCGGCGCGATGACCGTGTTCGTTCTGTGGCGAGTGGACAAGTTCGAGACTCAGTAGCGCCGCCCGGTCCGCGTGAATGTCACATTGCCGCGCCCAGACGTATGCAGTGGTCTATTCACGCGGCGCGAGCGCACGAAAAAGCCCGCCACCGGATTCGGTAGCGGGCTTCTTACGATGTGAAACTTACTTCACAGAAAGCGATTCCAGGATTTCGCGCGCGAGTGCAGCGGTCTCGGACGGCGTCTTGCCGACCTTGACGCCTGCGGCCTCGAGTGCGTCCTTCTTCGCCTGCGCCGTTCCCAGCGAGCCGGAGACGATGGCGCCGGCGTGGCCCATGGTCTTGCCCTCGGGAGCGGTGAAGCCTGCGACGTAGCCGACGACCGGCTTGGTCACGTTGGCCTTGATGTAATCGGCTGCACGCTCTTCGGCGTCGCCGCCGATCTCACCGATCATGACGATGATCTTGGTCTCGGGGTCCGCCTCGAACGCCTCGATGGCGTCGATGTGGGTGGTTCCGATGACCGGGTCGCCGCCGATGCCGATGGCCGTCGAGAATCCGAAGTCGCGGAGCTCGAACATCATCTGGTAGGTCAGCGTGCCACTCTTGGAGACCAGGCCGATGGGGCCGGTTCCCGAGATGTTGGCGGGCGTGATGCCGACCAATGCCTCACCGGGAGTGATGATTCCGGGGCAGTTCGGGCCGATGATGCGGGTCTTCTTGCCCTTCTCCACGTTGTAGGCCCACGCGTACGCGGAGTCCTGCACGGGGATGCCCTCGGTGATGACGACGAGCAGCGGGATCTCAGCGTCGATGGCCTCGACGATGGCGTCCTTGGAGAATGCCGGCGGCACGAACGCGATGGACACGTCGGCTCCGGTCTTCTCCATGGCCTCCGAAACCGAAGCGAACACCGGCAATTCGATGTCGTTGCCCTGAGCGTCGACGTGCTTGACCGTGGTTCCGGCCTTGCGTGCGTTGACGCCACCGACGACCTGGGTGCCGGCCTTGAGCATCAGGGCGGTGTGCTTGGTGCCTTCGCCGCCGGTGATGCCCTGGACGATGACCTTGTTGTCCTTGTTCAGAAAGATAGACATTGTTTCCTCTACTTCGCTGCCAGCTCGGCGGCCTTGTCGGCGCCCTCGTCCATGGTTCCGGCGAGCGTCACCAGCGGGTGCGCGGCGTCGGCGAGAATCTTGCGGCCCTCTTCGACCTTGTTGCCGTCGAGACGGACGACCAGCGGCTTGTTGGCGTCGTCGCCCAGCTTCTTCAGCGCGCCGACGATGCCGTTGGCAACTGCGTCACAAGCGGTGATGCCACCGAATACGTTGACGAACACGCTCTTGACCTGCTCGTCACCGAGGATGACGTCGAGGCCTGCGGCCATGACCTCGGCCGACGCTCCGCCGCCGATGTCGAGGAAGTTGGCGGGCTTGACGCCGCCGTGTGCCTCGCCTGCGTATGCGACGACGTCGAGGGTCGACATGACAAGTCCTGCACCGTTTCCGATGATTCCGACCTGACCGTCGAGCTTGACGTAGTTGAGGTCGTTCTCCTTGGCCTTGGCCTCGAGGGGATCGGCTGCGTCCTTGTCCTCGAACTCGGCGTGGCCGGCCTGGCGGAAGTCTGCGTTGGCGTCGAGCGTCACCTTGCCGTCGAGGGCCAGGATCTGATCGTCGGGGGTGCGAACCAGCGGGTTGACCTCGACCAGGAGAGCGTCTTCGTTGATGAAGACCTCCCACAGCTTCTGGATGGTCACCGCAGCGGCATCGAGCACCTCGGCGGGCAGCTTGCCCTTCTCGGCGATCTCACGAGCGAAAGCGAGGTCGACGCCCTTGACTGCGTCGACCGGGATACGTGCGAGTGCGTCGGGGTTCTCCTCCGCCGTCACCTCGATCTCCACTCCACCCTCGACCGAACACATCGCGAGGTAGGTGCGGTTGGTGCGATCGAGCAGGAAGGAGATGTAGTACTCCTCGGCGATGTCGGAGGCTTCTGCAACGAGAAGCTTCTTGACGACATGGCCCTTGATGTCGAGTCCGAGAATCGCTTCTGCGTTCTCGGTGGCTGCTGCGACGTCCTTGGAGTACTTGACTCCGCCGGCCTTGCCGCGGCCGCCGACCTTGACCTGTGCCTTGACCATTACTGGCTTGCCGATTTCTTCGGCAATCTGTGTTGCTCCGGCGACCGTGTCGGTGACACGACCGGCGGAGGTGGGTACGCCATGCTTGGCGAACAATTCCTTCGCCTGGTATTCGAAGAGATCCATCAGCTCACCGTCTCGTCTACGTTGACGCCCGCTCCAGGGGTGTGAGCGGGTCTGAGCATGGACTTTATCCAGGTGCCCCGACGGCGCATCGGGCGCATGCATGCTATGTGGCCTATCTCACCGCCGAGGGCGCGATGAAATGGCCGTCACCGATCGGCGCGGCGGGCCGAAAGTGCCGCAGCGACACCGAGAACGACGATTCCCACCACCAACGGCAGTACGGCGGGCCCCATCACCGGATCCGTTGCACGCGCAGATGTCAGCGGCCAGGACGCGAGATGAACGATGCCGGCGACCGCTGCTGCCGCGAGCAGAACTGAGCCGCGCGCGGCCCGAGCACGTGCGGCGACGAGGGCTGCGACGACGATGCCGACGGCGAGCACCATCTGCCCCCAGGTATCCCAACCCCACGGAAATTCGGTGACGGTTGCCGCGGTGACGTCGCTACCCCGATACAGCGGCAGCGCCAAGCCGATCGCGAGAAGTGCGGCACCGAGCAACCCGACACCCAGCACGACGCCGTCCGTCGACACGTCCGCGGATGTGTCGACATCGTCGCGTTCGGCCGATCCGGCGAACAGTGCCAGGAGTCCGGTGACTGCCGCTGCGACGACGCCCGCGATGATCGCGAGAGCGCCGATGCCGGTGCCGACTCCGTCCACGTCCTCGGCAAGCACGACCGATTGCAACACCGAAGCCGCCGCCGACACCGCGCCGAGCCAGAACAAGGCCACGAACGGGCGTGCAGCAGAGGCGAACTCGGAGAACATCAGCGGCACCGAACCCAGAATCATCACGAAGCCGGCGACCAACACCACCCGGGTGGCCAGGATCTGCGGCACGGCGGTGCCCGAGTCGGTCTCGAGAATCGGCAGCAACGATCCGACGACGAACAGCGCGCCGGCGAGAACGCCTGCACTGCCTGCTGCGGCATGCCATCTGGTCGCTCCTGGACCAGCGACCCCGCGGGCACTTCGCGCACCCGCCTCGCGTTCCTGCGCTCGCTGCAGCGCGCGCCGGTCTCGGGCAGCGGCGACGGGTGCGAGCGCTGCGCCGCAGACCAGCAACCCGATTCCGGCCGCCGTCCCCAGATAGGCCCCGGGCCCGGCGCTCACCCGAGCGCCGGTGCTCAGTCCGGCGAGCAGACCGACGCCCGCGAACCCCAGCACGCCGAGTCCGGCTCCGACGGACGCACCCGAGGCCACCAGCGGCGACAGCGAGGCCAGCGCCGACGCAACCACCACGAGTGCCGCGACGCCGACGACCCCGGATCCCACGGCGACGAACACCGGCGATTCCACGACGGCGGTGACGATCACCACCGGGTCCTCCGAGCGGTACAGCGACGAGAACGCCGCGACGGCCGCGAGCACACCGAACACGCCGAGCAACGCCCCCAGCAACGAACCGACCCGACCCGCCGACGCGCGCCCCACATGCTCGGAATAGACCGAGTGGCCGTACCCGTCACCGAGCCCGGCGCGATGCACCGCGGACCACCCCGCAACGCCCGCCAGCACCGACGCTGCGTGACCGACGAGCAGAATCTGGGCACCAGTGGTGGAGTCGAGCATGGCTGCGCTCAGGGGACGAAAAAGCTCGAGCCGATTCGCGTCGATCGGATCCGACAGCAGAGCGATGTCCAGCAGCGTGATTCCGAGAGCCACCGCGCCGTACCCGGCCAGGAGTGCCGCGGCGAATTCGATACGCCTCGTGGCAGCACCCACCGCCGCTGCGACGGCAACCAGGATCGGAAGAGCGACGGCAACAACCGCGACCGACGCGGCGCCGCTTCCCACCGGCGAACCGTCGACGCTTCGGACGACGCCGACGAGTGGGGCCGCCACCGCGGCAGCTGCTGCGATCAGAGCGAAGACGAGTGCAACCGCGACGCGCGACGTGGGTGACGGATCGTCCGCTCTGTCGCCCGGCCCATCGAGCGGCTCGATTCGTTGCGGTTCCGCACGCTCGGAACCGCGGGCGGACGAGTCGTCGAAGGTGGGAGTCGGCATTCGGATCACGGTATCGGCTCGACGGACGTGGACACCGTTACTGTTGCTTCATGCACTCCGGGTGTCCGATTACGGATGTGGCTCCTCACGACATAAACACTGGTCGGCCTGTGAGCCATCTCACATATCCTCCCAGTTTGGGCTGTTAACTTGCGCGCCCCGCAATCATTTCGTTACCGTCTGCCGAGTCTTTCAGTAACGGCCAGGTCACGGATAACGGAGGTTGTAGGTCTTGCAGCAACACCGTGCGTCCTTCACCTCCAGCCGGTTCTCTCGACCCGCCGCTGAAGAAGCGACCACGGTCTACAGCTACGAGCCTGCCGACGACAACGGCGCGTACGACGCCTACTCCTACCCCGCGTACCAGTACGCCGAGGCCGAGTACGTCGACACCGCCTACGTAGCACCCGACGAAGCACCGACCGTCGTCACGACGTTCGCGACCACCGCAGACGCCACCCCCGTGGCCCGTCGCGGCGGCGCACACCGAATCCCGCTTCCCCCCACCGCCCTCAAAGGCCGCGCTGCTGTACTCGCCGTGGCTGCCGGTGCTGTCGTAGCTGCAGGCCAGGCCGTCATCAACGACGACTCGCCCACCGCGGTCGCCACCTCCGAGTACGCGCTCGCCGCCGGTGAAGCACCCGCCGCCGCAGTCGCGGCCACCACTGCCCCGCAGACGGCCGAACTCGACGCAGATTCGTCGAGCGCAACGCCGTCGCAGGCACCGCAGATTCTCAGCGTCGCGGCACCGGCCGATCTGAGCCAGTTCAACGACTTGCTCGCCAAGGGCCAGCGCTTCAGCGAAGAGCGTGCTGCACGTGAAGCAGCCGCCCGCCGGCCCCTGTTCGCCCTCCCCGCGCAGGGCACCTACACCTCCAACTTCGGTACTCGATGGGGCGTTCTCCACGCCGGTGTCGACGTTGCCAACGCCATCGGAACTCCGATCTACGCCGTCGCCGACGGCAAGGTCATCGACTCCGGTCCGGCCGCAGGCTTCGGCATGTGGGTACGACTGCAGCACGCCGACGGCACGATCACCGTCTACGGCCACATCGACAGCACGCTCGTCACCGTCGGCCAGGATGTCATGGCCGGCGATCAGATCGCACGTATGGGCAACCGCGGCTTCTCCACCGGACCGCACCTGCACTTCGAAGTCCACCTCCCGGGCGAAGTCAAGATCGACCCGCTCCCCTGGCTCGCCTCCCGAGGAATCTCCCTCGGACCCGAAATGGACTGAGTCTCTTCCACTACTGCACAACAAGCCGGACCCCGCTCTCGCAGGGCCCGGCTTTCGCGTTGTCGGGGTCTTTACAGCTTGGTCTCTACAGCTTGGTCATCGGGACGCCACCGATGAGCATCATCTTGACGCGGCCGGCCGAGCCGAAGTCGATCAGGACCATCGCTTTGACCCCGGCACCGGTCGATTCCAGCACCGTACCCAGGCCGTACTTGTCGTGACTGACTCGATCACCGACGGCGAGCACAAGATTGGAGTTGCGCCCCTTGGCGGCACCGAAGCTGGGCGACGAGCTCTGGCCGCGTGACGAGGAGCCGCCGTAACCACCCGAGCCATAGCTGTTCGAGCCGTAACCACCGCCCGAGCCGTAACTGTTCGAGCCGTAGCTGCCGGATCTCCCACCGCCGATCGCGCGGCCGCCGCCGGTGCCGGGATCCTCACGTCGCCAATCGATCAGGTGCTGCGGAACCTCTTGCAGGAACCGCGATTCCGGGTTCGCGATAGGCTGGCCCCACGCCGACCGCATGATCGCGCGCGTGAGATAGAGCCGCTGCCGTGCGCGAGTAATGCCCACGTATGCCAGGCGTCGTTCCTCGGACAGTTCGTTGGGGTCACCCAGTGCTCGCATGTGCGGGAATTGGCCGTCCTCCCAGCCGGTCACGAAGACGACCGGAAACTCCAGGCCCTTCGCGGTGTGCAGCGTCATCAATGTGACGACTCCGGTGCCCGAGTCGGGAATCTGATCGGTATCGGCCACCAGGGAGACCCGTTCGAGGAACGCCGCGAGCGAACCCGGTTCGGCCAGCCCGTCGACGCCACCGTCGTCCTCGCTTCGGTCGTCGCCTGTCTCAAGCGCTTCCTCCGCCACCGCGGCCTGGTTTCGCGCCTCGGACGTGAACTCCCTTGCCACGCTCACAAGTTCGTTGAGATTGTCCAGGCGTGCACCGTCCTGCGGATCACTGCTGGCTTCGAGTTCGGCGCGGTAGCCGGTGCGGTCGAGAACGGCTTCGACGACATCACCGATATCTGCGATGTCGTTTCCGTCGCCGTCGGTCGCGGTGAGTACGGCGCGCAGTTCGTCGAGCAATTCCATGAACTGTGCGATCAACTTCTGCTGCCGCGAGTTGAGCAACGCCACCCTGCCCGCGGCCGCGTCGTGCAAGGCGCGCGAGAAGCTGATGTCACGTTGCTCCGCGTGGACGGCGACACACGCCTCGGCACGATCGCCGATACCTCGGCGCGGGGTGTTCAGGATGCGTCGCATGCTGACGGTGTCGTCCTCGTTGGACAGCACCCGCAGATACGCGACCAGGTCCCGTACTTCCTTGCGCTCGTAGAACCGGACGCCGCCGACGACCTTGTACGGCAGACCGAGTCGAATGAAGATCTCTTCGAGCGCACGCGAGGAGTTGTTGGTGCGATAGAACACCGCTACCTCGTCGAAGCGCACATCTCCGCCGTCGACGAGTCGGTCGATCTCCGAGGCCACGAACGACGCCTCGTCGTGCTCGTTGTCTGCGACGTAACCGACGATCAGCTCGCCCTCGCCGGTGTCGGTCCACAACTTCTTCTCGCGGCGACCGATGTTGCGAGAGATCACGGCATTGGCGGCCGAGAGAATGTTCTGCGTCGACCGGTAGTTCTGCTCGAGCAAGATAGTGCGAGCGTCGGGGTAGTCGCGCTCGAATTCCTCGATGTTGCGGATGGTCGCGCCGCGGAAGGCGTAGATGGACTGATCGGCATCGCCCACCACACACAGCTCTCCCGGAGCGACGGTGCCCTCGAGCGCTCCGTCGGCATCGGGAGTGCCCACCAGCTCTCGCACCAGCATGTACTGAGCGTGGTTGGTGTCCTGATACTCGTCGACCAGCACGTGCCGGAATCTGCGGCGGTAGTACTGGGCCACCTGCGGGAAGGCCTGCAGAATTCCCACTGTCTCGCCGATGAGGTCGTCGAAGTCCATGGCGTTGGCCGCGCGCAGACGCTGCTGATAGATGCGATAGACCTTCGCGACGAGCCGCGGCAGCTCGGCAGGGTCGCCGTCGGCGTCCTCGGTGGCCTTGTCCGGGCCGATCAGTTCGTTCTTGAGGTTGGAGATCGCCGTCGAGAGCAGCCGCGCCGAGAACTTCTTGGTGTCGATCTGCAGATCCTTGGAGATCATCGTCAGCAATCGGCGCGAGTCGTCGGCGTCGTAGATCGAGAAGTTCGAGTTCAGCCCGGGCAACAGCGCTGCCTGTGCCCGCAGAATTCGCACACAACTCGAGTGGAACGTCGATACCCACATCGCATTCGCTCGCGGTCCCACCAGACCGGCGACTCGCTCGCGCATCTCCGCGGCGGCCTTGTTGGTGAACGTGATGGCCAGAATCTGACCTGGGGACACCCCGCGCTCGGCGAGCAGATACGCGATACGACGCGTCAGCACCGCTGTCTTGCCCGAACCGGCTCCAGCCACGATGAGCAGCGGCGATCCGGTGTGCACAACGGCCTCACGCTGCTGGGGATTGAGCCCTTCCAACAACGCGTCGGACGCAGCATTCTTACGGGACGCGAGGCCTTGGAGGAATGTGTTCATCGTCAGGTCAGGTTACCGGCGCGTACCGACAAACCCACATCGCGTGGTCCCGGCCTCGACGGATAACTTTTCAGGACGGTCGGCCCGTGGCACACTGGATCGGTGATCGAAAAAACCGTACGTCATCGCCTGCGTCGGGTCGGCCGCTCCTCAGCCATACGTACGGGAGCCTGTCGATAGACGCAACGCCCCTGGTTCCAGGCGGGGGCTCGAAGGTCCGGGCAGGAAATTCGAGCCGGGAACCGAGCCGCCGAGCGATGCAGCTCCGAATACGAAAGGCGTAACGGTGACGGACGACGCAGCGATCCAAGATGTGACCCGAGGAGAGACGATGGCCATGACGACGAAGATCGACTCAGAGATTGCAGTGCCTTCCAGCGAGGCCGAGATCAACGATTTGCGCCAGGAAATCGACCGCCTCGATGCCGAGATCCTGACGGCAATCAAGCGTCGCTCCGAGGTCTCGCAGATCATCGGCCGCACCCGCATGGCCTCCGGTGGTCCGCGCCTGGTGCACAGCCGCGAGATGAAGGTCCTCGAGCGTTTCAGCAGCCTCGGTCAGGAAGGCCACACGTTGGCCATGCTCCTGCTCCGCCTCGGTCGCGGTCGCCTCGGACACTGATAGACCCCTCGGTTGGGCGCGCGGATGCACGCCCAACCGACGTTCTACGTCAACGCGATGTACTTGGTCTCGAGGTATTCCTCGATGCCCTCGGATCCGCCCTCACGGCCGAATCCCGATTCCTTGACTCCACCGAACGGCGCAGCCGCGTCCGAGATCACTCCGCGGTTGACGCCCACCATTCCGCTGTCGATGGCGTCGGCCACCCGTAGTGCGCGGTCCAGGTTCTCGGTGTAGATGTACGACGCCAGGCCGTATTCGGTGGCGTTCGCTGCGTCGATACCTTCCTGCTCGGTGTCGAAGCCGACAATGGGAGCGACAGGCCCGAACACTTCCTCTCTCAGGATCCTGGCCTTGGCTGGCACGTCGGTGAGCACGGTCGCCGGGTAGAAGTACCCATCTCCGCCCGGTGCGGTACCGCCGAGCGCGACCGTCGCTCCCTTCTCCACTGCATCGTCGACGAGCTCTTGCACGGTTTCGAGCTGATCTGCGTTGATCAGTGGCCCGAGCTTGGTGTCGGGGTCGACGCCGGGTCCGAGCTTCATCTCGGACATCTTCGCCACCAACTTGTTGGTGAACTCCTCGCGAACGCTGTTGTGCACGTGCAGCCGGTTCGCCGCGGTGCAGGCCTCTCCGCCGTTGCGCATCTTCGCCAGCATCGCGCCGTCCACCGCGTCGTCGATGTTCGCGTCGTCGAACACTACGAACGGGGCATTGCCACCCAGTTCCATCGACGTCCGCAGCAACCTCGTCGCAGATTTCTCGACGAGCGATTTACCGACTCCCGTCGAGCCGGTGAACGTGAGTTTCCGCAAGCGTGGGTCTTCGAGAAGTGGTCCGGTGACGTCGCCGGACTTCGACGTCGTCAGTACCGAGAGCACACCTTCGGGCAAGCCGACCTCGTCGAAGATCTGCGCGAGCAGCAGCATCGTCAGCGGGGTCTCGCGGGCGGGCTTGACGACGATGGTGCAGCCGGCGGCCAGAGCAGGCCCGATCTTCCTGGTACCCATCGCGAGCGGGAAGTTCCACGGGGTGATCGCCAATACCGGGCCCACGGGAGCCTTGGTGACGAGAATTCGACCGTTGCCCGCAGGAGCCGGGGTGTAGCGCCCGCCGATGCGCACGGCTTCCTCGGCGAACCAGCGGAAGAACTCGGCACCGTATTTCACTTCGGCCTTGGACTCGGCGAGTGCTTTGCCCATCTCGAGCGTCATCAGCAGCGCGATGTCGTCGGCGCGTTCGGTGACCTTCTCGAAGGCCGCTCGCAGAATCTCGCTGCGCTCGCGCGCAGGCGTTGCCGCCCAGCTCTTCTGCGCTGCAGCGGCGGCGTCGAGCGCCTTCATCGCGTCGGCGGGCGATGCGTCCGCCACCTCGGTCAGGGGCTTGCCGGTCGCCGGATCGTTCACCGCGAACGTCTTGCCTCCCTCTGCGTCGACGGCCTTGCCGCCGATCCACAGTTTTGCCGGAATCGATTCGATCAATGCACGTTGGTCCATACCGTCCATGATGCCTCCGCAGGGCCTGACGCAAACGACAAACGACGCGCGCGCGACTCGGCACGGGATTACTGTTGGTTCGTATGAGCGTCGATATCACCGGCACGGATGCCTGGCAGAAGCTGACCGATCACCACTCCACGATCGCCGATACTCATCTTCGGACACTGTTCGCCGAGGACTCCGACCGAGCGCACACATTCACCCTCGACGCCGCCGATCTTCACATCGACTACAGCAAGCACCGAATCACTCGCGAGACCGTCGAGTTGCTCGTCGAGCTCGCCCGCACCGCCGATGTCGAAGGCAAGCGCGACGCGATGTTCTCGGGCGAGCACATCAACACCTCCGAGGACCGCGCCGTTCTGCACACCGCGTTGCGTCTACCGGCCGACGCGTCGTTGACCGTCGACGGCCAGGACGTCGTCGCCGATGTACACGAAGTCCTCACTGCTATGGGCGAATTCACCGATCGTGTGCGTTCGGGCGAATGGGTCGGTGCCACCGGCGACAAGATCTCCACCGTCGTCAACATCGGCATCGGCGGATCCGACCTCGGACCGGTCATGGTCTACAACGCGCTCCGGCACTACGCCGACGCGGGGATTTCCGCGAAGTTCGTCTCCAACGTCGACCCAGCCGATCTGGTCGGTGCACTCGACGGACTCGACCCGGCATCGACGCTGTTCATCATCGCGTCCAAGACGTTCTCCACCCTCGAAACATTGACCAACGCGACCGCGGCCCGTCGCTGGCTCGTCGACGCACTCGGTGAAGACGCCGTCGCCAAGCACTTCGTCGCCGTGTCCACCAACGCCGAGCGCGTCGCGGATTTCGGCATCGACACCGCCAACATGTTCGGCTTCTGGGACTGGGTCGGCGGACGCTATTCCGTCGATTCGGCAATCGGTCTGTCGGTCATGGCCGTCGTCGGCAAAGACGCGTTCGGCGAATTCCTGGACGGCTTCCATCGGATCGACGAGCACTTCCGGTTGACGCCTCTCGCCGAGAACGCACCGGTGCTGCTCGGCCTGATCGGCCTGTGGTACAGCTCGTTCTTCGGCGCGGAAACCCGTGCAGTGCTTCCGTATTCGAACGACCTGTCCCGCTTCGCCGCGTACCTGCAGCAGTTGACGATGGAGTCCAACGGCAAGTCCGTCAAGGCCGACGGCTCCCCCGTCACCACCCCCACCGGCGAGATCTTCTGGGGCGAGCCGGGCACCAACGGCCAGCACGCCTTCTACCAATTGCTGCACCAGGGAACACGTTTGGTGCCTGCCGACTTCATCGGATTTGCCGAGCCGACCGACGATCTACCCACCCGCGACGGCACCGGCTCGATGCACGACCTGCTGATGAGCAACTTCTTCGCCCAGACCAAGGTGCTCGCCTTCGGCAAAACGGCCGAGGAGATCGCCGCCGAGGACACACCTGCAGATGTGGTGCCGCACAAGGTGATGCCGGGCAACCGTCCGTCCACCTCGATTCTCGCGTCGAAGCTCACGCCGTCGGTGGTCGGCCAATTGATCGCCCTGTACGAGCATCAGGTGTTCGTCGAAGGCGTCATCTGGGGCGTCGACTCCTACGACCAGTGGGGCGTCGAACTGGGCAAGACTCAGGCCCTCGAACTGACACCGGTGCTCACCGACTCCGAAGCTCCTGCTGCACAGTCGGATTCATCGACCGATTCCCTGGTGCGCTGGTACCGGGCGCAGCGGGGTCGTGCGAGTTAGCTTCGGCTGCGAATCAGCTCCCCAGTTCTGAAAATCTGCCTGCGATCGGCGTCGGAAATCCAAAACTGGGGAGCTTTTTAGCGCTAGACGGATCCGATTCGACGGTCGGCGCGTCCAAGTAGTCATGGACTTACCCCAGACGGATCTGTTCACGCGAGCCGATGCGCTCGCGTTCGGTCTGACCGACGACGACCTGCGGCGACTCCGCCGCACCGGTGAGCTGTCGGTCCTGCGACCAGGCTTCTACGTACCGGGCGACGTGATGCAGTCGGCCAGTCCGACAGAACGTCACTCGCTGCTCGCGCGGTCGTACCTGTTGTCGGCACCATCGGGCGAAGTCCTCAGCCATGTTTCGGCAGCGATTGCCTGGGGCTTCGACATCTGGCAGCTTCCGCTGGACAAGGTCCACATGACCCACGGACTCGACTACGCCAGCAAGCGTCGGCCGCTACGAATCCTCCACGGCACCATGCTGGATCCCACCGAACGTACGACGATCAACGGTTACGCGGTCACGACAGCGGCCCGGACCATCGTCGACATTGCGCGAACCACCACCGTGGATCGATCCGTGTGCGTGGGCGACAGCGCACTCAGATCAGGCCACACCGATTCCGACGCCCTGTCGGTGGCAGTGGAGTCGGCTCGCTTCCGCACCGGTATCTCCGCCGCCCGGCGGGCAGTATCGCTGATGAGCGGACGGAGCGAGAGCGTCGGCGAATCTCGAAGTCGCATGCTCTTCGAGACGCTGCCCCTGCCCACGCCGCTGCTCAATCAGTGGGTATACGACGGGGCGGGCCGATTCGTCGGACGCGTCGACTTTCTGTTCTGGGAGTTCAAAGTGATCGGCGAGTTCGACGGCGAGTCCAAGTACGACTCGAAGCGGGTACTCCTCGACGAGAAGTACCGCGAGGACAGACTCCGAGATCTGGGGTGGGTTGTAGTGCGCTGGAACTGGCGAGACTTGGACGATCCGCGGGCTCTGCTGCGCCGCTTCGAGCAGGCCTTCGCCCGCGCGGCAGCCTTGCCTACGCCGGCCGGGTGGTTCGGGGACCAGCGTCTGGCAGCGGATCAGCTCCCCAGTTTCGGATAACCGACTCCGATCGGCGTCACATTTTCGAAAGTGAGGAGCCGATCCGCGGCATCACACCCGCGCCAACACCGCTGAGGTATCGACTCCCGTCGGCAGGGTGCCGAAGGCGATGCCCCAGTCGCGGTCGAGTCGAGTGGCGCAGAACGCATCGGCCACAGCAGGATTCCCGTGCATCACCAGCTGCGCACCTTGGAAGGTCAGAGCCATCAGTTCGACGACTCGCCTGGCCCGATACTCCATGTCCGAGGTGTCGGAGAGTTCTTTCCCGACACGCGCGATGGCGTCGTCGAGGCGAGAATCCACGCCCGATGCCTGGCCGATCTCACCGAAGAAGGCCTCGACGCTGTCCGGCTGCCGCGCCAATGCACGCAGGGAATCGAGTGCGGCGACGTTGCCCGACCCTTCCCAGATCGACATCAACGGCGATTCGCGGAACAACCGAGGCATACCCGATTCCTCGACATAGCCGTTACCACCGAGACATTCGAGGGCTTCGGCGGCATGTGCCGGTGCCCGCTTGCATACCCAGTACTTGGTGATGGCCAACGCGATTCGGCGCAGTGCGCTCTCCTGCTCGTCGCCGCGGGCCGAGCCGTCGGTGGCCTGCGCCAGACGAATCATGGCGGCGGTCGCGGCCTCGGATTCGATGGTCAAGTCCGCCAGCACGTTTCGCATCAGTGGTTGATCGATCAGCTGAGCGCCGAACGCCGCTCGGTGCCGAGCATGATGAACCGCGCGGACTGTGGCGTTACGAATTCCCGCCGCAGATCCTATGACGCAGTCCAGCCTGGTCATGTTCACCATCTCGATGATGGTGCGCACGCCGCGGCCCTCTTCACCCACGAGCCAACCGGTCGCCCCGTGGTACTCGAGCTCGCCGGATGCATTCGACTTGTTGCCCAGCTTGTCCTTCAAGCGCTGCAGCATCATTCGGTTACGGGTGCCATCGGGCAGGACGCGCGGAAGCATGAAACACGACAGCCCACCCGGTGCCTGCGCCAGGGTGAGGAACATGTCCGACATCGGCGCAGAGGTGAACCACTTGTGACCGATGATCGAATACGTCCCGTCCGACGACGGGGTTGCGGTGGTGGTGTTGGCGCGGACGTCGGATCCGCCCTGCTTCTCGGTCATCGACATACCGGCGATCAGTCCGCGTTTCTCGGACGGGACACGCAGACCGAAGTCGTATTCCCGCGAGGCCAACAACGGCTCGTATTGTGCTGCCAGAGAGGGGTTGTGCCGCAGTGCCGGAACGACGGCGTAGGTCATCGAGATGGGGCACATATGACCCGCCTCGGTCTGTCCCCAGACGTAGAACTTCGCGGCGCGGGCAACGTGCGCACCCACACGATCGTCGGTCCAGGGGCTGGCATGCAGTCCGTGCTCGACGGCGACGGTCATCAAATCGTGCCAGTGCGGGTGGAATTCGACCTCGTCGATGCGATGACCGTAGCGATCGTGAGTCTTCAACACAGGTGGGTTCTCGTTGGCGAGCCGCCCCCACTCCTGAGCCTCGACTCCGCCGGCGAGGGCTCCCAACTGCCGAACCTCGTCGAGCGCCCAGCCGCCACCGGCCCGCGCCAGGCCGTCGAGCAACGACGCGTCCGCGGATGTGTCGTACGGGCTCAGGTCGATTGCCTGATTGAATACCTCATGCGTGTCCATCTCGAACTCCTAACGCGCGCAACGACAATGCGACCAGACCCGGGACCGGATCCTTGGATTCATGGGAAGACAACGGACCGACCAGAACTTCGCCGACGGCCCCGACCAGACCTGCTGCCGAGATCGCTGCGTCCTGCTCGGGGATCTCCCCGGCTGCGATGCCTGCAGCGATCGCGTCGGCGAATGCCTCGGTGAATTTCCGCCGGAAGACCAACCGCTCGGCGTCGACGGCGGGGTCCACCGGTTCGGCGAGCAGCGCGTACGCCATCGTTCGGTTCTTCAGGGCTCGTCCGGCGAAGGTCTCCACCACTGCCGTCACCCGCTCGGCAGTGCTTCCATGCCCGGCAACGGCGACCACCGCGGCGACCTCACGGCCGCAGACCTCGCGGAAGATGGCGACCACCAGGTCCGCCTTGCCCTCGAAGTGGGTGTAGACGCTGCCTGCGGATACTCCCGCGGCCGCAGCGACCGACGCGATCGACAGACCTGCGTAGCCGTGCGTCGAGAGCACCTCGATGGCGGCAGCGAACAGCTTCTCGCGGCCGGCGTCGAGCCTGGCTTGCACCGCGGGGGTTCGGCGATAGGGCATGCAAGGATTGAAGCACTGATTCATTGCTTCACGCAAGAGAACTCGAGTAGGGTTCACAGACATGCCGGTACGGATCGAACGATCAGGCCCCGTCACCACAATCGTTCTGTCGCGCCCGGAGGTGCGGAACGCCGTCGACGGCCCCACGGCCCAAGAGCTGATTCAGGCGTTCGAGGAGTTCGACGCCGACGAGGCCGCATCGGTGGCAGTGCTGTGGGGCGAGGGTGGCACGTTCTGCTCGGGAGCCGACCTCGGCGCGCTCGGCACATCCCGCTCGAACCACGCGACCGAACACGGTGACGGCCCGATGGGTCCGACGCGGATGCGGTT
This sequence comes from Rhodococcus sp. WWJCD1, assembly GCF_002258735.1. NCBI lineage: Bacteria > Bacillati > Actinomycetota > Actinomycetes > Mycobacteriales > Nocardiaceae > Rhodococcus > Rhodococcus sp. WWJCD1. The sequence continues at coordinate 329,137 of NZ_NOXY01000005.1, forward strand.
GTCCAAGCCGGTCATCGCGGCGGTCTCCGGGTACGCCGTCGCGGGCGGACTCGAGCTGGCACTGTGGTGCGACCTGCGTATCGCCGAGGACGACGCCACGTTCGGCGTGTTCTGCCGCCGGTGGGGTGTTCCGTTGATCGACGGCGGCACAGTGCGATTGCCGCGCATCATCGGTACCGGTCGGGCGATGGACATGATCCTCACGGGCCGCGCCGTCGATGCCCAGGAAGCTCTGAACATCGGACTGATCACCCGAGTGGTTCCGGTGGGGCGGGCCCGCTCCGAAGCGGAGGCCTTGGCCGCCGAACTCGCTCTACTGCCCCAGACCTGCATGCGCGAGGATCGATTGTCCGTTCTCGAGCAGGACGGCCTTGACGAGGAGTCCGCGATGAAGAACGAGTTTCGACATGGTGCCATCTCGATCACCGCCGACGCGCTCTCGGGCGCGAGCAAGTTCGTCTCGGGCGCGGGACGCCACGGCACCCCGAGTCCGTGATCTCGACACGCTTGTCGGTGATCGACGAGATTTTCCTCCGCACCCATCGCGGATATGGCATTCCCATTGCACTGCAGGGTATCTGGCGTACCACCGAGACGGTGACGAGGCAGGAACTCGGCCGGGTACATCAAGAATTGGCCGTCGGGCAACTCGGCCGTAGAGTCGGCAAGCCCCGCATACCCGGTGCCCGACTCCGCTGGGACATCTCACCTGAGTCGCTGCCGCTCGAGTACGGCACCGATGCCGTCGACGACGTCATCGCATGGGCCGATACCCAGGCCGACGTTCCACTCGACCCGCAGTACGGTCCCGGTTGGCGATTGACGGCCGCTCCCCTCACGCACGGCGGCACCGTGGTGTCGTTGGTCTGCTCACACGCGTTGGCCGATGCGCGGGGTCTCATAGATGCTGCCGCACAGGCATTCTCCGGTGACACAAGGCCCGTCCCCGTCCCGCATCCAGGCTCGGATGCCCGAGACGCGATCGCGATGATCCTGAAAGTCCTCGTTCGATCCATCGCAGCGACGGCGAGGTTGTGGGTCAGCAAGAAGGCCCGAGCCGAACTGCGTGCGTTCACCACCGCCGACACCGGTGGCGTCGCCCCGCACCGGGCGCGGCAGATGCACGCGGTGATCGTCGATATCGATGTTGCAGAGTGGGATTCGGCGGCAGAAAGCGTTGGCGGTTCGGCCAATTCCTTGTTCGTCTCCATTGTGGCCGCCACGATGAGCGAACTCGGTTCACCCGCCGTGACCGTCGACATCCCCTTCCGCACCGGATCCGGTGATGCCAACTCGATCGGGATGGCCACCGTCGCCGTCCGTGGAAGCGACTCACCCGCGGACATCCGAATCGCCTGCAAGGCCGCATTCGGAGCTCCCGTCGGAGCGCCGGCCGGCTATCCACCGGAGATCGTTCAGCTGCTCCCCCACCGCATCGCCGCGAAGCTGACGTCGACACCGGGACGCGGAGAAGTGTTGTGCTCCAACATCGGCGATATCCCGAGTGCCGTCACCACCCTCGGCCCCCACCGATCACGCGGGCTGGCCACCCGGGCGATCCACCCGAATCCGTCGGGCGCAGTGTCCACCATCAGAATGTCGACCTACATCTCTCGAATGAACGGCAACTACACGCTCTCGCTCGTGTGCACCGACGACGCCCTGGTCGGTTCGTCGGCCGAGCTCGCATCGGCTGTACAACGAGCTCTCGCGACGCGAAACCTGGCCGGTAAACCCTGGTAGGTCTACCGTGGTCGCCATGAACGAGCACGATATCCACACCAAGATCCAGCAGCTCATCGCCACCGAGCACAAGCTCCGCAGCGAGACCCAGGCCGGCGACATCGACCCGACTACCGAGAAGGCCGAATTGGCCTCCCTCGAGCACGCCCTCGATCAGTGCTGGGACCTGCTGCGCCAGCGCCGCGCACGCATCGACGCGGGCAAGGACCCCGATACCGCAACCGCCAACAGCGTCAACCAGGTCGAGGGCTACTTGCAGTAGTCAGACCATTCGATCCGTCAGCACGTTCGGCAGAAACCGCAGCGCCGCGTCGATGCCTCGCCACTTGAGGCCGGGCAGCGCGGCGCGGCGAGTTTCGCTCTCGATCGCGTCGATCATGGCGGTCACACCCTGGTCCAGAGTGGCTGTGAGAGCGGCACTGTCGCCCGCCTTGGCGGACATGTCGGTGGCGATGAAGCCCGGCAGCAACGTGGTGACGGCGATGTCGGTTCGCGCCAGTTCGGTCGCCAGCGATTCGCCCAGCGAGGCCACGGCAGCCTTGCTCGCCGAGTAGGCCGCCTTGGCTCCCGGCAGTCCCCGGTCTGCACTGATCGACGAAACGAACACCAGGTGCCCGCGCTTCTGCTCTCGGAAGATCGAGAGTGCGGCCTCCGCCTGCGACAGGGCACCGACGAAGTTGGTGCGCGCGGTCTCCAGGTTGGCCTCGGCCCGCCCGGTGCCGATCTTCGCGCCCTTGCCGAGCCCGGCATTGACGATGACTCGATCGAGTCCGCCCAGTTCGTCTCGCAACGTGCCGAACACCTCGCCCACTGCATCGTGATCAGTGACGTCGAGGGCACGGACCGAGACGGTGATGTTCGGGTTCTGGTGCATCAACTCGACGCGGAGTTCGTCGAGTCGCTCCACCCGCCTGGCACACAGCGCCAGATCGCGGCCCATGGCGGCGAACCGTCGGGCCATTTCCTCACCGAGCCCCGAGCTCGCTCCGGTGATCAGAATCTTGTTCCGAGTGGTCGCCATAAACGGCGAGCCTATGTCACTGTGGAGTGATGGCCCCAGAGAGCTCGGAATTCGATGTCATCGTTATCGGCGGTGGCCCGGTCGGCGAGAACGCCGCACAGTACGCAATACAGGGCAGCGATCGCACCGCAGTGATCGTCGAGCACGAACTACTCGGCGGTGAATGCTCCTATTGGGCCTGCATGCCCAGCAAGGCACTGCTGCGTCCGAGCGAGGTTCTCGACACCGCGCGAAACATGCCGGGAGTCAAAGAATTGGTCGGTGATCAGCCCCTCGATGCCGACGCTGTTCTGGCCCGACGCGAGTCCTACACCCACGGCCTGGACGACTCCTCGCAGGTGACGTGGGCCGAGTCGGCGGGCATCTCGGTGATCCGTGGCCATGGGCGACTCACCGGGATCAAGACCGTCGAGGTCGACGGCCGCACACTCACTGCCCGTCACGCCGTTGTCCTCGCCACCGGAACCACAGCCTCGGTGCCGAACACCCCCGGTCTGCGCGACGCCCAGCCGTGGATCTCCCGCGATGCCACCAACATTCACGAGACGCCCGGGCACATCGCGGTGATCGGCGGTGGCGTCGTCGCGACGGAGGCGGCCACCTGGTTGCTCTCTCTCGGAGCAAAGGTGACGATGATCGTGCGCGGATCGTCGCTGCTGGCCGGTTCCGAACCGTTCGCCGGCGAACTGGTCGCCGAGGCTCTGAAGAAGCGCGGCGCAACGATCATGCTCGACGCCTCCCTCGAGTCGGTGTCACGAGAGAACCCTGCCGCCACCGGCATCGGACGAATCCACGGCGGCCCGGTCACTCTGGTCGTCGGCGGTAGCGAGATGGTCGCCGACGAAGTTCTCGTCGCTGCGGGACGTACTCCGGCGAGCTCTGACCTCGGCCTGTCGAACCTCGGACTCGACGAGGGCCACTACATCGACGTCGACGATCACCTGTCGGTTCCGGGTCACGACTGGCTGTACGCAGTGGGTGACGTCAACGGCCGCGCGCCGCTGACGCACATGGGGAAGTACCAGGGCCGGGTGGCCGGTGACGTCATTGCCGCCAGGGCCGAAGGAAAGCCGCTGGACCAGAAGCGATTCCGCGCCACGGCAGACCACGGTCAGATCCCCCAGGTGGTGTTCACACCGGTCGAGGTGGCGTCGGTGGGACTGACCGAGGCAAAGGCCGGTGAACAAGGCATCGACGTCGAGATCGTGGCGCAGGACATCGCCGTCGCGGGTTCGTCTCTGCAGCAGGACGATTACTCGGGCCGGGCGCAGCTGGTGATCGACCGCGGCACCGACACGATAGTGGGCGCGACGTTCGTCGGGCCGGGCGTCGCCGAGCTCGTTCATGCCGCCACTGTCGCGGTGGTCGGTAAGGTCTCGCTCGACGATCTGTGGCATGCGGTGCCGTCGTATCCGACGGTCAGCGAGATCTGGCTCCGGCTACTCGAAGCTCGTCGAACAACCGATCACTGACGCATGTAGGCGGCGGCGATGCCCTCGTAGGTCTTCGGATCGGCACGCCTGATGCGCAGTGCCACCAGGACTCCGAGGATCGCCGCAAGGATCAGCACCACTGGAATTGCGTTGACGATCGCAGAATCGGAACCGGTCAGGATGCTGTAATGCGTTCCGGCAAGCACCAATCCGGTCATGAACCCGGCGAAGCCGATGCCGGGGGCAATTCCGGTGCGCCACAGTGAGCGATCCGGATGGCCGATGAAGAACACCACCACCGACAGCGCCGCAGCGGCTTGAAGGGCGATCACTCCGAGGGTGCCGAGGCCGATGGCACCGGCGGCGTAGATCAGGTACGGGTCTGCACCGGTCACCGCGAACGCAGTCAGCGACACTGCAGCAACGACCGAGGCGGTGACGCTGCCGATGTGCGGGCTCGAGTGGCGCGGGTGAATTCGGCCCAGTCGCACGGGAAGTACGCGCTCTCGCCCGAGGGCGAACAGATATCGACTGGCCGCGTTGTGCACGGCGAGATACGACGCGAGCACACTGGTGCACAGCAGCACCGCGGTACCGTCGTACAGCACGGTTCCTCCGTACTGCTGCGCCAGCGTGAACAGAAGATTGCCCAGTTCGGTCTGGGCCAGCACCGGTGCGTCGACTCCGCCCGCGGCCCCGACGATGATCCAACTGGTCAGCACGTAGAAGACGGCGATGAGCGTGACCGCGATGAACGTCGCGCGCGGGATGCTGCGCCTGGGATCCTTGGTTTCCTCGCCGTACAGTGCCGCAGACTCGAATCCGATGAAACTCGAGAAGGCGAACATCATCGCTATCCCCAGCGATCCGGAGAGCACCTGCGTCGGGGTGAACGACTCCAGCGGCACTGCCGCGGTTCCCTTGTCGCTCACCACCAGGACGTTGAACACTGTCAGAAAAGCAAACTCGAGCACCATCAGCGTTCCCAACACCTTGGCCGAGAGGTCCGCATTTCGGAAGCCGAGAAAAGCGACAATCACGACAGCGGCTGCCGTGAAGACGTACCACGGAATGTCGATACCGGAATCGGCGAAGACCAAATGCGTGAAATATCCGAATGCGCCCGAAAGCCCGCACGCCAGCGAGGTATACGCGACAACTGCGACATATGCGGCAGCAACACCGGGTGGCTTCCCCAGCGCCAGACCGATGTAGGTGTAGAACGCACCGGTGCTGTACACCTGCTGGCTGATCGCCGCGAATCCCACCGAGAAGCACAGCAGCACAACGGCACTGATCGCATAGGCAGCCGGCAATCCGGCACCGTTTCCGCGTATCAGAGCCAACGGTACGTTGCCGATCATGGCCGCCATCGGTGCCGCGGCGGCGACAACGAGAAAAACAACTCGACCGGTGGTGAGAGTACGTCGCTCGGACATCGTTGGGACGCTACTCGCAGAGGGAGCAGAATGCTGACATGGAATACGAGCGTGGATTCGACAGACTGGTCAACTTCAGCGATGCCGTGGTCGCGATTGCCGCTACATTGCTCATTCTGCCGTTGGTGGAGCTGGCCGAACCGGACGAAAGCGCACAATTCGTCGATATTCTGCGTGACCACGGCGTCGAGCTGTTCGCATTCGTACTCAGCTTTCTGGTCATCTTCTCGCAGTGGCTGAGCCACCATCGTGTCTTCCGAAACCTGGTCGGATACACCCGGAGTCTGATGTGGGTGAACTTCGTCTGGTTGTTGTCCATAGTGTTTCTGCCGTTTCCCACCAAGTTGATCGCCGAGAAGAGCGGCTACGACGCGAGCGCGTCACCGCTCTACGTCGCGACCATCGCGGTGTCGGTCATCGCGATGTTCGTGGCCGACGTGATCGTGTCTCGGCACCCGAACATCGTCGCGAGCGATACCCCGACGTCCGCGAGCACGCGCAACGGAGCCATCACCTCGACACTGATGCTGGTGGCTCTCGGGCTGTCGTTCACCCCGCTCGGTCTGTGGTCGCTCCTGATTCTGTTGCTCACCGCGCCGATCAACCGCCTCGAGGATCGAGTGGCCAAGTAGATTGGACGTGTGAGCACCGAGAGCACGTCGAAGCAGCAGCCGCTTCTGGTGCTGGGCAAGATCACCGAGATACTCGACGCCTTCTCGTTCGACCGTCCCTCGTTGACCCTCGGCGAGATTCAACAGACCACCGGACTACCGACCTCGACTGTCCAGCGTCTGGTCACCAATCTGGTGCAGCAGGGATTTCTGGACCGGAGCGGCGATCGCATTCGCATCGGGGTGCGCATGGCCTACTGGGCCGCGACGGCGACCAAGGATCTCGACGTGCTGTCGATCGTCAACCCGATACTCAAGGACATGCGCGATCTGACGACCGAAACGGCGTGCTTCTTTCGGCCCGAACAGAACTATCGCGTGTGCGTCGCGATCGCCGAGACGCGACATGCGTTGCGACGAGACATGTACGTAGGCAAGGTCATCCCGCTCAGCGCGGGATCGGCCAGTCGCGTCCTGCTGGCCTGGGATTCGGAACTGGCCGAGCGTGTTCTCTCCCGCGAGCTCGAATCGATGACCGAGCAGACGGTGACCGAGGCAGAGACGATGCGAGCACTGTTGGCACAGACCAGGTCCGACGGCTACGCGATCACTACCGGTGAGCGCGAGACCGGAGCGTCGGGCCTGTCCGCTCCGGTGTTCGACTCGGCTGCGGACATCGTCGGTGCCGTCACGATCAGTGGCCCGACACTGCGGATGCCGCAATTGCAGTGCGAGGCCTGGGTGGATCTGCTGATCTCCCACGCCGAGCAGATCACGAGAACCTTGGGCGGACGCTACCCCGCGTGACCCCACGCGTCGGGATTGACCGGATGCGGTGGCATCGAACCACCGAACATCGCTGCTGCATTGGTGGCGCACAGCCGAGCCATCTCCGAACGCACCGACACCGTCGCGCTCCCCACGTGTGGGAGCAACACCGTGTTCGGTAGCGACGCCAGCCCCGGTTCGAGGTCCGGCTCGCGCTCGTAGACGTCCAAACCTGCTGCGGCAACGGTGCCCTCGCGAAGCGCGGTCACCAGGGCTGCCTCGTCGATCACCGGACCCCGCGCAGTGTTGATCACGATCGCCGACGGTTTCATCGCTGCGAGTACCTGCGCGTTCATCAGATGGTGCGTGGAATCCGACAACGGCACATGAAGGGAGAGGAAGTCGCTGGTCGTGACGATCTCGTCCCACGACGCATGCTCGACGCGACCTGCGAACTCCCCGAGTTCGTCATCGGAGACCTCGCGGTCGCCGGGTGGGCGGGGACAGAACTTGACCGTCATACCGAAACCCAGTGCTCGACGCGCGGTGGCGCGGGCGATACGACCGAACCCGGCCAGCCCCAGCACTCGACCCGAGACATCGCTGCCGAGAAGCAGTTCCGGCTCCCATCCGGTGAACGAGCCGGAGCGGACGAACGCGTCGGCCTCGACGGCGCGGCGGGCAGTGGACAGGATGAGCAGCATCGCGATGTCTGCCGTCGAATCCGTCAGCACCCCGGGGGTATTGGCGACCGTGATGCCGCGTTCGGTTGCGGCTGCAATGTCGATGTTGTCGAATCCGACAGCGTAGTTGGAGATCCCGACGAGTGATGCCGAGGCCAGCAGCTCCGCATCGAACCGATCACGCAGCTGGGAGACGACCACGGAGTAGTTCCCCGAAGCGCAGGCCCCGACCAACTGCTCGTGATCGACCTCCCGTAGGTCCACTTCCCCGGCGGCGCGCAGAATATCCATGCCCGGGGCTGGGATCTCGGTGGTGACGAGGATGCGACTCATACGACCCACTCGAAAGCTCGCGCTTCGGACCGTGCACCCTGAACTGTTTTCGACCTCATGGGCTCGCCCAATTCGGTGAGCAACTCCTCCGACAGAGTCGCCATGGCTGCAAGGGTTTTCGGCTCGAACCAGTCCGGCCGCGTCGCGAACAGAATGTCCTCCGACGAGGTGTTACCACTGGCTCCGGGGGCGAAAGGACAACCGCCGAGTCCGCCGAGCGAACCGTCGACCATCGTTGCTCCGGCGGAGATCGCGGCAAGAGTGTTCGCAACGCCCAGGCCCCAGGTGTCGTGACCGTGGAACACCACTCTGCGATCGGGAGTTTCGGCGCGCACCCGCGAGATCAGCGACTGCACCTGCGCCGGCACCGCCTGCCCCAGGGTGTCGCAGATGACGATATCTGTTGCGCCCGTTGCTCGTTCGTCGTTGGCGATCTCGATGACCCGATCCGGCGGCACCTGTCCCTCGAACGGGCAGGTGAAGGACGTCGCGATGCACAACTCGATCTCACCGCCCACCGATCGTGTGATGTCGACGGCATCGGGCATGGCCGCCAGCGACACCTCGGTGGTACGACCGATGTTGGCCTGATTGTGTGAGTCCGATGCGGAGAAGCAGTACTGAAAGTTTCGGGCCCCGGCGGCGGCGGCCTTCTCGACGTGACGTGGAGTGGCGACCCACACCCAGCATCGCGCGAGTTCCTCGGCGGTCAATTCACCGATGACCTCGAGTGTGTTGGCCATCGGCGGCACCTTGTCGCCCCGTGCCATCGACCCGATCTCGAGCGACGGTACACCGAGTTCGATGAGCGCCCTGATGATCTCGAGCTTGCGTTCGGTGGAGAGCATCTTGCCGGTGAGCTGAAGTCCGTCGCGCATCGTGACGTCGCGTAACTCCGCGGCGGGGGTGAATCGGTACATCTACAGGCCCATCTCTTCGTCGGTGCGGCCGAGCAGGGTCGACAGTACTTCTCGGGTGTGTTCACCCAGATCCGGTCCGACCGAACGAATCGGCAGAGACGTATCACCGATCACCGGAACGACACCGACGAATCCGACGTCGGTCGGCTCGTCCTCGCCGGTGTCGACCTGGAAGTGCTGGATCATGTTGCGGGCGGCATACTGCTCGTCGGCGACGATATCGGCCGCGGTGTAGATCGGCCCCGACGGCACTCCGGCGGCGTCGAGGATCTTCAAAGCCTCTTCGCGCGAGTGCAATCCGGTCCAGGCCGAGATAGCGGCGTCCAACTCGTCGCGTCGACGCCATCGGCCGGCGTTGGACGCCAGGTCCGGATCGGCTCCCAGATCGGGACGGTCGATGGTCTCCATGTAGCGCTGGAAGATGGCGTCGCCGTTGCCGGCGATGATGATCGAGTGACCGTCGTTGCACGGGTATGCGTTCGACGGTGCGATGCCTTCCATCCGGCCGCCCGTCCGTTCGCGCTCGACGCCGTAGGCGAGGTAGTCCGGGATCAGCGATTCCATCATCGACAGAATCGACTCGTTCAGTGCGACATCGATGGAACGTTGCGCCAGCGTGAGCGGAGTCTGCTGATCCGGTGCCTGCGCCGCCCGCAGAGTCTGTCGCTGAAACAGGGCCATGACACATCCGAAGGCCGCGTACAGACCGGCGATCGAGTCCCCGATCGAGACACCGACTCGCACCGGGGGCCGGTCCGGATCACCGACGAGGTTGCGGAAGCCGCCGTATGCCTCTGCGACAGCGGCGAATCCGGGTCGTTGCGACATCGGGCCGGTCTGCCCGAAGGCCGAGATACGCGTGATGATCAGTTCGGGGTTGGCTGCGCTGAGCACCTCCGGTGAGATGCCCCATTTCTCCAGAGTGCCGGGACGGAAGTTCTCGAGCACGATGTCGCACTCGGCGGCGAGATCGACGACGTCCTTACGCCCCTGCTCAGTGCGCAGGTCCAGCACGATCGACTTCTTGTTCCGGTTGATCGTGCGGTAGAGCATCGACGTGGTGCCCGAGTACAACCGCCAGTTACGCAGTTCGTCTCCGGTTCCCGGCCTTTCGACCTTGATCACCTCGGCACCGAAATCAGCGAGCATGCGTGCCGCAGTGGGTGCGGCTATGTAGTTGCCGAGTTCGAGAACTCGAACTCCGCTGAGCGGCAGTGCCATCGTGTTCCTTTCGATACTCCCAGAATCAGGTCTCACAGAATCAAGGCTCACAGGATCCAGCTCATCGGCACGATCAACACGATGGCGATGACCGAGGCCAGCGAGACGCCCACCGAGCACGTCTTGAGTGTGCCCCTGGTCGACTGGCCCATCAAGGACTGCAGCAGCCAGAAGGTGTTGCTGGTGACGTGCACGGCGAACAGCGACCCCGCGCCCGCGGCCAACGCGATGAACACCGGGTCGAGGCCGATGAGCGGAGCGACCGGGGCGAGGATTCCGGCCGAGGTGATGGCGGAGATCGTCACCGATCCCACGGCGATGTGCAACGCGGCAGCGATGACCCACACCATCAACAGTGGAGCCGCGGTACTGGCCGTGAAGTACTGGCCGAGGATGTCGCCGAGACCCGCCTCGTTGATGACGGCCGCGAGCGAACCACCGACACCGGTGAGGATCAGAATTTGCCCGCTTTCGGCGAAACCGCGAGCCAGTGCTTTCTCCACTCGTGTCTGACCGACGTGGTAGCGGCCGATGAGACACGTCCCGACCAAGCCGATGAGCAACGCGATGACTGGGCTGGCGATGAATTCGACCACCGGAACCGATATTTCGGCCACTTCGAGTACGGCACCGATGGCGATGAGGACGAGCGCGAGCAGCAGCGGCGAGAGCAACACCACCAGCGACGTCTGCTTCTCGGTACGCACCTTCTGCGCCACGCCACCTCCGGTTTCGAGGGGCTCGTCGTCGGAATCGACAGGCTCCGGAACCACGGGCTCTGGGACTACGACGATCTGCTGCTCGTCCTTCTCCTCGTTCCACCAACCGTGCCGGAACACGAACGACATGATGGCCACCGACAGCACGACGACCGGAACGATCAGGATCAGTCCGTAGATCATCATCTTGCCCAGCGGCACGCCGAGCAGGCCGGCCAGCGCGAGCGTCGCGACACCAGGGACCATGAACACGATTCCGCACTCGAGCGAGATGGCCAGTGCCGTGGCCATTCTCGCTGTTCCGTATTTGCCGATCTTGGGGGCGAGGTTTCGAGCGAGCGGAGCGGAGATCACCAACAGCACGTCGAGGAAGATGGACTGCAACACAGTCGCGATGGTCAGCGACAGCGCATACGGGAGCCGTTTGGGCCCGAACGTTTTCAGTAGGGTGCCGACGAGACGCTGGATAGCGCTCATCTCCTGCAGCACCGACCCCATCAGCACACCGAACGCGATGAGCAGCCCCACCTCGGCCATGATCTCGCCGAAGCCGCCCGTGATCGTGTCGACGGTGGCCCCGACTCCGAGCTTCGTCGCCAGACCCAGGTACGCAGCCCCGAGTACGAGCGAGATCACCGGGTTGAAGTGAAAACGAACGATGAAGACCACCACCGCCAGCACGGCAACGACGGTGTTGATCACGATCCACATATCGGACATCGGCAATTCTTCCCGCTGGATTCAGTGACCCACGCCATGGCGCGCGGTTCGGTGTGATCCGTCACACCAAGACTCATATTATGGGCACAGATTTGCTTCGTGAGCAAGCAGGTGGGTTGCCTTCGACGCCGGAGGCGCAACGACGAGGAGGTCAGATCGGCTGCGCGCGCCTGACCGACAGTGCTGCACGTGCCGCATCCAGCTCGACAGGGGAGCGCACCGCCAACTCTCCGACCCGCAGAATGCCGTCGGACAGCGGTTCGACACGGAGCCCGCCACGACCGATCAGCGCCTTGCGCGCACCGTCGGCCACCATGCGGTCCATCCACGCGCACGGGTGAGCCGGCCTGCCGCCGCGGAACGTGATCCAGCCGTCGCCGGAGTTCAGCTGAAACTCCTCCCCTCGCAGCGGGTCAAGTTCGAGCCCGCGAACCACGAGGTTGCGCCTGGCCACGGCCGGATCGGGTACCTCGACACCGAGCACATCTCCCACCGCCTCCCAGGCCTCGACAGCCAGGAGGCTCACCGCGGCCTCCGTGTGCGCCTTCACGCCGAAGAAGCGATCGCCGCGGATGCCCTTGTGGGCCACGATCTCGACACTGGACGGCAGGTCGGTCGGTACCTCGGCCGGGCCGTCCTTGGATCTCCCGAAGTACGCGTGCGTCGGCGCTCGCAGCAGCTGCACGATTTCGGCGCGATATTCGAAAGACATGTATTCGAGTCTGCCCGGTACCCAACCCCGCCGGTTCTTACCCGGGAGTAAGGACCGGTCAGTACACTCGCGACATGGCTGTGACGACACGCGTGACCACCTCCGACGGCATCATCGAGGGCAAGCCCGTCGGTGACCTCACCACCTGGCGAGGCATTCCCTACGCCGCCCCGCCCGTCGGCCCGCTTCGATTTCGAGCGCCGCAACCCACCGAGCCGTGGGAGGGCGTGCGCGACGCCACCGAGTGGGGCAACGCCTCGATTCAGCACAAGCGCGGCACGATGCTCGCGATCGGCAAGTATCAGCCGTCGAGCGAGGACTGCCTGACGCTCAACGTGCTGGCACCGAACGCACCGAGCGAGAATCCGCGTCCGGTCATGGTGTTCATCCACGGCGGCGCGTACACACTCGGTACGTCGGCCACCCCGCTGTACGGCGGCGGCTCTCTGGTGCGCCGCTCGCTGAAGGACGGCGACGGCATCATCTACGTCTCGGTCAACTACCGGCTCGGCGCACTGGGCTACCTCGACATGTCCCAGTTCTCCACTCCCGAGCGGCCGTTCGACTCCAACCTCGGCTTACGGGATCAAGTTGCGGCTCTGGAATGGGTACAGCGCAATATTGCCGAGTTCGGCGGCGATCCCAACAACGTCACCGTCTTCGGCGAGTCCGCGGGCGGAAACGCAGTCACCACGCTGCTGGCGGTTCCCGCCGCGAAAGGCCTTTTTGCTCAAGCTATTTCCGAGAGCTCCGCCCCGGGCATGACGACCACCAAGGAACGCGCCGATCAGTGGGCCCGCGAATTCGTCGGCTACCTCGGCGGCACGGTCGACAACGCTGCCGAGACGCTGGAGAACGCCGAGGTACTGCGGCTCGGACGGGCGGGCACCAAACTCGGTCTCACCACGTTGCACCGCACTCCGGGCCTGCTCCCGTTCGGCCCGGTCATCGACGGCGACTTCCTGCCGGTCAGCCCGATCGAGGCCTACGCGAACGGCACCGCGCACCGCGTTCCACTGATCATCGGCACCAATGCGCGTGAGGGAACACTGTTTCCGAAGTTCCTCGACGCGTTGCCCACCAACCCCGAGCGCATCACGAAACTGTTCTCGCTCACCGACCCCGACGCCGAAGCCGTTGTCACTTCAGGCTACCGGGGCTACCCGAACGAGCGCTCAGCCATCGACTTCGGTGGCGATTTCACCTTCTGGAAGCCGTCACTGGAAGTGGCCGAGGGGCATTCGCGTCACGCATCGACGTACTTCTACCGGTTCGACTTCGCGCCGCGGTCCATGAAGGTACTGGGCCTCGACGCCACCCACGGGTTCGAGTTGTTCGCCGTGTTCGGCATCAGCAAGACGCTGTTCGGCAAGGCGCTGACGCTCGCCGGCGGACGAAAGGCCTTTTCCGACGTCACCGAGCAGGTGCAGTCGCAGTGGATTGCGTTCGCCACCAACGGAAAACCGCTGGACTCGTGGCCGGAATACGACGAGGCCGAGCGCAAGACGTTGATCTTCGACACCCGCACCCGGGTACAGAAGGATCCGCGGAGCGACCGGCGCAAGGCGTGGGCCGGCTACCGCGGCTACGACAGCCAGAAGCTCGAACCCGTTACTTGAGCAGACGGGACATGCGGCGGTCGGCGAGGATCTTGCCGGCCGTCTGACACGTGGCGCAGTACTGAAACGATCGATCGACGTACGCGACTTCGCGTACCGGGTCGCCACAGACCGGGCACGGCAGTCCGGTCCTGGCATGCACCCGCATGCCCGATCGCTTCTCCCCCTTCAGACGCGCCGCATCCTGTCCGGCCGAGCGCGCCACCGCGTCGGACAGCACCGAGCGCATCGCCGCGTAGAGCGTCGCGACGGATTCGGGATCGAGCTTGCTCGACGACGCGAACGGCGAGAGCTTCGCGACGTGCAATATCTCGTCCGAGTAGGCATTGCCGATGCCGGCCAACAAGGACTGGTCCACCAACGAGGTCTTCAGTCGCGCAGTGGTACTTCCGAGAATCTCGGCGAACTCGAGCTCGGTGACCGTCAGCGCATCGGGCCCGAGGCGCGCGATGCTCGCGACCTGCTGAGGATCACGGACGACCCAGACCGCCAGTCGCTTCTTGGTACCGGCTTCGGTCAGGTCGATGGCAGGCGTGGCTCCTTCGGGGGTGAAGAAATGGATGCGCAGCGCCAACGGGCCCTTGCCGGGCTTGGGCGGCGCGGCGCTGGGATTGTCCACCCACCGCAGCCACCCGCCGCGCGAAAGGTGCGTGATCAACCACAGGTCACCCGCGCGCAGTGCCAGGTGCTTGCCGAAACGGGCAGCATCGGTGACGTCCTTGCCCTGCAGCTCGGTGAGCGGCGGATCGAACGTCTTGAGAACACTGAGTGCGGCGATGTCGATGCGTCCGATCACAGCACCGACGGCATGCTCGCGCAGAAAGCCGGCAAGGGCTTCCACCTCGGGTAATTCCGGCATGTGTCCAGTATGCAGCTACGATGACCGTCGTGATGGTTCCGACTCCGTACGAAGATCTGCTGCGCCACATCCAGGGCACCGGGACGGCGAAGTCCGACCGAACCGGGACCGGCACCACCAGCGTGTTCGGGCATCAGATGCGCTTCGATCTGGCTGCGGGCTTCCCGTTGATCACCACCAAGAAGGTCCATCTGAAGTCGATCGTGTACGAGTTGCTGTGGTTCCTGCGGGGCGATTCCAACGCCACGTGGCTACAGGAGCGCGGCGTGAGCATCTGGGACGAGTGGGCAGCTCCGGACGGCGAGCTCGGCCCGGTCTACGGAGTGCAATGGCGGTCGTGGCCCACCCCGTCCGGCGAGCACATCGACCAGATCAGCCAGGTCATCGAGACTCTGAAGACGAATCCGGATTCGCGTCGGATGATCGTCTCGGCCTGGAACGTCGGCGAGATCCCGCAGATGGCACTGCCGCCCTGCCACGCGTTCTTCCAGTTCTACGTGGCCGACGGCAAGCTCTCGTGCCAGCTGTACCAGCGCAGCGCAGACATGTTCCTCGGTGTGCCGTTCAACATCGCCAGCTACGCGCTGCTCACGCACATGGTGGCGGCGCAGACCGGGCTCGAGGTGGGCGATTTCGTGTGGACCGGCGGCGATTGCCACATCTACGACAACCACCGCGAGCAGGTTGCCGAACAGCTCTCCCGAGAGGCATATCCGTACCCCACTCTCAAACTGGCACAACGGGATTCGATCTTCGACTACACCTTCGAGGACATCGAGATAGTGGACTACCGGCACCACCCGGCGATCAAGGCCCCGGTCGCGGTGTGAGTGCCGAACGATTCGTCGGTCTGATCTGGGCTCAGAGCCGGGCCGGAACGATCGGTGACGGGGGTGGCATCCCCTGGCGCGTTCCCGAGGACATGGCGCACTTCAAAGCCACGACGGCCGAGCATCCGGTGATCATGGGCCGCAAGACCTGGGACTCACTGCCCGCGAAGTTCCGTCCGCTGCCGGGGCGTCGCAACATCGTGGTCACCCGCAACTCCTCGTGGTCCGAAGACGGTGCCGAGAACGCATCGAGCGTCGCCGACGCCGTGGCCAGGGTGGGCGAAAACCCGGTCTGGATCATCGGCGGCGGCGAAATCTATCGCAGTGCAATGAGTATCGCGACCCACCTCGAAGTCACCGAAGTCGATCTCGACGTCGACGGCGATACCAGTGCTCCCGCAATTCCGGAGGGCTGGATCGCGAAGGCCGGCGAGTGGCAGAGCAGCCGAGTGAACGAGACTCGGTTTCGCTTCGTGGAGTACGGAAAGGCTACCCAACCTTCCTGAGCGCGTTCAGGATTCCCCCGTCGTGACTGCGGGCAGTGCGTCATACTGACGATCATGGACAAGAAGTCACTCACCGCCCTTGCCCGTCAACAACTCAAGCTTGCCGTCGGCGCGTCGAGTGGCCGCAGTTCGCAGACGGTCTACGGCGGTCATCGACGCCACCTGAGGCAGACCGTCGTGGCCCTGGCCGCCGGGAACAAGTTGGCCGAACACGATCTGTCCGGCGAATCCACCGTCCTGGTCCTGAGCGGAAAGCTCGAGCTGATCAGCGGCGAGCGATCGTGGAAGGGCTCGACCGGCGACTTGCTCGTCATCCCCGACGCCCGCCACAGCGTCGAGGCCATCGAAGACGTGAGCTTTTTGCTGACCGTCGCTATGTGAGCGCTTTTCTCACTACGAGCACGGGGCAGTCCGCGGTGTTGACGAGTGCGAAACTCGTGGACCCCAGCAGCATTCCACCGAATCCGCCCCGTCCCCGGTTGCCCACCACTATCAATGCCGCGGTTTCGGACAGGCCACTGAGAACTCGTACCGGTCGGTCCTGAGCCACGATGCGCTGCACCTCGACCTCGGGAAACCGCTCCTGCCAGCCGGCGAGACTCTCGGCCAGTAGCGCCTCTTCGCCGTCCGCGATGGCGTGCCAATCCTTGGGCGCGCGTCCGAACGATTGCGTCAGATCCACATCGGACCACACGTGTACCGCGATCAACACGGCCGCACGCGCCGACGCTTCGGCGAACGCCCACTCGACGGCAGCCTGATTGACGTCCGACCCATCGATGCCCACGACGACCGGGCCCTCGGCAACCGGGCGACCGTCGATGTCACGACCCCGCACCACGGCCACCGGCGAGACGCTGTGAGCCGCCAAAGACAATGTGACAGCGCCGGTTTCGCTGGCACCGATCACCAGAATCTCGGCCTGCGCCGAGACGCCGATGAGAACGTCCATGACACCGCCCTCGATGGCACTCGACGTCACCTCGAACGCGGGATCATCGACGACCAGCGCGGCCAGAGTCTCGGCCGCCACCAACCTGGACTTGGCTGTCGCAACGAATTCCGTTGCTTCTCCGGCAAATTCGCTCAGGTCGACTACTCCCGGCATGTCGACGGCAGTGACGATGTGCAACCGCCGATCGCGTCGGTGCGCGCAGAGGGCCGCCCATATCACCGCCTTGTCCGCCGCGGCGGATCCGTCTATTCCGACGATGATCGGTCGAGAGCCTGTCACGATGGGGGCCTCCGGTCGTTGCCCCGAACACGAGGTGTGGAGCGTGAAGAAGAGTAGGAGTTCAGGTTAGTCGATGGACCCCGCCGAGGTAAGTGGTCTCAGCTGGCGCGCAATGCGTTTGCGTACTCCTGCGTTCGCATGGAGCTGCGCTCGATGGTGGCGGCCTGGGCATCGAGATGGTCCAAGTAGTCCGCCAGTTGATCGCGTTTGCGCGCTCCGGCACCGAGATCTGTCCGCTCGAAGATGCGCCACTGGGCCAACATGGGCCGCAGCACCTCGTCGAGATGGCGAGCGAGGTCGTAGATACCGTCGCGCGCGATGAGCATCGCACTGCGGGCGAAACCCGGCAGGTTGGTACCCGGTAGCTGGAAGTTCATGACGACCTCGGTGATGGCGGTGACCGTCAGGCCGGGTGCCACGGCGAGCGCTGCCGAAACCAGGTTCTCGAAGAATCGGACGTGCAGTTCCTGATCTGCGACGATGCGCCCGAGGAGACGATCTGCTACCGGATCATGGCACTGATCTGCGGTGTTGCGATGACTGATGCTCGAGACCGACTCGTCCAGGGCCACCTGAACGAGTGACCGGAGCAGGTGTGCGCCGTTCATCGGGGAGTCGAATCCCACCGCCATACATTGCGCTCGAGCTCGTCCGAGGGCGACCGGATCGACGCTGCGGGTGGCGACCAGGTAGTCGGTGACGGCCGCTGCATGCCGACGTCGTTCGTTGCTCCAGTCGGTGAGCCAGGACGGCCAGGCACCGACCTCGGTTGCCACCGCATCCCGGCGGTAGAGCGGAATGTTCTGCTCTACCAGAAGATTCGTCACCAGCGCGGCTTTCGCAGTTTCGGTCAGCGTCGAGGGACGCGATCCCCAGTACATCTCGGCACGGACGAAGTCGGCCGGTTCCCAGTGAACGGACTCGGCGCGGTGACGGGCGAGATTCTCCTCGATGGTCGGGCGCAACTCCCGGAGAACAGTGAACTGACCGATATCACTGTGCATGCTCGTCCCTTCGTCGCCCACTCCCAACGAGATCAAGGTAGATGTGCGCTGCACACCCCGTGAACGGCTTCGCGATTGTTTAGGGCAAGTCGCAGCCGTCCGCGCCACTCGCTCGAGATAGATCACAACGAGTTTTGCCGAAAACCTGGATCACACGTTGATAACAACCTATGATCGATCCTGTTAGAGGCCAGGAAACAAACTTGAAGTACGAAAACACCGCGGTTTTACGCTCGGTTGCATAGATTGAGCCATGGAAGCGCGTTGATACGCGTGAGTAAGTTTGCAGTCCGAATGACCTGAAGAATCCAACACGAAGGGTTGATCTGTGACCGTTCACAACTCGACTAGCCTCGGAATCATGGTCGCGGGTCAGCCTGCGTCGGCTCCTCTTCGCGACTTCCGCGCGGTGGCGCGGCTCCTGGTAGGGCATTTCGCAGCCAACACTCCCTGTGGGTCGTTGCCGGGCGAACAGCTCCACGGCGACGTCACCGAATTCACCGTCAAATGCATCAGCATCGCCGTCCAGATGCTCGACGAACGCCGCGCTCCGGCCGAGTCCGACCTGGCCGAGCTCCGCGCCAAGGCCAGCCAGTGGGCTCGCGAAGGTGTTCCGCTCGAATCCGTGCTCAGCGTCTACCACGAGGGCATCCAGATCGGTTGGAACCTGGTGTCGAAGCGGGCAGGCGAGGGCGATGCCGCACAGCTGATCGAGGCCGCGCGCATGTTCGTGCTGCTGTCGGAGAAGGTATCCATCGCCGCCAGCAAGAGCTACGTCGAAGAACTGCAAGCAGTGGCCAGCGAACACCACACTGCAGCGCACACTCTGGTCACCTCACTTCTCAGCGGCCACAACGCGGTGTCGATGGCACGTCAGTCCGGCATCGAACTCGCCGACAGTTACCTCGTGCTCGCCATTTCGGTGCCGCCGCACCCGGACGAGAACGACCCCAACATCCAGAAGACGGTCGCCGCTCGCAGAAAGCTGCGTCGTGTGCAGGCCGAACTGGCCACGATCTGCGGCCGCACTCCCCTGTCCCTGCTGAGCACCGAGGGCGGCACCGTCCTCATCCCCGGTGTGCACGACGACGAGTGGGTCGAGGCTCTGGTGCATCGCATCGGTACCGCCGCCGAGGTGCCCGTCACCGTCACCGCCGAGCAAGCCGCCACCGCGGACATCCCCACCGCAGCCGATCAGGTACACGAACTGCTGTCCCTGGCCCATCAACTGCACCGCCCGTCCGGCCTGTACCGCATGGACGACCTCGTGCTGGAGTACCAGCTGACGCGTCCGGGCCCCGGCCGTCGCCACCTGACTCAGATCCTCGAGCCGCTCGATTCGTCACCCGAGTTGCTCGAGACCCTCGAGATCCACATCTCGCACGATCTGAACCGGCAGCGATCTGCCCGCCAGCTCCATCTGCACACCAACACCGTGGACTACCGCCTCAAGCGGATCGCACAGCTCACCGGCTTCGACCCCACGCGTCCGTCCGGAATCCGACACCTGCAGGCCGCGCTGGTGGCCCGCCGACTCGAATCCTCGCGCGGCGCAGCCTGATCTGAGAGTTCCGACCGGTTTCTCGATCCGACGGCAGGTAGCGTCGAAGATACATTCGAGAAGCAAGGGGATTCGTCCGTGGCGAAGTTGATGCTGGAGTTGTCCGGGGTGGTCAAGGAGTACCCCACCGGAGAGCAACCGGTGCGGGCGTTGGACGGCATCGATCTCACGATCGAGGGCGGCCAGTTCGTCTCGCTCGTCGCACCGTCCGGTGCCGGCAAGTCGACGCTGCTGCACATGCTCGGCGCACTCGACACCCCGACGTCGGGTTCCATCCGGTTCGACGACGTCGAAGTCACCACCCTCGACGACAACGCGCAATCCGATTTCCGACGCCACCAGGTGGGCTTCGTCTTTCAGTTCTTCAACCTGTTGCCGACGATGTCCGCGTGGGAGAACGTCGCCGTCCCCAAGTTGTTGGACGGCACACCCATCAAGAAGGCCAAGGCCGACGCGATGCGACTGCTCGAGATGGTCGGGCTCTCGAATCGATCCGAGCACCGGCCGGCTCAGCTGTCGGGCGGCCAGATCCAACGCATCGCGATCGCCCGAGCATTGATGATGAATCCGGCACTGTTGATCGCCGACGAACCCACCGGAAATCTCGACTCGAAGACCTCCCACAACATCCTCGAGATTCTGGCGGACGTGGCACACGCCAGCGAGGGGCGTCGAGCAGTGGTGATGGCGACCCACGATCTCGAGGCCGCGCGCTCCACCGACCGCATCGTCAGCATGATCGACGGTCGCGTCGAGTCCGACACACCGACGGCCGGTCTCGATCGGTGATCGGGACCGCGCTCAGCAGATTTCGAGTCATCAGCCTTCGCGACCTCCGCATGCACTGGGTGCGTTCGCTCGTCTCGGCCGGAGTCGTCGCCGTTGCAGCCGGGTTGCTCATCGCTGTGCTCGGCACGTACGGGTCGTTGACCGGATCGGTCGAACGTCTCGCGGTGACGATCGCAGGCAACGCGAGTTACGAAGTCGTCGGCGTCACCGACTCGGGCTTCGACCAGAGCGAACTCGACGTGGTGCGCTCCGTTCCCGGCGTCGACACCGCGGTTCCCCTGCTGCGCAGCACCGTTCGGTCCGATGTCGGCGATCTGACGGTTCTCGGTGTCGACGCGTCCGTCACGGCACTGCAGTCGGATCTGCAGGGCGCGGTCGGCAACGCGGCCGGGCTGTTGTCCGACCCATCCGGTGTATTGGTCGGTGCCGCAACGGGTCTGAAGCAAGGCGACACCGTCACCATCGACGACGTTCCGACGACTGTGGTCGGCGTGGTCGACGGCCCGGGTACACAGCGCATCGGTGGAGGCATGTTCGCGGTCGCGCTCCTTCCCGCTGCGCAGGCACTGACCGACCGTCCGGGTGAGCTCGACTCGATCTTCGTCCTGGGCAGCGGCGACAGTCTGCGTCCCGACCTCGACGCCGCGCTCGCCGGCCGAGTGTCGGTGATGAATCCGGACTTTCGGGCCGACCGCGCGAACCAGGCGATGAGCCTGACGCGCAATGCCACGCTGATGGTCTCGCTGATTGCATTCGTCGTCGCGGCGTTCCTCGTTTTCAACGTCATGAACATGGCCATCGCGAAGCGTCGACCCACGATCTCTCTGCTCCGGGCTGTCGGCGGTCGCCGCGGCGATATCGTCCGCGACCTGTTGTTCGAGTCCGTTCTGGTGGGCCTGGTCGGCGGTGCCGTCGGTGTTCCGTTGGGAATCGCGATGGGCCGCATCGCCATCGAGAGCCTTCCACCGTTCCTGTCGCAGGCATTCGACGCACGGATCGAGTACGTGTTGCCCGGTTTTGCAATTCCCGTGGCGATTGCGGCGTGCGTCCTGGCCTGTGTCGGTGCCTCGGCCGTCGCCGCGGTACAGGTGTATCGCATCTCGCCGATCGAAGCACTCGCCGTCGGCGGCGGGGAAACCGCAGGCGGACCGCGCCGTCGATTCGTTGCTGCTGCTACCGCGTTCGGCCTCGTCGCCATTGCCGGATCGTTCGTGTTCGCCGTCAGCGTCGACGGGCAACTGACCCTCGGTGCCGGTGCACTGTTCATGTTCGGCGTCGTCGCGCTGTGCGTCGGGGCGACGGGTCCGATCGTGTCCGCCACAGCGGCCGTCCCTCGCCGCTGGGGTGGTGCCGGCCGACTGGCCACGGCCACCATCGAACGGGCCCCGCGGCGGATCTGGGCAACGGTGATGACGATCGTGATTGCGGTGGGAGTCAGTGTCGGAGTGTCGGGTTCGTTGACCAACATGACCGACTCGGCGGCCGAATCGCTGTCTTCGTTGGCGAACACCGACCTGTACGTGTCGATGAGCTCCCCCGACGCCATACCGTCGGGCCCCATCGTTCCCTCCGAGGTGGAAGAAGCCGTCGCATCGACTCCCGGTGTGTCTCGCATCGTCGAGGGGCAGTGGGCATACGCCACGATCGACGACGAACTGGTGTCCATCCAGGGCGTCGCCGACGGCAGCAATGCGGTGACACTCGCGTCGCTCACCGACGACGTGCGTTCCCAGGTGCTCGCTGGTGACGGTGTGGTGCTGTCCCAGGGGTTCGGCAGAACGTTGGGTGTGTCGGTGGGCGACTACATCGACCTCCCGACGCCGACCGGTGTGCAGAACGTGCGGGTGCTGGATCTGGTGGACTACATCAATGCCGCAGGCGGCACGATGGCGATCTCGTTGAACTCGATGCAGCGCTGGTACGACCGCCCCGGTGCGACCTACCTCGAGATCAGCGTCGACGGAGACGTTGACGCTGTGCAGGATTCGTTGCGTTCGACACTTCCGCCCGAGACCTTCGTGTACACCGGAGCTGCCGCACTCGAGGGCACCAGCGCGGCCATCAGACAGTCCGGTGCACTGGCCATCGCGCTGCAATGGATCGTCGCACTCGTGGCTGCGGTCGCGTTGCTCAACACGTTGACGTTGTCGGTTCTGGAGCGTCGACGTGAACTCGGCGTACTACGTGCCATGGGCGGTGGACGGGGAACCTTGGCGCGAATGGTGTTGGCGGAGGCACTGTCGGTCGGCATCGTGGGCGGTGTGCTCGGCCTGATCATCGGCGCCGGTCTGCAGTATCTGAGCACACTGATCCTCGGAGCCAGCATCGGAATCCCGGTTGCCTACACCGCCGGGTGGTCGGTGCTGCTGTACGGACTCGTCGCCCTCGGCCTGTCACTGCTGGGTTCCGCTCCCCCTGCCGTGCACGCCTCGCGACTGAACATCGTGGACGCCATTGCGGCGGATTGAGTGGTGGGCGGGGGCCTACGGGTCCGCACACGCGCGCGCGTTCGTCAGATGCGAGCGGAATAGTGTGACGAGCCTGCGCGCGTCTGACAAAGGCGCTCGCGTTTGTGGAAGGAAGGGTGATCGGCCCGCGATATCCAGTGTTTCGTCGGTATCGAATCGACTGCCGATCACACCGCTCACCAGCACCGCACCGCCCTGAACCTGATCACGTCGATGACCGGCACAGTGACGAGCAGCGGCGACCTGCTTCACGATCGCCACGGTGGGCCGCTAGACTAGCGAGCGCGATGTGGGCCAGCTGAGCATCTCGACAGCGAACCCATCCGCACCCGATTGTTCGCTGGATCGAAAGCCGTTGCTGGACAATGACTTCGATCCAAAAGAACGGTCACCAGCCTTCGTAGCTCAGGGGATAGAGCAACCCTCTCCTAAAGGGTAGGTCGCAGGTTCGAATCCTGCCGAGGGCACCACACAGCAATTTGGTGACCCTCCCCAGTTTCGTGCATCTATTGCGGAACCACAAAAACCTCCGTACTATCGAACATGCATTCGAGTACTGGGGAGGAACTCGTGGTCACAGCCGTACAAGATTCACCGCTGACGTCCGATGAAGTGTTGCGTTTCGTCGCGCGACTTCAGGCGTCCGATGTCGTTGTCGACGCAGCAGCCGGGATCGATTTGATCTCCGCTCTCGAGACGGTCAAGTGCGTCAGCGTGGCAACGCAAGCCGTGGTGACCGATGCCGTCGCAACAGCCATCAGCGCCGAGCGTAAAGAACTCGGTAAGCCGAAGGCTCAGTGGCGCAGCGGGATTGCGTCACAGATCGGCCTGGCCCGACGCGAGTCGCCGAACCGTGGGGGCACTCATCTGGGACTCGCTCGCGCGCTGGTACACGAAATGCCGCACACTCTCGCGCGCCTGAAAGCCGGCGAACTCAACGAATGGCGGGTCATGATTCTCGCTCGCGAGACCGCGTGCCTCACTGTCGACGATCGCCGCACCATCGACGAACGACTCTGCGCAGACCCGGCAACCCTGTCCGGTGCCGGCGACCGCACCATCGAGGGTCGCGCCCGCGCACTCGCCAACGAGCTCGACGCCGCCTCCCAGGTCAAGCGACGCGCCAAGGCATACGCAGCTCGGCGCACCAGCACCCGCCCGGCACCCGAATCGATGGGCTTCTTCACGGCGTTGACGTCGATGGAGAAGACAGTCTGCCTGTGGGCCACGCTGCGACGAGACGCCGACACCATCATCAACGCCGGCGGCGACACACGCACCCGCGACCAGATCATGGCCGACCTGGTGTTCGAGCGAATCACCGGCGCATCGGCGGCTCAAGGTCCGCCGGTGACCGTCGACATCGTCATCTCGGACTCGACCCTCCTCGCCGGTGGTGACACGTCCGCATATCTGCACGGCTATGGCGACATTCCGTCCGACGTCGCCCGGCAACTTATCCGAGACACGCTCGACAGTGAGACGCACATCGCATTGCGCCGTCTCTACGCCCATCCGACATCCGGAGCACTGACGGCCGTGGAGTCCACATCGCGAGGTTTTCCCACCGCGTTGGGACGCCTCATCGATCTTCGAGATCGCACCTGCCGCACCCCATGGTGTGACGCGCCGATCCGACACCACGATCACATCAGACCGCACACCGCAGGTGGCAAAACCAGCGCCGAGAACGGCGCAGGCCTTTGTGCCGCATGCAATTACGCGAAAGAAGGGGAAGGCTGGACGGCCGAAGCGATACGAGACAAACGCAACGCGCGACATCGCTACGGGCTCATCTCACCCACGGGGCACACCTATGACTCGAGTGCCCCGCCCATGCCGGTGGTCGAGCTCTACAACTCGCGGATCGAGAACGTGATGATCACCGGGCTCTTCGACGACGACGCTGCGTGACGCGTCACCGCGGGAAGAGACCGAGCCACAACTCGGTTACACTCGGTGACGACGCGCGTAGCTGCACGTCAGACGTCGTGGAATGCTCCCGAATCACCATGTGCACCCTGCACAGGCTTCTCTTACGGCGATCGAAACTGCCCACCGGCAGTCTCGCCACCTTGCATCTCGGCCCAAGGCCCGCAGGTGCAACACCCTGCCCGAAAGGCACTTTTCATCACTATGACGACCCCACAAACTTTTGCTGCGCTCGGCGTACCCCAGGCCATCGCGGATGTACTCGCGAGCCAGGGCAAGACCGAGGCGTTCCCAATCCAGGCCGACACGCTCCCCGACACTCTGCAGGGACGCGACGTACTCGGACGCGGAAAGACCGGCAGCGGAAAGACACTCGCATTCGCCATCCCGATGGTCGCTCGTCTCGCCGGACAGCTTCCCGGCAACCGCAAGCCCGGCCGCCCGCGTGGCCTGATTCTTGCGCCGACGCGTGAGCTCGCCACCCAGATCGCCGTCGCGATCGAGCCCCTCGCCTCCGCATACTCGCTGAAGGTCACCACGATCTTCGGTGGTGTGTCGCAGGTTCGCCAGGTCTCCGCGCTCAAGGGTGGAGTCGACATTGTCGTCGCCTGCCCCGGCCGCCTCGAAGACCTGATGAAGCAGCGCCACCTCACGCTCGACGGCGTTCAGATCACCGTCCTCGACGAGGCCGACCACATGGCCGATCTGGGCTTCCTGCCCGTCGTCACCCGCATCCTCGCCGCCACCCCGGACAAGGGCCAGCGCATGCTGTTCTCGGCGACCCTGGACAACGGCGTCGACAAGCTGGTCAAGCGCTTCCTGCACAACCAGATCACGCACTCCGTCGACGAGGCCACCTCACACGTCGAGGCCATGACCCACAGCGTCTTCGAGGTCGACGGCGTCGAAGCCAAGAAGAAGCTCGTCCATCATCTTGCCTCGGGTACCGGACGCCGCATCCTGTTCATGCGCACCAAGCACCAGGCCCGCAAGCTGGCCAAGCAGCTCACCGACGCCGGAATCCCGTCCGTCGACCTGCACGGCAACCTCTCGCAGGCCGCACGCGACCGCAACCTCGCAGCCTTCTCCTCCGGCCAGGCCCGCGTTCTCGTCGCCACCGACGTCGCAGCCCGCGGCGTCCACGTCGACGACGTTCAGCTGGTCGTCCACGTCGATCCCCCGGCCGAGCACAAGGCGTACCTGCACCGCTCCGGCCGCACGGCACGCGCCGGAAGCGCCGGCGACGTCGTGACCGTCGTCCTGCCAGAGCAGCGCAAGGACACCGCAGTGTTGCTGCGCAAGGCCGACATCAAGGTCACCCCGATCCGCGTCACCGCCGACTCGCCCGCAGTGGCGAACCTCGTCGGCGAGCAGGCCCGCTACGTCGAGCCTGCACCGCGAGTCGAGCAGGCCCCGGCCCGCACCGGAGCCCCGCGCAACAACAACGCGCGACGCGGCGGCCCGGCCCGTTCGGGTGGTCAGCCGCGCAGTGGTGGACAGCCCCGTAGCGGTGGCGGTCAGCCGCGTAGCGGTGGCGGCGGCCACAGCCGTCGTGCAGCAGGACCGGCCACGAGCCAGCGCAGCCGCTGATCTGAGCACGTAAGAATCCCAGCCTGAGCGCGGAAAGCCCCTTTTACGAGGGCTTTCCGCGCTTTCCTGTTCTCACGCTCACCACGGCAGCAACCGCACAGAGGACGGCCGCACCGAACCACGCCATCGTGTAGGCGCCGGTGGCGTCCCGCACGACGCCTGCGACGACCGATGCGATACCGGCACCGATCTGATGTGAGGCGAACACCCAGCCGAACACCAGTGAGCCTCGATCGCCGAAGACCTCTCGACACAGCGCAATCGTGGGCGGAACCGTTGCCACCCAATCCAATCCGTAGATCACCACGAAGATCACGATCGACGGCTGAATGGTCGCGGACAGCAACCACGGCAGAAACAGCAGCGATACACCACGAAATCCGTAGTACGCCGCCAGTAGGTAACGCGGGTCGACGCGGTCGGTGAGCCACCCCGATCCGATCGTCCCGACGAGGTCGAAGATTCCCACCACCGCCAGCAGTCCCGCTGCGGTGGTTTCGTGCATTCCATGGTCGTGTGCGGATGGGATGAAGTGAGTTCCGATGAGCCCGTTCGTCGTCGCGCCACAGATCGCGAAGCCCAGAACCAGAGCCCAGAACGTACGAACGCGGCTCGCATCACGCAACGCCTGTATCGCGGCCCTGGCAGGGTTCACTGTCGAGTCCGCAACCACCGCCGTGTAGCCCTCCGGCGCTCCGTACGGTGTCACTCCGATGTCCGCGGGCATGTTTCGCAGCCACCGCAGCACGAAAGGGACCACGATCAGCGAGCCACCCGCGATGAGGAACGACGCGGCCCGCCAACCGGACCTGTCGACGAGTTGCGCGATCACGGGCAGGAAGATCAGCTGCCCCGTCGCGCTGCCTGCCGTCAAGATGCCCGACACCAAGCCACGACGCCGCACGAACCACCGATTGGTCACCACCGCCGCAAAGACCAGAGCCATCGATCCGGTGCCGAGACCGATCAAGACGCCCCAGGTCAACACCAACTGCCACGCCTGGGTGACGAAGACACTGAGAGCACTGCCTGCCGCAACGATCGTCAACGCAACCGACGTCACCGCCCGGATTCCGAAGCGGTCCATCAAGGCTGCGGCGAACGGAGCCGTCAGGCCGAAGAGCACAAGATTGACGCCCACCGCCAGCGACAGCATCGACCGCGGCCAACCGAGCTCCTCCTGCAACGGCACCATCAACACGCTCGGTGCCGCACGGAAGCCCGCTGCACCGACAAGGGCGAGGAATGCCACGGCCGCGACGATCCACGCCGGATGAATCCGCCTGCGGGTCCCGATCTCGGAAGTCACCCAGACAGTGTGCATCAGCTGAGCTGGCACACTGGAGCGGTGACCGTCAGTTCTCCTCGCACTCCGAAGTCAGGGCCCCTCGGTCCTCAGGAATTGGCAACCGCCGCGGTCATGAGCAGCTTCACTGTCGCGTTGACGGTGATCGGTGTGCTCGTGCCCATGGCAACGATTCTTCAGGTCGTCGCGGCCATTCCCATGTCGGTGGTCGCGCTTCGGTATCGGACGCGCGCGCTTCTCACCGCTGCGGTAGCAGGCACCCTCGTCGGATTCGTCGCCGCCGGTACTCAGACGGCCCTCACCGTGGCCAGCGCCGCGCTGTTGGGCGGCCTGGTCGGGCGGGCGAAGCGCAAGAAGCAAGGACTGTTCGGCGTACTGGTCACCTCGATGGTCGTCGGGCCTGCGCTCGGGGCCCTGACGGTGTTGCTGCTCCTGATCCTCGTTCCGCTACGCACGTTGTTCCTCGACACCCTCCGCAACACCCTGGAGGGAGTGTCCAGGTTGCTCGAGCGCACGTCGGCCTTGCAAGGTGCCGCCGATGTGCTCCGCAGCAGCGCCACCGCGGTACTCGACAACTGGTGGTGGT
This sequence comes from Rhodococcus sp. WWJCD1, assembly GCF_002258735.1. Taxonomy (NCBI): domain Bacteria; kingdom Bacillati; phylum Actinomycetota; class Actinomycetes; order Mycobacteriales; family Nocardiaceae; genus Rhodococcus; species Rhodococcus sp. WWJCD1. Next base: position 357,744 of record NZ_NOXY01000005.1, read on the forward strand.
GGGTCGGCGGTTCGATCGCGTTCGGGATCGTCACCGGAACGCTGTTCGCCTGGCTGATCCTCACCGCCATCCTCGACCGTCTCTCCACCATCCCCACTCCCGAGGCACTGGTCTCGAGCACGGACGACGAGGAGATCGGACCACTGCCGGTCACCCTCACCTCGGTCGGATATCGGTACCCGGGAAGTGCCACGCCTGCGTTGACCGGAGTCGAACTCCACATCGGACAGGGTGAATTCGTCGCGATCGTCGGCCACAACGGCTCCGGCAAATCGACACTGACGAGGATCCTCGCCGGCCTGGAACCGTCTGAAGGCACCGTGAACAGGCCCGGCGCAACCGGACTCGGTCGGTACGGTGGCACCGCAATGGTTCTGCAGCGACCCGAGAGCCAGATCCTGGGCACTCGCGTCGCCGACGACGTGGTGTGGGGACTGCCGCCCGGCGACTCCCGTCCCGACGTCGACGCCCTGCTCGACGAGGTGGGTCTCGGCGGCATGGGTGCCCGCGACACCGCATCCCTGTCCGGCGGCGAGATGCAGCGACTGGCCGTGGCCGCCGCCCTGGCCCGCCGTCCCGCCCTGCTCATCGCGGATGAGGCAACCGCCATGATCGACGCTGCCGGCCGCGAGCATCTGGTCTCGCTCCTTGCCGAACTACCTCGCAGACACGGCATGTCGGTCGTGCTCGTCACCCACCATGTCTCCGAAACCGTTGCCGCAGATCGCGTCGTGCACCTGCACGAGGGGTATCAGGTACAGCACGACTCGGGGTGGATGCAACCGAATACTGCAAATTCTGCTGTACTGCACGACAATTCGAGCCAGCGTCTGCTCGAAGTAGCCGACGTTCGACACACCTACAACCGTCGAACTCCCTGGGCGCAGGGCGCACTGAACGGGATCGACATCACCGTCAAGCGTGGTGAAGGAGTTCTCGTTCTCGGCGGAAACGGCTCGGGTAAGTCCACTCTCGCCTGGATCATGGCCGGACTCACCGGCCCGACGAAAGGCACCGCGCAGCTCGACGGCAAGGCCATGACCACCCGGGTGGGCGACGTCGGACTGGCATTTCAGCATTCCCGCCTGCAGTTGCAACGTCGCACCGTCTCCGAGGACATCGCCGCGGCAGCCGGGCCCGAAACCGGTTCTGCCACAGTCTCGGCCGCCATGGATGCGGTCGGCCTCGACAGGTCTCTCGCTGCCCGCGAGATCGATTCGCTCAGCGGTGGTCAGATGCGACGCGTCGTGCTGGCCGGGCTCATTGCGCGTCGGCCTCGCGTGCTGGTTCTCGACGAGCCTCTGGCCGGCCTCGATCCACCCGGCCGCGACGACATCATCGGCGTTCTCGCCGGACTACGTGAACGCGGCGTCGGGATCGTCGTCATCTCACACGATGTGGACGGCATGGACACCGTCTGCAGCCGCACCATCACGATGTCCGACGGCCACATCGTCTCCGACTCGATCCTGGGGAGTGTGTCCTCGTGACCACCGTCGTACTGCGTCAGGTCCCCCGGCTCTCGCCGATCCATCGGCTGTGGGCCGGCACCAAACTCGTCGTCGTCCTGCTCCTCAGCGTCACTCTCGTGGTGGCACCGACCTGGCCCGCGCTCGGAATCGTGTTCGGACTGTTGGTGATCGCCGCGATCATTGCGCACGTTCCGATCACGGCGCTGCCGCGTCCACCGTGGTGGATCTGGGCATTGTTCGGCGTCGGAGCCTTGATCAATCTGCCGATCGGCAGCGCAGCAGTGCTGGTGTACCTGCGTGCGACGCTCTTCGTCTTCGTGTTGCTCGGTGCCTCGATGATGATCGGCTGGACCACCTCGATGAGTGACGTGGCCCCGGCCGTATCGAAACTCGGCGCACCGCTGAAGAAGCTGAAACTGCCGGTCGACGAGTGGGCGATCGCCGTGGCGTTGAGCCTGCGATCGCTTCCGCTGTTGATCGAAGAGATGCGAACCCTCAACGCGGCCCGACGCCTTCGCCCCAAGCCCGTTGTGAACAGCGCCTCGGACAATTCGCTGGTCGACATCGTCACGACGGTCATGTCGGTGGCCATCCGGCGGGCCGACGAGATGGGTACGGCCATCACCGCTCGCGGCGGTACCGGGATGATCACCGCCACCGACTCTCGATTCAAGGCCTCGGACGCGCTGACGCTGGCCGTGGTGACGGTGGCCTGCGCCGCAGCGATCGCCATCAGCTTCCTGGTGGGGTGAAGGCTATTCGCCCGCGAGGCGCTCGGTGCGAGAGTTCAAAGCCTTCACGAACACATCGGGGATGTCTCGCGGATCCTCGGCGATGTAGCTCGTTCCACCCGTGACCGCTGAAATCTGTTGCAGCGCAACGGGGTCTGCATCACTGGTGACGCCGACGGTAACGATGACGATGGGCCGAACGGGATCTTGTTCCTTCTGCAGCGCTGCCAGCAGCTGATCCAGCGAAATGCTGCCGTCGTCTTCGTTGGCTCCGTCGGTCAGGATGATGACGCTGTTGACGTAGTTCGGGTCGTAGCCCTCCTTGACCCGGCGGAATGCGGCCAGAGTGGTGTCGTACAGCCCGGTTCCGCCTCCGACCAGAGCAGGTAGACCACGAATGGAGTCGAGGATCGCCTGGCGCTGCGGCTTACCGTCGACCGTGTTGCTCACCGGACCGAGCGGCACCAGTTCTCGATAATCCTGTTTCCCACCACCGAGTCCGATCGAGAAAGCCCACAGACCCATCTGGGTCTGGTCACTGAACAGGTCGTTGGCACCGACCGATGCATCGACAGTCAACGCGATACGAGTCGAGTCACCCGATTTCGCGGCCATCGAACCGGATACGTCCTCGACGACGAGGGTGCGCAACGGCAGCGCGAGTACGGCCCAATCTCGCAGTGTCGTCTCGATGGACAGGGGGTTCTTGATCTCCAGCGAGGCAACGGATCCGACACCCTTGCCGTCGGGCAGCGGGGTGCCGCTCGCGGTACGGAAGCCGGCCGCGACAAGCGTGTCGGTGGCCGACTGGGTGGCCAGGACCGAGGCCAATGCCGCTCCGGCTTCCTTGACACGGTCGTAGTCGGGCCCGGCCGGAGCGGTCACCGCCAACGGATAGTTGAGGAAGTAGCTGCCGGTCGGCGGAACCGACTCGGTGAGCTCCGCGCCCGGGTTGTCCGCCTCGTAGGCGAGCAACGCCTGTTCGGTTGCCACGCTGGTGCCGCCCTCGGCGGCCACCTGGGCCACCAGATCCGGGGTGTCGTGGGGAGCGTCGGCAATCCGTCCGAAGTCCTGCGCCATGGGTACCAACGCTGCGGATACGGCCTTGGCATCCGAGATCGCGACCTCGGATTCGGCAAGCGCGCCGAGAATGGCTGCGTTCGACGCACTGCTGGTGAGGGGGTCTCCGATGCGCTGCCCGGGAAGTTGCAACACGCTGAGCCAGGTATCGGTGACCGGCACCGCATCGGATTTCGAGACCAGAACGGGAAGCGTGTTCGCGACGGACGTCTTGGCCAGCTCGGGCAGAGCACCGGTCGAGCGCAGGGTCTTGAGCAGCCACAGCGTCGAATCCGGGATCCACAGGTCGGGGCGATTCTCGGTGCCCGCGATCTCCGTCGCAGTATCGGTGGGACGCTCGGAGCGGACATCGAAGTTCACGCACCCACGATCGAACTCGCCGGCCCGAGAGACGATCTGCTGCACCGGCTCGGCGATGGAGGCGTCCACCGCGAGCGAGACGGTGTCGAGGGAATCGCAGGAATCCGCACCGGATGCACGGACGGCCCGGACGCCGAACCAGCCGCCCGCCGCGACCACTACTACCGCGAGCGCCGCTGCGCCCCAGGTCACGACAGGACTGAACCTACGACTGCTGCCGCTGTGACGTCCCGACATCGACTTCGCCCCCTACTTCGACCCCCGACACGCCTCTGCGCCACGGTTACTCCGCACTACCCCAGGTGACGGAGAGCACGCGGCGCACATCATAGCCGCTCCCGTCACCGACCGGAACGGCTCCTCAGCGCATTCACGAAGACATTCGGGATTTCGGCCGGATTTCGAGCAACAAAGCTCGAACCACCGGTCGCAGCCGAAATTTGCTGCAGCACACCGGCATCGGCGTCGTCGGTGATGCCGATGGTGACGATGACGACTGGCTTGGACGGGTCCTGCTCGGCGCGTAGGGTCGACAACAGCTCGTCGAGCGAGATGCTGTCGGGATCCTCGTTGGTGCCGTCGGTGAGGATGATGACACTGTTCACGGCATCGGGGTCGTACCCCTCCTGCACGGTGCGGAACGCAGCCAATGTGGTGTCGTAGAGGCCGGTACCGCCCCCGACCAGCGACGGAAGGGTTCGAGTTTGCTGCAGCAGCACCTCGCGCTGAGTGGTGTTGCCTACCTTCTCGTCCATGCGCCGGATCGGTGCCAGCTCTTTGTAATCCTGGCTGCCGCCACCGAGTCCGATCGAAAATGCCCACAAGCCCATCGACGCGTTGTCGGGGAACAGGCGATTGCCGGTCTCGCTGGCTTGCACCGTCATGGCGATGCGCGTGTTCGCACCGGCGCTGTAGTTCATCGATCCGGAGACGTCTTCCATCACCAGTGCCCGCGAGGGAAGCGCCAGCACCTGATACTGCTTCAGCGTCGACTCGGCGGCCTGCTGATCGGCAATCGTCAGGGGCGTCACCTCCCCGATCCCCCGATCGGAACCCAACACTGCATTGTCCGCGGAGCGGAAACCGGCCTCGGACAACGCCTGTTGGCCCTGCTCGGATTCGATGGCCGCCGCCAAAGCCGTCCCGACGGACTTCGCGGCCTCGTGTCGGTCGCCTGCAGGCTCGGTCACGGCCAACGGAAAGTTCAGGAAGATGCTGCCCGTCGGCGGTACCGTCGCGCCGAGATCGTTGTCGTTGTCGGTCTGGTACTGCAGGAAGGTCTGCTCCGAGACCACGGCAACTCCGCCGTCGGCGACCACGTCGTCCAGACGAGCATTCGGATCGGCCTCACCGCGGGTGGCAGCCTGAGCCTGTGCGATGGGAACGAGCGCCGCCGAGACCGAGTCGAGGGCCTTCTCGTCCGATCCGGCCTCGGCCACCGCGCCGAGGATCGCCGCGTCGGACATGGTGTTGGTCAACGGGTTTCCGATACGCAGACCTTCGAGTTTCAGGGCAGTGAGCCACGTGTCGAAGAACGGCACCTCGTCCTTGCGGGCAGCGAGCACAGCGGGGGTACTGGCCACCGACTGACTCGCGAGGTCGATCAGCGATGCGGTGGACCGGACGGTCTTGCCGACCCACAGTGACGAATCCGGAATCCAGAGAGAGGGAACATCGGCACCCTTGGCCACCGCGGCCGAGACCTGACCCGATTCGCTCGCGGTCACGTCGATCCGAGCGCAATCCAGTTCCTCTGCGGACGTGCCGTCGACGATCTTCTGCAGCACCGGCGCGATCGCGGGATCCGCGGCCAGCGAGTAGGACGCGGGGTCGCCGCATTCGGAACCGAAGGCCTTCTGTGCAACGACCACGCCGCCTGCGACCACGACGAGGAGCGCGACGGCAATGACGCCGTACTTCACCACTCCTCTACTGCTCGTCGTGGACGACGAAGCACTGTGCCTACCGGGCATGACATGACCTCTCCGTAGCGAGCGAGAGGGAGAAGTTCGTCCGCCCCGCCGTTCGGTTCGCCAGATACTACGTCAGGCGTAGATCTTGACGAACGTCTTCAACGAGTTCTCGATGTCGCCCTTGAGTGCACGGGCCACGCCGGAACCGATCGGACCGAACAGCGGTGCACCGCCCAGGTTGATGTCGATGGTGATCTCGGAACCGTCGCCCTTGGATTTCACGGACATGTTCAATCCGATTTTGACTCCGCCCTTGCCGTTGCCCTTGAGCTCGAGCTTCTTGGGCGGATCGTAGGACTCGATCTTCCAGGACACCCGGTTGCGCATACCTTTCACGCTGGCGATGGAGTCCAGAGTGGTGCCGACGGCCAGCTGCTCGGGCAGCTCCCCCCGCCACGCTTCGTGGATGGAGAGCCATTGCTCGTATCCGGACAGATCGGACGCGTGCTCCCACGTCTGCTCAGGGGTCAGTGGGACGTCGAGGGAAACCTTCAGCTTGGCCACAGCAGGGATGGTAACCGCTGAACGAGAAGTGCCCGTGTGAGGCCTTGCTCACACGGGCACTTCTCGACGCGTCTACAGGTGTACTAGTGCGCGCTGGCCTTCTCCGCACCGATGCCGGTGAGGGAGCGAACCTCCATTTCGGCCTGCTTGTCGGTGTTCTCGGTGTCCTTCGAGATCAGAGTTCCGACGATGCCGAGGATGAATGCCAGCGGGATCGACACGATGCCCGGGTTGGAGAGCGGGAACCAGGCGAAGTCCGAGCCGGGAATCATCGACGTCGGCGATCCGGAGACGGCCGGGGAGAAGACGATCAGCACGATCGTCGAGATCAGGCCTCCGTACATGCTGAACAGTGCGCCGGTGGTGGTGAAGCGACGCCAGAACAGCGAGTACAGGATGGTCGGCAGGTTCGCGGCCGCCGCGACGGCGAACGCGAGTGCCACCAGGAAGGCGATGTTCTGCCCGTTGGCGAGGATGCCGAGGCCGATGGCCAGGATGCCGATGACGACGGCCGTGATGCGCGAGACCTTGACCTGCTTGGCGTCGTCGACCTTGCCCTTCTTGATGACGCTCGCATAGATGTCGTGAGCGAACGACGCCGACGCGGTGATGGTCAAACCGGCGACCACGGCGAGGATGGTCGCGAAGGCGACCGCCGAGATGACGCCGAGCAGAATGACGCCGCCGAGCTCGAAGGCCAACAGCGGAGCCGCGGAGTTCTGACCGCCGGCCGAGGCCAGGATGCGGTCTGGTCCGACGATCGCTGCGGCACCGTAGCCGAGCACCAGGGTGAACAGGTAGAACGCACCGATGAGCGCGATGGCCCACACGACGCTGCGACGAGCTTCCTTGGCGGTGGGCACCGTGTAGAAGCGCATCAGCACGTGCGGCAGACCCGCAGTGCCGAGCACGAGTGCGATGCCGAGCGAGAGGAAGTTGATCTTGGAGGTGGCACTGCCGCCGTACTGGGCGCCGGGCTCGATGACATCGCGCGCTGCGACGGCGTCGCTTGCCGACGAGGACACCATGGCCTGTGCGCTACCGAGCAGCTCGGAGAAGTTCAGGCCGAACTTGGCGAGCACGAGGACCGTCATGAATGCGGCACCGGCAATGAGCAGAACGGCCTTGATGATCTGCACCCAGGTGGTGCCCTTCATGCCGCCGATGAGCACGTACGCGATCATCAGCACACCGACGATGGCGATGACGATGGACTGCCCGGTGCGGTCGGAGATGTCGAGCAGCAATGCGACGAGTCCGCCTGCTCCTGCCATCTGTGCGAGCAGGTAGAACAGCGAGACGGTCAAGGTGGACAACGCGGCCGCGGTGCGAACCGGGCCTTGCTTGAGCCGGAAGCTCAGCACGTCCGCCATGGTGAATTTGCCGGTGTTCCTCAGCAACTCGGCGACCAGGAGCAGGGCCACGAGCCAGGCGACGAGGAAGCCGATGGAATACAGGAAGCCGTCGTAGCCGTAGACGGCGATGGCACCGGCGATACCGAGAAAGCTTGCCGCCGAGAGGTAGTCGCCGGCGATGGCGACGCCGTTCTGAGGCCCGGAGAACCCGCCACCTGCGGTGAAGAACTCTGCAGAGGTCGCGTTCTTCTTCGATGCGCGAATGACGACGGCCATCGTGATGAGGACGAACGCGCCGAAGATCGCGATGTTGACGAGTGGCTCGCCGACGGTGGTGCTTGCTGCTTGCGCGAGATTCATCGCTTCGCTCCCTGGGAGGCTTCCATCTCGGCGCGCAGGGCTGCGGCGCGAGGATCGAGTTCACGGTTGGCGAACTTCACGTAGATGCCGGTGATGGCGAACGTGGTGACGAACTGGCCGAGGCCGAGCAGCAGACCGACGTTGATGTTGCCCCACACCTTGGTCGACATGAAGTCGACGGCGTAGGTGCTCAGCAGCACGTAGATGACGTACCAGACCAGGAAGAACCCGGCCATCGGGAACACGAAGCTACGCAGGCGGTGTCGGAGTTCCTGGAACTCGGGACTGGCTTGCATGTCGACGAACGCTTGCGCGTCCGGTGGCGAATTGGTTTCCGGTGCGGTCACCTTGGACTCCTGAAGTAGATGTGAGCTCTAGCTGAGTCGGAACAGTAATGAGAGTCAGGTCACAAAATCAGGAGGTGGCATCGATCACACGGCGGGCTGCGGGAGTGTGCGACGAGCGGTCGAGAATGGCAGATGAGCGGCGGCGGCGGGAGTGGAGCCTGCGGAATGACCCAACGAGTGGAGTGGAGCCTGCGGAACGACCCGAAGACGCAGTTACAGTTCGCGCTCTCGGTCTTTGCCCATGTCGAGGCCCTCGGGTAGGTGCAGACGGGCGAAGATGCGGGAGATGTCCGACGGCACCGTTTTTCGGGTGGCGAGGCTGACGACGATCATCGCGGCGAAGGCGACGGGAACGCTGACTGCGGCCGGGTAGCCGAGTATCGCTGCCGCCCAACCGCCGAGGACGCCTTCGGAGATGGGGGTGACGACGGAGATCGACGCGGCCACGAGTGAGATCCCACCGCCGAGGAACAGACCGGTCGCGGCTCCCGCTGCCGTGAGTCCGCGCCACCAGATGCCCAGCACCAGCAGGGGGCACAGGGTGGATGCGGCGACCGCGAACACGAGCCCGACGGTGCGTGAGAGGTCGAGTGAGACAACGCCGATCGACAGGGCGAGCGGTACAGCGCCGGCAAGTACCGAGGCGACGCGGAAGTCTCGCACCTTGCCCGAGAGCACATCGGTACTCAACACTCCGGCGATGCTGACCAACAGACCGGACGAGGTCGACAGGAACGCCGCGATGGCACCGGCGGCCACGAGAGCGGCGAGCAACTGCCCTGGAATTCCGGACAGCACGGAGCCGGGCAACAGCAGTACCGCGGCGTCCGATGCCCCGGTGATGAGCAGTTGCGGTACGTACAGGCGAGCGAAGACGCCGAGCACCGTCGGGAACAGGTAGAACATGCCGAGCAACGCCAGGACGGTCAACGAGGTGAGTCGCGCGGCTCGGCCGTCCGGGTTGGTGTAGAACCGCACCAGCACGTGCGGCAGTCCGAGGGTTCCGAGGAACGTGGCCAGAATCAGCGAATACACCTGATACAGCGGGTGCGCGCCGCCCAGTCCCCCGCCGGGCATCGCCCATGCCCTGTCGGTGGTCGGCGCTCCCGCCACCACAGGGACGGGCGAGCCTGCGTCCAACGTGAGCACAGTGCCCGATCCCAGTTCGTGTTCGCCTGCCTCGAGACGCACTCGGCCGTCGACGCTCTCGTCGTCGAGGGTGCCGGCCACGGATACGACGATCGGTGAATCCACCTGTACGAGAACATCGGTGGTGATGTCGACCACGGTCTGCTCGGACACGGTCGGTGGGGCCGGGCTGCCGACGCTGCGGTCGTCGGCGAAGAAGTACACGGCCAACACCAGTGCCGGGATCGCGATCGCGGTGAGCTTGAGCCAGTACTGGAACGCCTGCACGAAGGTGATCGAGCGCATTCCGCCGCCGACGACGTTGGCGATGACGATGAGCCCGACAGCCAGGGCCCCGACCCAACCCGGTACTCCGAGGAGGATGTTCAGGGTCAGGCCTGCGCCCTGGAACTGCGGCACCAGATACAGCGCGCAGATGACCACCACCACCAACATGGCCACGGTGCGCAACCATGGTGCACCGAGCCGGAACTCGACGAAATCCGGCACCGTGTACGCGCCACTCCGGCGCAGGGGCGCGGCGACGAACAGCAAAAGACCCAGGTAACCCGCGGTGAAGCCCACGGGATACCACAACGCATCGGCACCGTATTTGGCTATGAGACCGGCGACGCCGAGAAACGATGCAGCAGAAAGATATTCACCACTGATGGCCGCGGCATTCCACCGCGGCCCGACCGAACGCGAGGCCACCAGAAAGTCCGAGGTGGTGCGGGCCAACCGAACTCCGTAGACGCCGATGCCCACGGTGGCCGCGGCTGCCAGGAGCAGCGCGATCACCGTTGCGACGGGAATGGACTGGTTCACCGAAGCCTAGTCCTCGACCAGATCGACGAACTCCGTCTCGTTGCGCTCGGCCCGGCGCACGTACGCCCAGCCGACCCCGAACAGCAGCGGATAAATTGCCACCCCCAGCACCAACCACGGCAACCCGATACCCAGCAGGGCGACATCGGTGAAACGCTCGAGCAGCAAGCCGGACAACGGGATTGCGAACAGTATCGACAGCGTCATCACCGCCAACCGCACCGACAGCAGCAGTTGGGCACGAACGAGACTACGGACCAGGGCGTCGCCCACCTCGGTTTGCTCCTGCACTTCGACGCGGGTGCGCACCATCCGTGCACCGCGACGTTGCGAGAGTACGACGCGTTGCCGATGCGGCTGGCTCACCGCGCACCCCTGATCATCGCGACGACCACGATTGCAGCGGCCCGCGGACCAGTCTGTCCTTGAGCTCCCTGGCGTGCCTGCGGCTCACCGGCAACTCGCAGGCGGCCAGATCGCCACTGCCCCGCAAGCACACCACCAGACCCGAACCGACGCTGCGGATTCCCGTCACCAGCCGCAGCGAGACCAGATAGGAGCGGTGCACCCGCAGGAATCCCGCATCGGCCCAGCGACTTTCGAGTGCCGAGATCGGTATCCGCACAAGGTGCGAGCCGGTACCGGTATGCAATCTGGCGTAGTCACCGTCGGCCTCGACCCATGCGACCGAGGACCGGTGCACCAACGTGGTGGTTCCGCCGAGTTCGACCGGAATCACCTCGTCGGCGGAGGTGTCGGCGGCCTGCGCCGGTCGACGGCGGGCAACCAGGACGCGTCGAACGGCCTCGGCGAGCCGATCCTCGCGCAGTGGCTTGAGCAGATAGTCCACGGCACCCAGATCGTATGCGGCGAGTGCCCGATCGTCGTGGGCGGTGACGAACACGACGGCGGGTGGCCGCGCGAAGGCCGACAGGATGCCGGCCAGCTCGAGTCCGTCGAGGCCGGGCATGTTGATGTCGAGGAACACGGCATCGACAACCGGTTGCGCGGAGCTCTGCTGGAGCTGCCGGAGCGCGGTGGTCGCGTCCTGCGCGGTGAACACCTCGGAGACGGCGTCCTGCTCGCGTAGCAGGAAGGCGAGCTCGTCCAGCGCGGGGCGTTCGTCGTCCACCGCGAGCACGACCAATCCGCGCCCGCTCGAGGTTCCGGCCTGCGTCATGCCCGCACACCCGGCCTGAATTTCGGCACGCGCATGCTCACCTTGGTGCCTGCGCCCGGTGCGGTGTCCACGACGAGACCGTAGTCGTTTCCGAAGGCCGCCCGCAGCCGATCGTCCACGTTCGCCAATCCGACATGAGCCGCGTCCTCGGTGTGCAGGCTGCCCGACCGCAGCACCTCGGGGTCCATCCCCACGCCGTCGTCCTCGATGCTGATCACCGCATCGGTGCCCTCGTCGGCCGCGATGATCGTCACGCGGCCGCCGTCGGCCTTGCCCGACAGGCCGTGCCGGACGGCGTTCTCGACGAGCGGCTGCAGCGCGAGGAACGGCAGCGCAACCCCCAACACCTCGGGCGCGACCTGCAACGAGACCTGCAACGAATCACCGAAGCGAGCACGCTCGAGCGTCAGATACCGGTCGATGTTGCGAAGCTCGTCCGCGAGGACGGTGAATTCGCCGGCATTGCGGAACGAATATCGAGTGAAATCGGCGAACTCGAGCACCAGTTCGCGGGCCCGATCCGGATCGGTACGGACGAACGACGCGATGGTGCCCAGTGCGTTGTAGATGAAGTGCGGGCTGATCTGCGCTCGGAGCGCCCGCACCTCGGCGCGGTCCAACCGAGCCCTCGACGCATCGAGTTCGGCGAGCTCGATCTGCCCGCACGCGTAACGCGCGACCTCGGCGATGGCACCGAGCACGCCCGGCCCCGGCTCGTCGACCATGGCCGCACCCAACACCCCGACCACGGGCGAATCGTCGACTACCAGCGGCTGCGCCACCAGCGCCTTCACCGGGTGGATCGAACCGAGCGGAAGGCGCACCAGCACTCGCCGCTGCCCGTCCACGGCTCGCTTCGCCGCCTCCACGAACGCCGGTGTCAGCTCGTCCCACGGACCGTCCCAGGCCAGCAGGGAACCGTCGGGATCGCAGATACCGAGAGCGTCCGCCCCGGTCAGCACCCGCAGATGAGGTGCCGCAACCGATGCCGAGCGGGCGTCGAGACCGTCACGCAGGGGCTTGGCCGCCAGGGATGCGGTGTGCAGGGTGGAGTGCACGGCTCGTTCGGCCGGTGTGGTCAGATCGCGTCGACCACGCAGGCTGATGACTGCGATCACCGTGACGATCAGCGCCACGATCACCGCCAGCCAGGCCAGGGCAGCCGTCATCGCACGCACGTACCCGAAGTCGGTACGTTCAGGAATCGTTCGACGAGCCAGTCGACTCCGATGGCGTTGGCTGCCAGCTCGGCGTGGCCCTGTTGCGGTTCGGCCGTGAACTCGATGTCGTCGCCCATGCCGCAGGCCGTCGCAACGGCATCCCGAGTCCACTGCGGATCGATCAGATCGTCGCGCTCGCCGACCAGTACGAACAGCGGAACATCGGTGCGAGATGTCGGCAGCGCCACCGATTCGAGCCAGTCCGTCATCCGATCCGCTGCCTGCTCGGTGGCCGGAAGAGCATCGGCCGGGTCGATGACAGCTCCGGCGTCGGCCTTGGAGAAGCCGAGCAGATCGCTGCACGCCGTCAGTGCGGTCACGTTGTCGGCGAACGTGCCGCGGATGTAGTCCGAACGCTCGACGCTCGGATCCGCGACGTGCAGACCCTCGAACAGATACGGCACCAGCAGCTGGCGCGGCAAGGTCTGTTCGGTCTCGGGGGCGAGGATGCGAGTCAGATCGGCGGTGGGCGAGAGCGCCGCGGCACCCACCAACTGCAAGCCGTCGCCGTATTCTGAGTTGCGCTCGGCAGCTGCCCAGACCGCTTGCCCACCTTGGGAAGTGCCCACTGCACCCCACCGGGTACCGACGTCGGGCACCACGTTACGGGCCGCGCGCACCGCGTCGATGACGTCGTAGGCGGCGGCGTCTCGGTCGAGGTAAGCCGGATCCCCGGGTGTTCCGAGCCCCTGGTAGTCGGTCACCACCACCACGGTGCCGCGCTCGAGGAACGGCGTCACCAATCCGATGGTGCCCAACAGATTCGGGTAGAGCGAGGGTGCACATTCGTCGGTGACGCCGGTGGTGCCGTGCCCCACCGACACGATCGGCCAGCCGCCCGGAGGCGCAGAACCTTTGGGCACGAACACCGTTCCCGACGTCTCGGTACCCCCGCCGCTCACCCCGTCGGTGGTGCGGTAGACGATCTTGAAGGCCGTTCCACCGAGGTACGCGACGCCGATGTCGACCTGGCCCAGCTGCATCGACGACACGATCGCGCCGCGTTCGGAGCCCTCGGGCGCAGGAATCGCAGCCGGGACGGACGGTTGTGTCGGTGACGCCGGTGTGCTGCAGGCGGACAGAGCGAACGCGAGGGCCGCGGCCGCCACCAACCCGCTCGACCTCACTGTCTCTGCGCTCCTACATTGCGTTCGTCTACGTCGTGCGTCGTTGAATGCGGGCCTCGGCCGCAATCTCTTCCACGTCCAGACCATTCAACACTGCGCGCAGAGCTTCGTCGTCCAGCTCCCCCGAGTCACGGGCGGCGACCAGCGCCGCCCGCTGCGCGACCAGCACGTTGTGCCGCAGGGTATCGAACAGCGCTCCGGCCGCCGCGATTCGCTTCTCCCTGTCCTCGGTCTCGTCCGCGTCCAACCGTGCCCGCACCGAACGGCGTACGCGCGAGATCACCTCGGCTACCCGATCACTGTCGACGCCCGCGATTCCGTCCTTCGCAGCACGCTCGAGGTAGGTCTCGGCGGCGGTGCGGGCGATGGCCTGGGAGAGCAATCGCTGATTGTCGGTGCGTTGCTGCTCGAGTGGATCTGCGACGTCGAGTCGGCGGATCATCAGCGGAAGCGTCAGGCCCTGCAGCAGCAACGTTCCGACCGCGACGACGAACGCGACGGCCTGAATCACTGCGCGACCGGGGAATTCGTCGCCCGCCACCGTCGTCAACGGCACACCGGCTGCCGCGGCAAGCGTCACCACTCCGCGCATGCCTGCCCACGAGAGCACCAGGTTCTGCTGCCAGCTCAGACCGGTCTCGCGTGGTGCCTTTCGCCGAAACAGTCTGCGAAACAACATGTGTCGACCGGAATTGACGAAAATCCAGGCTGGGCGGACGGCCATGACCACCACGAGCACCACCAGCGCGTATCCGAAGACGTGATGGACCGGCAAACCCTCGCGTTGCACTTCCTGGAACACGAATTTCAGCTGTAAACCCATGTAGGCGAACACGAACGCCTCCAGGAGCAGATCCAGCGTCGGCCACACCTGGCGTTCCTGGACCCGAGTGGTGACCGAGACGTCTGCGGTGATGCGGCCCAACACGAAGCCGGCGGTGACAACGGCCAGGACACCGGAGGCATGAATTTCCTCCGCCGCCAGAAAGGCCGCGAACGGCAGCACGAGACCGAGCACTGTCTCGAGGGCCGAGTCGGCGATGCGCTTGCGGATGAACCGGACGATGCGCGACAGGACCAGCCCGACCAGAACGCCCCCGACGATCTCGTAGCCGAAGTACAACACCGGTGAACCCAGTTCGATGCGGCTCCCCGTCACCGACGCCACGGCCAGGGTGAACAGGGTCAGTGCGGCCGCGTCGTTCACCAAGCTCTCGCCGGTGAGGATGGCCATCATTCTCGCGGGGAGGCCGAGCTTGCGGCCGACGGCGATCGCAGACACCGCATCGGGCGGGGCCACGACGGCACCGAGCACCAGGGCCGCACCGAGCGTCAGTTCGGGGATCAGCAGATTCGCGAACCAGCCGACGGCGACCGTCGTCACGATCACCATGACCAGTCCGAGCCGAAGGATCTGGCCGAGGTTCCGTCGGAAGGTGACGAACGAGAAATCGAGCGCAGCCGAGTAGAGCAGCGGCGGAAGCACCACGCCGAGGATCAACTGAGGCGAGAGACTCACATGCGGAACGCCGGGAACGAACGACGCGATCGACCCGACGGTGACCAGAACGAGCGGGACCTGAAGGTCCAGACGCTTGGCGAAACCGGCAACGGCAATCGCGAAGATGACTACGAGAAGAAGAATCGGTCCGTCCACCGAGACGATTGTGCCGTCAGCCGCACACTATGGCGCGACCGACGGCCGCTATGACGAACTCCGGACGACCGGTACGTCCTACTTGTCCGGAATTGCCTTCTTGGCTGCTTCCTGAACCTTGTCGATCTTGTCGGAGTACTTGCCACCGGTCTTGTTGTCGATGAAGTCCCCCGCCTTCTCGACGACGTCGTCGATCTTGTCCGAGTTCTCGGCCGCAAGGTCCTTGCCCTTGTCGACGATGCCCTTCAAATTGTCTGCGAAGCCCATGACTGTCTCCTGTCGCTGGAATGATCGAACACCTGGAAGCTTACGTTTTGTACTGCGTGTTGCGTAGTGATGTTCGATTGCGCAGTGCCGATCCGAACCGGTGCGCGACCTCGACGAGCGCGATTCCGATGCCGCCGATGATCAATGCACTGGTGGTGGCTCCGATGTTGGACGGGTCGAGCTTGAAGAAGGTACGGCAGAACGGGATTGCGAACAACAGCAGGTAACCGCCGACCGATCCGGCGAGAAGCAGGATCTTCCACCAGTTGTAGGGCCGTGCGACGACGGCCAACACCCACAGCGCGATCATGATCAAGGTGATCAGCGCGGTCGTGCTGGCCTGCGTCACCTGAGCCTCGGTGGCGTTGGGGCCCGCGTACACCAGCAGGTAGGACACGAACGTGCACGAACCGACGATCAGCCCGGACGGGACGGCCAGCCGCATCACCCGCGAGACGAACCCGCTGCGCGCCCGCTCGTTGTTGGGCGCGAGCGAGAGCACGAACGCCGGAATGCCGATGGTGAACCACGCCGCGATCGTCACGTGTCGCGGCAGGAACGGATACGGAATCGGTTCGAAGTGGAAGATCTGCGAGAGCACACCCGAAAGCCCGATGAGAAACGCCAGCAGCACCGAGTACACGGTCTTGGTCAGGAACAGATTGGAGACTCGCTCGATGTTGCCGATGACACGTCGCCCCTCCCCCACGACGTAGGGCAGAGTGGCGAACTTGTTGTCCAACAACACGATCTGCGCGACGGCTCGCGTGGCCGCACTTCCCGAGCCCATCGAGACACCGATATCGGCGTCCTTGAGAGCCAGCACGTCGTTGACGCCGTCACCGGTCATGGCGACCGTGTGGCCGCGAGATTGCAACGCGCCCACCATCGCCCGCTTCTGATCGGGCCGGACGCGGCCGAACGTCGTGGAATTCGCGAGAGTGTCGGCCAGCTTCTCGGAGTCCTCGGGCAGCTCTCGCGCGTCGATCGGGGCGTCGCCGCCGGGTAGGCCGAGCGACCCGGCAACCGCACCGACCGAGACGGCATTGTCGCCGGAGATGACCTTCACCTCGACGTGCTGACTTGCGAAGTAGTCCAACGTCTCTCGGGCGTCCTCGCGCACCTTCTGCTCGAGAATCACCAGCGCGCGCGGGGAGACGACACCGGGCGCATCCGGGGCGTCGACCGGGATGTCACTGCTGGCGAGCAGCAATACCCGCAAGCCTTTGGAACCGGTGGATTCGGCCAGTCGAGCCGTCTCGGAGCCCGGGTCGAGCAACACGTCCGGGGCACCCAGCAGCCAGTTTCCGTGCTCTCCGTACGACAGGCCGCTCCACTTCTTGGCCGAGGAGAACGGGGCCACGGCGCTCTGCGTCCACCCCGGCGAGTCGGGGTACGCCTCGCCGACGGCCTGCACGCTCGCGTTGGGCCGCGGGTCGTCGTGCGCCAGAGATGCGAGAGCGGCTGTGGCGGAATCGGAATCGCTGTCGTCGATCAACACCAACTCGTGTAGCCGCATCCCGTTCTCGGTGAGCGTGCCGGTCTTGTCGGCGCACACCACGTCGACCCGGGCGAGCCCTTCGATCGCAGGCAGCTCTTGCACCAGGCATTGCCGTTGACCGAGCCGGATCACACCCACCGCGAACGCGATCGACGTCATCAGCACCAGGCCCTCGGGGACCATCGGAACGAGCGCTGCGACCATGCCGTTGAGGGCCGGCCTCAAAGCCTGCCCGCTGGAGAACAATTGGTTGTAGATGATGAGCGCGCCGGCCGGAATCATCAGGTACGTGATGAACTTCAAGATCTTGTCGATACCGCTACGCAGCTCGGACTTGACCAGGGTGAACTTGCTGGCCTCCTCGGCGAGCTTGGCCGCGTAGGCATCGCGCCCCACCTTCGTCGCGCGATACGCACCGCTGCCCGAGACCACGAAGCTGCCCGAAAGTACTTGCGCTGCCTGAAGTTTGTGCACCGTGTCGGCTTCACCGGTGAGCAACGACTCGTCGATCTCGAGGCTCGCGGTCTCGATCACCTCGCCGTCGACGACGATCTGATCACCGGGCCCCAGTTCGACGATGTCGCCGAGAACGACCTCGTCGGGCGGAATCTGTTGCGAGACACCGTCGCGTCGTACCTGCGGCTTGTTCTGACCGACGATCGCCAGCCGATCCAGCGTGCGCTTGGCGCGAATCTCCTGAATGATGCCGATGCCACTGTTCGCGACGATCAACAGCCCGAACATGCCATCGATCACCGAACCCGTCGAGAGCACGATGATCAACAGCACACCGAGAATTGCGTTGATGCGAGTGAATACGTTGCCGCGGACGATGTCGCGAACCGAACGAGAGGCGCGGGCCGGAACGTCGTTCGATTTTCCCTCGGACTTGAGCCTGGCGACTTCCGCCTCGGTCAGCCCGGCATCACGCTGCGCATCGGCGTCGATAGACATGCGTGCAGCTTAAACCTGTTCGGTCAGCCCAGCCGGGACCACCAACGATCGTCGTGCAGGGTTCGCGTGCCGTCTATGCGCTGCCCCGGCATCGGCACCGCCACCTGCACTCCGACGTCCTGCGCGGCGGCGTGCAGGCGCACGATCGGCTCGGACCACGGGTGAAAAGCCAGGTTGAACGTCGCCCAGTGGATAGGCACGAAGATGCCCGACGCCGTCAGATCCACGTGCGCGTTGACCGCTTCCTCCGGATTCATGTGAATGTCCGGCCACCGCACGTCGTAGGCACCGACGGGAAGAAGCGTCAGATCGAAGGGGCCGTAGTTGCTGCCGATCTCGGCGAACTTCGGTGTGTAGCCGGTGTCGCCGCCGAAGAAGACGCGTCGAACCGGACCGGCGAAGGCCCAGGACGCCCACTGCGTCGAGTCCCGGGTCAGACCGCGGCCCGAGAAGTGCCGAGCCTCGGTGCACGTGACGGTGAGGCCACCGAGGTTCGTCTGCTCGTCCCAGTCCAGTTCGATGATGCGTTCCTCGGGCACCCGCCACTTGCGCAGGTGCGCTCCGATTCCCAGCGGCACCACGAACGGTGCCGACTGCGTGCTCGCCAACTTCTGCACCGTCGCCTTGTCGAGATGGTCGTAATGATCGTGGGAGATCACGATGGCGTCGACCCGCGGCAGGTCGATCAACTCGACCGGCGTCGGATGCAGCCGCGCCGGACCCACCACCGAGGACGGGGACACGCGATTGCTCCACACCGGATCGGCGAGAACGCGATAGCCGTCGACCTCGATGAGCACACTCGAATGTCCGTACCAGGTGACCGCAAGCTCGCCCGCGTCCACCGGAGCGATCGGCGGGGCCAACGGAATCGGCCGCTGCGGCCTGCCCTTGCCGCGTTCGGTGACGAGCGAGACGAACATGTTCTTCTCGCCCTTGTCGCCGCGGCCCGGCACGTAGCTGGAACTGGGGTCGGAGTTGTGGAACCGGCGATCGCGGTATCGCGGGGACCCGGCGGCGTAGGGAGTGATGTGCACTCGCCGGGCACCGATGGCCGACGGCAGACCCCACAGGGCACGCGCCAACCATGCCCCGCTCAACGCTGCCGTGGCTCCCAGTACGAACTTCGTCTTCGTCACGGCCACCACAGTAGGCGGCGCCGACGTCTTCGCAGCTCACCCGTAGCCTTGCCGTAGAATATTCGCGTCGGTTTTGCTGCTAGAAGGGGAGACATTGAGTACCGAACAGCTCGAATTCCAGGCGGAGACGCGTCAGCTCCTGGATCTGATGGTGCACTCCATCTACTCCAACAAGGACAGCTTTCTCCGTGAACTGATCTCGAACTCCTCGGACGCGCTGGACAAGCTGCGCCTGGAGTCGTACCGCAACAAGGACCTGGACGTCGACGTCTCGGATCTGCACATCGAGATCGATATCGACTCCGCGGCCCGCACCCTCACCATCCGCGACAACGGCATCGGCATGTCCCGCTCCGAGGTGATCGACCTGATCGGCACGCTGGCGAAGTCCGGTACCGCCGAGGTCCGCAAGAAGCTCAAGGAAGCCAAGGATGCAGCTGCTTCCGAGGAATTGATCGGCCAGTTCGGCATCGGCTTCTATTCCACGTTCATGGTGGCCGAGAAGGTCACGCTGCTCACCCGCAAGGCAGGCGAGAGCACTGCCACCAAGTGGGAGTCCACCGGCGAGGGCACCTACGAGATCACCGACGTCGACGACGCCCCGCAGGGCTCCTCGGTGACCTTGGCCCTCAAGCCGGCCGACGAGGAGGACCACCTCCACGATTACGCGTCCGAGCGCAAGATCAAGGAACTGGTCAAGAAGTACTCCGACTTCATCGCCTGGCCCATTCGCATCGACGTCGAGAAGCGCGTCAAGAGCGAAGAGGAAGGCGGCGAGGACACGGTCACGATCGAGACCGAAACGATCAACTCGCAGAAGGCACTGTGGACCCGCTCCAAGGACGAGGTGTCCGAGGAGGAGTACAAGGAGTTCTACAAGCACGTCAGCCACGCCTGGGACGAGCCGCTCGAGGTCATCCCGTTCAAGGCCGAGGGCACGTTCGAATACCAAGCGCTGCTGTTCATTCCGTCGCAGGCGCCGTTCGACCTCTTCATGCGCGAGAGCAAGGCCGGCGTGCACCTGTACGTCAAGCGCGTGTTCATCATGGACGACTCGCAGGAACTGCTGCCCGAGTACCTGCGCTTCGTCAAGGGTGTCGTGGACGCAGCGGACCTCTCGCTCAACGTCTCTCGCGAGATCCTGCAGCAGGACCGGCAGATCCGGGCGATCCGTCGACGCCTCACCAAGAAGGTGCTCTCGACGGTCAAGGAACTGCAGAGCGAGCAGCCCGACAAGTACAAGACGCTGTGGTCGCAGTTCGGCACGGTCCTCAAGGAAGGCCTGATCTCCGACAACGACAATCGCGAAACCCTGTTGGGCATCGCGTCGTTCGCGTCCACCAACTCCGAGGAGGGCGTGACCACCCTCGCCGAGTACGTGGACCGGATGAAGGACGGCCAGCAGCAGATCTACTACATGACGGGTGAATCGCGTCAGCAGATCGAGAGCTCGCCGCACATGGAGGCGTTCAAGGCGCGCGGGCTCGAGGTGCTGCTGCTCACCGATTCGGTCGACGAGGTGTGGGTCGGCAACGTCACCGACTTCGACGGAAAGTCGTTCCAGTCCATCGCCAAGGGCGAGGTGGACCTCGACACCGAAGAGGAGAAGAAGGAGTCCGAGGCCAAGCGCGAGGAGCAGGACAAGGAATTCGCGGACTTGCTGACCTGGCTCACCGAGACCCTCGGTGAGGACGTGAAGGAGGTACGTCTGTCGACCCGTCTGACGACGTCACCGGCCTGCGTCGTCGGCGACGAGTTCAGCTTCTCCCCGCAACTGGAGAAGATGTACAAGGCATCGGGACAGTTCGTGCCGACCTCCAAGCGGATCCTCGAACTCAACCCCACCCACGATCTGGTGACGGGATTGAAGAAGGCCCGCGAGGATCGCAGCGATGACCCGCACCTCGCCGAGACTGCCGAATTGCTGTACGCGACGGCACTTCTCGCCGAGGGTACGGAGCTGAAGGATCCGGCGAAGTTCTCCAAGCTGCTCGCCGATCTGTTGACCCGCACGATCTGAGTGCCTGCGGCAGTGGTGTGGTCGAGTGCCCCAGAGGCGGGGCATAACCACACCACTGCGGCGCAGCCGCAGTCACTGCGGAGGCAGGATGTGCTCCCCCGTCTTGTCGGTGCTCAGCGAGAGCGAACTGATGTACTGCTTCTCGCCGTCCGGCCCCGGCACGTTGGATGCGATCATGTCGGGTCGCTCGAATTCCATTCCGCTGACATGGCACATCACGAGCTCGTCGGACGGGTTGCCGTGCTCGTCGAACATCGGTAGATCGATCCCGTCGTCGGTGCGTCGCAGGTAGTACTTGCCCTTGGTTGCCACCGCCAGGATGGGTGGAAGTACCAGTGCGAGAACGAGAGCCACGATCGGCGAGTAGGGCTTGATCGCGGATCCGAATGCCCCGAAGAAGACCAGAATCGACAGTATTGCCGAGGCCGCCATGGATCCGAAGCCGACCGGGTTGATGTTGTAGAGCATGCCGCGTCGGAACTCGGGCACCTTGGGCGAGAGCTTCAGGATGTACTTGTTGAACACGATGTCCGAGGCCACCACCGCGATCCATGCGATACCGCAGTTGGCGTAGAAGCCGAGGATGTTGTTGAGGAAGCTGAACATGTTGGCTTCCATCAGGATCAGTGCGATCGCGAGGTTGAACAGCACGAAGACCATCCGGCCCGGGTACGTCTTGGTGATGCGGGTGTAGGAGTTCGTCCACGCCAATGATCCCGAGTAGGCGTTGGTGACGTTGATCTTGATCTGGCTGATGACGACCAGGATCACCGCGAGCGTCATGGCGAGCCAGCCGGGCATGAAGTTCTCGTAGATCTCCAGGAACTGGTGCACCGGCTCGTTGGCGATGGTGGATCCGTCGACGACGTTGGCGATCAGGTACACGGCGAGGAAGAGTCCGACGACCTGCTTGAGGGCACCGAAGATCACCCAGCCCGGTCCGGCGAGAAGCACTGCAGTCCACCAGCGCCGGGAATTCTCCGGAGTCTTGGGCGGCATGAAACGCAGGTAGTCGATCTGCTCGGCGATCTGCGCGATGAGCGAGAGACACACGCCGGCCGCGAGCATCACCGATCCGATGTTGACGCCCTTGCCGTCGGCCCCGTCCTGGCCGCCGAAGGCGAAGAACTCGCCGACCGAATCGGGATTGCTGATCACCAGGTAGACGAACGGCAGAACCATCAGCACCAGCCACAGCGGGGTTGTCCAGACCTGAAGTTTGGCAAGGGCTTTCATGCCGTAGATGACCAGCGGGATCACCATGATCGTCGACACCGCGTACCCGATGGGCAACGGAATACTCAGTCCCAGTTCGAGTCCCTGCGCCATGATCGAACCCTCGAGCGCGAAGAAGATGAACGTGAATGTCGCAAAGATGACGTTGGTGACCACCGACCCGTAGTAGCCGAATCCGCTTCCCCGAGTGATCAAATCGAGGTCGATGTTGTAGCGGGCAGCATAGTAGGCGAGCGGGAGCCCGGTCACGAAGATCACGACGGCGAACACCAGGATGCCCCAGAGCGCGTTGCCGGTCCCGTACGAGATTCCGATGTTGGCACCGATGGCGAAGTCCGCGAGATACGCGATTCCGCCGAGCGCGGACGTCGCGACAACACCGGTTCCCCATTTACGGTAGCTACGCGGCGCGAAGCGCAGCGTGTAGTCCTCGAGCGTCTCTTTCAGCGCGGTGTCTGTCGGCGCAGGCTGTACGGCGGTCATGGATCAGTAACGTAGGTCTGCCACGTTGCCGCGGTGTCTTGCGTGTGTGTAGCTACTGTTACTCATTCCGACGAATCGGACATACGCTGGTAATACCCGCTTTCGCGGCTCTATCAGGCGACTGCGCGGGCGTCCAGCAGCGAGAAGTTCGACAGTTCGGCACGAAGCATGTTCATCGCCCGATGCTGGGCCACCCGCACGGCTCCGGCCGTCATTCCGAGGGCAGCACCGGTTTGCGGTGCCGTCAGACCCCACACCACTCGCATCAGAATGATCTTGCGGTACTTCGTCGGCAGAGTGTCCATCAGCGCCTGCGCGTGACTGCGCAGTTCGCCGCCGAGAGCGAGCTGCTCCGGCCCGGCGTCCTGAGACTGCTCCTCGGGCATGTCGTCGATGGAGAACGTCTGTCGCAATACAGATTTACGCCCGGCGTCGGCCAACTTGTGGGCAGCGATTCCGTACACGAAGGCCATGAAGGGCTTCCCCATGTCGCGGTACTTGGGAATGGCGGTGACCAAGGCGAGGCATACGTCCTGCACCACATCGTCGGCGGCGACGTCGAGGTTGCCGATTCGGGCGGCGCAATATCTGCGTACCGGCGGCTGGATCAGCACGAGCACCTGCTCGAGGGCGGTTCGATCTCCCGCGACGGCCTGCGGTACTACCTCGTCGAGCCTGTCCACGCCCATGGCCGATCTCCTCACTGGCAACGCGCGCCCTCACCTGAACGCTCATCAGTGCTTCGGTGCAGATTCCCGCTCGGCTTGGTCGCAGTGGCTATCACATCCGAAGAAAATGTGATTCAGGTAACACGGCGTGTCGCGGGAGCGAAGTACCCGACAACAACCTCGTCGCAGCACGTGACCTTCACACCCGCGGAGCGCACATGAACATCAGCGAGCAGACCCATCAGGTCGGTCGCCGCAGCACCGTCGCTGCGAGCGATGGCACTGCACTGGCGGTTCGCGAATTCGGACATCCGAATGCGCCTCTGACCGCGGTGTTCGTGCACGGGCACTGCCTGCGGATGCAGTCGTGGACGGACCTGCGCCGGCAGGTGGAACACACGTGGGGCGACGACGTCCGAATCGTGATGTACGACCACCGCGGTCACGGGGAGTCGAGTGCGGCCGTGCCGGAGAGTTGCACCATAGATCAGCTCGGCGAGGACCTGGCCGACGTGATCCGCGCTGTCGTCCCGGTGGGACCGTTCGTCGTGATCGGACACTCGATGGGCGGCATGACGGCGCTCTCCTACGCGCGTCAGTACCCGGACGCCATCGGCTCCCGCCTCGTCGGGGTCGGGTTGATCGCGACGTCCGCCGGCGGGATCACCGACGACGGGCTCGGTAGTTGCCTCGCGCATCCGGCCGTGTCGGCATTTCAGGCGGCTGTTCGACGCGCCCCCCGTCTGATGTCGGGCGCCAAGAGGCTCAGTCGCGGGGTCTGCGCCCCCATCGTCCGGACGGCGGGATGCGGCTCCCACAAAGTCAGCCCGCGGGTGGTCACGCTAGCGACGGCCATGCTCGGCGACACGTCCATCGTGACGATGGCCGGGTTTCTCGGCGCGTTTCGAGGCCTCGACGAGGTCGCCGGCCTCGCGGCACTCGCCTCCATTCCCACTCTGGTGCTGTGCGGCTCGGACGACCTGATGACGCCGATGCGGCACTCGGAAACCCTTGCCGCCCATCTTCCCGACGCACGACTGGTGCGCGTCGCGCAGGCCGGGCACATGGTGATTCTCGAACGAGCACACGAGGTGGCGGAGGCCGTCGTCGAACTCGTGACAACCGCTCGGCGTGCTCACGTGGGGGATCTCGCCCTGGCACGCTAGACCTTTCGACGACTGTGGCCCGCACCGGATATCCGATGCGGGCCACAGCACTGTTGTCGAGGCGGTGTTACTTCTTGACTGCGGGCGGAGCGTTGAGCAGCTGGATGAACTGTCCGGCGTTACCGATGACCGCGCCGAGGCCACCGGCGGAGGTGCCGGCGAGCGATCCGATGGCACCGAGGGCGATCGCGCCGATGACGCAGCCGCCGATGGGGCCGGCTCCGAGAAGAGTTGCAACCGGTGCAGTCACGACGACTCCGGTGATAATTCCGAGGAGGCATCCGCCGACGATTCCGGTTGCAGCACCGAGGAATCCACCGACCGAGGCCGTGAGGCTGAGGTTGTCCTTGACACCAGCAACTGCGGCGGGCAGGTCGACCTGCTGCAGGCCGGGGAGAGAGGTGGAGACCGGGGTTGCCGCGGCGGGCGAGACATCGGCGGTCAGGGTGGCGTGGTTACCGTCGATCACGGCGGCGACGGGGTGCGAGAATCCGTCGGCGGCAATGGCCAGCGGCACCGAGTCGACCACGGCACCACTGGAATCGCGGACGACGAGGTGGTTGTCTTCGTTGCTCAGGGTGCCGGCCGTCGTGTCGACGAGGACCTGGTTGCCGGCCTGGGTGACGTTCCAACCGACGGCAGCAGCGGGAGCCGGTGCCGGATCGGCATAGGCGGTGCCCATGGCGGTCGTCATCGCTGCAATGACCAATGCGGACGTTGCCGCGAATCGAGTCAGCTTCATGTTCCTCAGTCTTTCGTCGTGTCCATCACTCGATGTCGAGCAGCGAAAAACTATGGGGCCAACAAGCGGTCGAGGCGAACCGAAGATGAACGAACGGGGTCGAATCGAACAACGATCGATCGCATCAACCCGAAAGGGACAGAACGACTTTCAACGACCGATCGGTTCGTAAAGGGCGTGTACGGGTTGCCCCTACTTACCGAAAAGACCAGGCTTGTTGCTGCCCCCGTGACCCACTCCGAAGTCGTAGGCGGACTCGGCATGCTCGTGCTCGTCGAGGCCGTCGGCTTCGTGCTGCGCGTCGGCGCGCACACCCATGACAGCCTTGATCGCGAACGCGATTCCGGTGGTGACCACCGCGCAGTAGACGAACACCGCGACCACCGCTATCGCCTGCACCCCCAGCTGATGCAGGCCGCCGCCGTAGAACAGACCGTCCACACCCGCCGGCATCTGCGCACTGGCAACGAGCCCGATCATCAGCGTGCCGACGATGCCACCGACGAGGTGCACGCCGACGACGTCGAGCGAATCGTCGTAACCGAAGCGGTATTTGAGGCCGATTGCCAGAGCACACAAGGCACCCGACGCGATGCCGATCGCCGCGGCACCGATCGGAGTGACCGCTGCGCACGACGGTGTGATGGCCACCAGACCGGCCACGACGCCCGACGCCGCGCCGAACGACGTGGCGTGACCGTCTCGCCACTTCTCGACGACGAGCCACGCCGCCATGGACATTGCTCCGGCACCCATCGTGTTCACCAGGGCCACTGCGGCGACGCCGTCCGCAGCCAACGACGATCCCGCGTTGAAGCCGAACCAACCGAACCACAGCAACCCGGCACCGAGCATGACAGCCGGAAGGTTGTGCGGGCGCATGGGATCTCGCGGCCAGCCGCGACGCTTGCCGACCACGAGCGCGAGCACCAGCCCGGCAACTCCGGCATTGATCTCCACCGCGGTACCGCCGGCGAAGTCGATCGCGCCGAGCCTGTTCGTCACCCATCCGCCGAACTCACTGGTGAGCCCGTCGAGCGAGAACACCCAGTGCGCCACAGGGAAATACACGAGGGTGGACCACAACGCCGCGAACAGCACCCAGGGAACGAACCGCATCCGGTCTGCGACAGCGCCGGATATCAGCGCCACCGTCACCATGGCGAATCCGGCCTGGAACGCCGCGAACACCAGTGCAGGAACGGTTCCCACCAGCGGAATCGACACCGCTCCCCCGGCCGAGGTGTAGACCCCGCCCAACAGACCCTCGAAACCGGCGTACTGCAACGGGTTTCCGATCCACCCGCCGATCACGTTGTCGCCGAACACCATCGAGAAGCCGAACACCAACCACAGCAGCCACACCACGGCGATGGCCGACAGGCTCATCATCATCATGTTCAGCACACTCTTCGAGCGCACCATGCCGCCGTAGAAGAAGGCCAGGCCTGGCGTCATCAGCAGCACCAGCGCAGTACTGGCCAGCAGCCACGCGGTGTCGCCCGCATCGGGCGCTCCGGTGATCACTTGCCCACGAACTTCGGCTTGCGCTTCTCGGCACGTGCCCGTCGCGCTTCCTTCATGTCCTCGCTGCTCCATGCGGCCTCGAACGCCGCATGCTGCTCCGGCGTCGGATCATCGCGCATCTCGTCGTCGTTGAACACGAGCTTGAGGTGTTTCAGGGCCAGCGGAGCGAGTTCGGTGACCGACTCGGCCCACTGCGTTGCAACCGCGAGATCGCCGAGTTTGTTGGCCAAACCGCACGTGTACGCCTGCTCGGCGTGCACCCGCTCCCCGCCCAGCAGGATCGTGCGTGCCACTCCCCCACCTGCGAGCGCAGCCAACCGCCGGATGGTCCAGTTGCTCACCGCGATACCGAGGCGCGTCGACGGAATCTCGAAGAAACTGCCCGGCGCCACGACCCGAAGATCGCAGGCGATCGCCAGCTGCGTCCCCGCACCCACGGCCGGGCCGTTCACCGCAGCCACCACCGGAATCGAGGTGCGTTCGATCGCCGTCAGCATCTCTTCGAGGATCTGCCCGAACGACTCGGGAAACGCGTCGCCGGTCAGATCCGCACCTGCGCAGAAGCTGGTGCCCTGACCGGTGATGACGAGAACCCGCGCCCCGTCCCGCTCGGCCTGTTCCACACCGTGGCGCACCGCAAGACACAGCTCCGTGTTCAACGCATTGCGTCGATCCGGGCGCTGCAATTCGAGAGTGACGACATCGCCGTCACGAGAGAGTCCGATCACGAGAGCAGAGGTTACCGACCAGTACCGGTTTTACCTACTGGGTGGCTGATCTACTGATAGGCGTGATCGACACTCGAGTTGCCGTCATCGGCGCGGGGCAGGCCGGACTCTCGGCCGGCTACCACCTCCATCGAGCAGGCCTGGATGCAGGCGCAGGCTTCGTGATGCTGGACAGCGCCCCCGGCCCCGGCGGCGCCTGGCAGTTCCGGTGGCCGTCGTTGACGCTGAGCACCGTCAACGGGGTACACGACCTGCCCGGTATGACCTTCGCCGAAACGCTGGGCGACGCGCCGGCCGACACCATTCCGGCCGCCGAGGCAGTCCCCCGCTACTACCGCGAGTACGAGGACCGCTTCGAACTGCATGTTCGACGGCCCGTCACGGTGACCGTCGTGTGCGATCGCGAACCTCTCTTCCGGGTCGAGGCCGGGGAGACGGTCGTCATGGCCGAGGGATTGATCAATGCCACAGGAACGTGGGAGAAGCCGTTCGTTCCGCATTACGACGGAGCCGAGACGTTCACCGGCAGGCAATTGCACACGAAGGATTACCGGACGGCCGACGAGTTCACCGGCAAGCACGTGGTGGTGGTGGGCGGCGGGATCTCGGCCGTCCAGCTGCTCGACGAGATTTCCCGGGTGACGACCACAACGTGGGTGACCCGCCGACCACCGGTGTTCCGGGACGGTGAGTTCGATCAGAATGCCGGACGCACGGCCGTGGCGATGGTCGAGGAGAGGGTGCGGGCGGGCCTGCCACCGGGCTCGGTCGTATCGGTGACCGGGCTGTTGCTGACGCCGTCGTTGGCCGCCGCACGCGAGCGCGGCGCGCTCGAGCGCAGGCCGATGTTCTCGAGGATCACCGCAGACTCGGTGGTGTGGGACGACGGATCGAGTCAACGCGCCGACGTGATTCTGTGGGCCACCGGTTTTCGCAGCGCACTCGACCACCTGGCCCCTCTGCGCTTGCGCGGGCACGGCGGAGGAATCGTCATGGACGGTCGACTCGCCACTCGAGTGGCAGCGAACCATCGCGTCCACTTGCTCGGCTACGGGCCGTCCGCGAGCACGATCGGAGCCAATCGCGCGGGACGAGCCGCGGTGACGGAGCTGCTGGAAACGCTGGGCTGAGTCTTTACGGCGAGGTCTTTACGGCGAGGCGAGCCGCTCGGTCACGAACTTCGCCAGCGCTCCCAATCGTGCCCGGCTCGGCATCGACGTCGGGACGTCCAACGCATCCAACGGCGCCGACGTCACCGGCCCCACGCAAATCGCGGCGACGGGGCCTCGAAGCGCGTCCAGGAAGGCGTCGAGCAGGCCGTTGTCCTTCGCGGTAGAGAGCAGGGACGCGACGGCGGGGGCGCTGGTAAATGTCACCGCGTCCACGCGGTGCTCGATGATCTGCGACAGCAAGTCGATGAGTGGAGCCTGATCGACGGGACGGATCCAGCGGTACACCGGGATCGGTCTGACGTGCGCACCGAGTTCGCTCAGCGCGTCGCTCAGGTGGATCGTCGGTTCCCATTCGGTGATGACTCCGTGCAGCTGAACTGCGACGTCCACTCCGGAAACACCTTCGGCGGCAAGATGATCGGAGACTTCCTGCGAGGCCTCGGTGGCCGGCGACCACTCTTCACGAAGCCCCGTGCCACGAATTGCCCCGCGCGCCTTGGGACCTCGGGCAATGATCCGCGTGTGACTCAGTGCTGTCAGAAGGTCTTCGCGGATACCCCAGTCGGCCGCCGCGTCGAGCCAACCCCGAAAACCGATGCCGGTACTGATCACGACGATCTGCGGTGGTCGCTCGACGATGCCCTCGGTGGCGGACTTCAGCTCCGAGTCGTCGATCAGGGGCAGAACGTGAATCGCCGCGGCGTGAACGATGTTCGCGCCGCGGCGTTCGAGCATGGTGGCCAATTCGTCTGCACGTCGCTCGGCGGTGAGGGCAACGGTCTTGCCTGCGAGCGAATCGGACATGAGTACAGACTAGGCCCCCGACGTGCCTGGAACGTGACAGGTCAGCTGCTGAACTTGTCCGGGTCCGGGCCGGTGCGGCCGTCGGCGGAGTCCAGCGCATTGATCTGCTGAATTTCGTCGTTGCTCAGCTCGAAGCCGAACACGTCGAAGTTGCTGGCAATGCGCTCGGGGGTGACCGACTTGGGGATCACTACGTTGCCGAGCTGGATGTGCCAGCGCAGGATCACCTGGGCAGGGGTGACTCCGTGCGCCTCGGCGATGGGCGCGAAGGCCGGATCGTCCAGAACGGTGCCGGAGCCGAGCGGGCTCCAGGCCTCGGTGGCGATGCCCTTCGAGGTGTGGAAAGCGCGAAGCTCTTCCTGGATGAAGCGCGGGTGCAGCTCGATCTGGTTGATCGACGGCGTCTCACCGACCGCGTCGATCAGCTTCTCGAGGGTGGGAATGGTGAAATTGGAGACGCCGATCGAACCGATCCGGCCGTCGGCCTTGAGCTTCTGGAACGCCTTGAAGGTATCGATGTATTGGTCGCGATCGAGTTGCTGCCAGTGAATGAGGTACAGGTCGAGGTACTCGAGTCCGAGGCGATCCATGCTCGCGTCGAACGCCTTCAAGGTGGAGTCGTAGCCCTGATCGTCGTTCCACAACTTGGTGGTGATGAACAGCTCGTCGCGGGCAATGCCGGACTCGGCAATCGCCTTGCCGGTGCCGGCCTCGTTCTCGTACACCTTGGCGGTGTCGATGCTGCGGTATCCGACCTTCAGAGCCTCGGCCACTGCGGCCTGGGCACCGTCATCGGGAACCTGCCATACACCGAACCCGAGCTGGGGAATGGACGTGCCGTCGTTGAGCACGATGGTCGGGACAGTACTGGTCTCGGCTGAATACGTCATACGAATGGCAACGGTGGGTGGGGTGGTGTTGTTCCCGGGCCATAGAGTTTCGGTGTGACCGCAACGCTTCGTATCGATGATCTCGCCGCGTTCCACGGCGATCGAACCCTGTTCTCCGGCCTGGATCTGACGGTGACCGAGGGTGATGTGATCGGGCTCGTCGGGGCCAACGGTGCAGGTAAGTCGACGTTGTTGACGTTGCTCGCCGGGGTGGGGACGGCCGATCACGAGGGTGAGATCTACACCAGCCCACCCGACGCGACCGCCGGCTATCTGGCGCAGGAACCCGAGCGGATAGCCGGAGAAACGGTGCTGGATTTTCTCGGTCGACGGACTGGAGTCACAGCGGCCGAATCCACGATGAACGAGGCCGCCGAGGCTCTCGGTTCGAGTGACGAGGACCTCTACACCCCAGCGCTGGAGAAGTGGCTGGCCCTCGGCGGCGCGGATCTGGCGGAGCGCACGGCGAAGGTGCTGGCGGATCTCGGTCTGGAGGTCGACGGGTCTGCGCTCATGACGGCGCTGTCCGGTGGGCAGGCCGCCCGCGCGGGGCTCGCGGCGATTCTGCTCGCCCGCTACGACATTCTTCTGCTCGACGAGCCGACCAACGACCTCGATCTGGCGGGCCTCGAGCAACTGGAGCAGTTCGTCGTCGCGACGCGTGCGGCGATCGTCGTCGTCAGTCACGATCGTGAATTCCTGGCGCGGACGGTGACGGGCGTCGTCGAGCTCGATCGAGCTCAGCGTCGCATCGATGTGTACGACGGCAGCTACCAGTCCTATCTGGCAGAACGCGAGATTGCGCGCCAGCATGCGCGGGAGAAGTACGACGAGTTCGCGGACACCAAGTCGGCGTTGGAGTCTCGGGCGCAGATGCAGCGGAACTGGATGGAGTCAGGGGTGCGCAATGCGCGCCGCAAGGCCACCGACAACGACAAGATAGCCCGCAAGACCCGCGCCGAGTCGACAGAGAAGCAAGCCGCGAAAGCCCGTCAGACACAGCGCCGCATCGAGCGACTCGAGGTGGTCGAGGAACCGCGCAAGGAATGGGAGCTGCGAATGGAGATTGCGGCAGCTCCCCGCAGCGGCACCGTTGTCTCGGTGTTGGGCGGTGCTGTCGTCCGGCGATCAGGGTTCACATTCGGACCGGTGACGACGCAGATCGAGTGGGGCGATCGAATCCTGATCACCGGGC
Organism: Rhodococcus sp. WWJCD1; assembly: GCF_002258735.1. Classification (NCBI taxonomy): domain Bacteria; kingdom Bacillati; phylum Actinomycetota; class Actinomycetes; order Mycobacteriales; family Nocardiaceae; genus Rhodococcus; species Rhodococcus sp. WWJCD1. Next base: position 389,558 of record NZ_NOXY01000005.1, read on the forward strand.
CCAACGGCTCCGGCAAGACGACGTTGCTGTCGGTACTGCTGGGCAGGCTCAGCCCGGACGAGGGCACGGCCTCACTGGGATCCGGAGTCGCCGTCGGTGAAATCGACCAGGCACGAGCATATTTCGTCGGAGAGGGCACCGTATCCGATGCCTTGAGCGCAGCGGTTCCCGAGTGGCCCGACGCCGAGGTGCGTACATTGCTGGCCAAGTTCGGACTGCGCGGCGACGACGCACTCCGGCCCGCGTCCTCACTCTCGCCCGGTGAGCGAACCCGCGCCGCGCTCGCATTGCTGCAGGCCCGCGGCGTGAATCTGCTCGTCTTGGACGAGCCGACCAACCACCTCGATCTGCCCGCCATCGAGCAACTCGAACGTGCGATGGAGAACTTCGAAGGAACCCTGCTGCTGGTGACCCACGACCGCCGAATGCTCGACACGGTCCGCAGCACTCGTCACTGGACGATGGCCGACGGGCAGCTGTCGGAACTGTAAGGGGCAGCACCCGATTCACTCAGCTCAGCAGAATCTCGTTCACCTCGGCTGCGGGAAGCATTGGCAATGTGTGATGCGTTGCGTTGTCCAGGATTACCGTCCTCGCTGTGGGCAGAACCGTTCGGACTGCCGCCTCGATGCGGACCGCGTTGTGCACCTTCCCTTTCCCTGCGAGGACCACGGTAGGGCGAACACCGAAGTTGTCGAACGCAGCAGGTTTCGGCCGTTTCGGAACAATGGTTTTTGTGGTCGGGGCATGCGCGGCTCCCAGAGCAAGTACGTCGAGCCAATCCGAATCCAGCCGCGCGCCGTCGGTTTCCCATCGGACGAAAGTAAGCTGCCGTTTCTCGTTGGGAGACAGCAGAATCGGCAGGGCGTGAAGCAGGTACCGCGGACTCATGGAGCCGAAGCAGGAATTGGGATCGAGTAGCGTCAGCGCGTCGACGCGGCTCTTGTTTCGCAGGGCGTACGCCAGAGCGATCATCGCGCCGTAGGAGTGGCCGCAGAGCGCCGCGGTGGGCAGCTTCAGCTCATCCAGCACCGCCGTCACCCAGTTCAGCAGCTCGTCCACGGAGTCGATGGACTGGTCACCCGGCACGCTCCGACCGGCGTCGCCCATCAGGTCCACCGCGTACACCCGATAGTGCTGCGAGAGCGCTGCAACGTTGGCGAACCAGACGGTCGACGTCGCGCCCGCGCCCGGCAGTAGCACCAGCGCCGGACCGTCGACGGGTCCGCAGGCGTTCACTCGGGTCGTGCCGTGCACCGTTTTCACGTCGATGGCCTGGGTATGTGCCGGCCACTTCCGCAGCACCCGGTTGTATGCGGCATAGAACTTCTCCAACGTCACGGCAACCCTCTATTCTCTCGATGATCGAGATAGTAGACAATGGAGAGACTTCCCGTCCAGCATCCACCGAGGGATCAGCACATGACCGAGTCCGCCTCTACCGTCCACCAGCTACGCGCACTGACGGTCGACCTCGATCTTCTGGGCGCGGAGTTCGCGCAGAGACATGCGCTCCACCCGACGGATATCCGGGCGCTGATCTGTCTCCTCGACGCGGACCGAGCCGGAACGCGCGCCACGCCCGGCTGGCTCGGCACCCAGCTGGGCCTGGAATCCGCGTCGATCACAGCCCTGGTCGATCGAATGAGCAAGCGCGACTTGGTATCACGCGAAGCGGACCCATCCGATCGCCGGCGAGTACTGCTGCGCGTGACCGCTCATGCCTCGGAACTCGGCACCACGTTCTTCGGCCCCGTCATCGGCCGAGCAGTCGACGAGCTGGCGCGCTTCACACCCGAGCAGCGGGCAACGATCGACGAGTTCCTGACGACGATGCGCGCCATCGTTGCCGACGCCCGGGAACAACAGGAAACGTAGCCCACTGAAGCAATCCGTTATTACCCGTTGACAGATCGTTGGGTTTATACAACACTTCATTGTCATGAGCCCCGTCAAGCGCGGTACCGCGCTCCCGATCTACAACAGGGTGGGTGTTCTGCGGGCAGAACGAAAGATGAGCCGCGCACAACTGGCCGAACTCGTCGAGGTGAACCCGCAGACGGTGGGTGCCCTCGAACGAGGCGACCACTACCCGAGCTTGGACCTCGCGCTGCGCATCTGCGACGTCTTCGACCTGCCGATCGAAGCGGTGTTCTCACGCACCGAACTCGGACCACTCTCGGCCGAACTCTTCCGAAGGGAGAAGGACCGATGAACACAAGTCCCAGCATCTTCAGCAGATATCAGGAAGCCCGCACGAGAGTATTCCTGGAGAACGAAAGGACCTATGCGAACTGGCTACCGGGACTGCGACCCCAGAAACGACGCCGAGCCTTCGTTGCGTTCCTTCTGGTACTGCTCGCGGCATCTGCGGGATTCGCACTCTCGGAACCGGTGTTCGACTGGGCGATCGGATCCTGGGGAATCTGCTACATCGTGTTCACGTTCGCGGCAATCGTCCTCGGCATCGTGTCGAATCGGCGCGCCGAAGCCCCGGCGGATGCGCTCGACGAGCTCGAAGTCCAGCTCCGCAACCAGGCCCGATCCATCGGCCTGACGGTCACTCAGGTCTTGGGCACCGCGACTGGAGCGTACTTGCTCATCGGATCCGCCTTCGGGGCAACGAATCTCGGTATCTCCGGTGGAGCACTCGTCCTGACTGCACTGCTCACCGGTGGGACGACCCCCGCAATGCTTCTCGCATGGACTACCCCCGACCCCGACCCCGAGGACGGCTGAGACCATGACCCCGCAACCCGACATCCTCACCCGCTATCAGGCCTATCGGACCCGCCGATTTCTCGAGAACGACGCCAAGACACGCCATTGGCTTCCCGCGTGGCGAACCCAGCATCGTCGCCGAATCCTCGTTGTTGCGGTGGCTGTACTCCTCTTCTCGTTCTTCGTCGTCAGCATCGGCAGCCTGTTCTCCAAGTGGTTCGCAATCGGATGGGTACCGGCTGCACTGCTGTTTCTTCCAATCTGGACAGCGCTGCAAACGGTCTCCGGCCGGCACGGCGACGCACCGGTCGGAGCACTCGACGAGTGGGAAGTGCAGCAACGCAACGAAGCTCGATCCATCGGCCTGACCATCACACAGACGCTGGTTCTGGCAGCAGCATTCGCGTCGATATTCCTGTCGACGGCGAACGACGAGATGCCCCGCCTCGCCTACGCAGGCGGCGGATGGACGCTGGCGGCACTGATGACCGGCATCTGCTCCCCCGCAATGATTCTCGCCTGGATCACCCCCGATCCCGAACCAGAAGACACCGAAGATTTCGACCAGCAGTAACGACCGAAAGGGCACCATGAGCACCCTCACGATCGACTCCGTCTCCAAGAGATACGGCGACAAAATCGCCCTGGACAACCTGAGTTTCGACGTCCGGCCGGGCGAGCTGTTCGGCTTCGTCGGCAGCAACGGCGCGGGCAAGACCACCACGATGCGCATCGCATTGGGCGTACTTTCTGCAGATTCCGGCCAGGTTCTGTTGGGCGGCAAGCCTGTCGACCTCGACGTCCGCCGCACGATCGGCTACATGCCGGAGGAGCGCGGCCTGTACCCGAAGATGAAGGTCGGCCCGCAATTGGCATACATGGCCGAGCTGCACGGCTTGTCGTCGAAGGATGCCAAGGCCGCGGTGATCCGCTGGACCGAACGTCTCGGTATCGACGAGCGAGTGAACGACACCGTCGACGCGCTGAGCCTGGGTAATCAGCAGCGCGTGCAGTTGGCAGCAGCGCTGGTGCACGACCCAGCGGTTCTCGTGTTGGACGAACCGTTCTCCGGCCTCGATCCGATCGCCGTCGACGTCATGAGCGAGGTCCTCCGCGAAAAGGCCGCTGCCGGAGTGCCCGTGGTGTTCTCGAGCCACCAGCTCGATCTGGTGCAACGCCTGTGCGACCGCGTCGGCATCATCGCCGCGGGCTCGATGAAAGCCGTCGGCACCGTCGACGAACTACGCGGATCGGGAGATTCGCACCTGCACGTCCACGCACCGAACGCCGCCCCCGGATGGGCGTCGGGCATCGACGGAGTGAGAATCCTCGGCCAGAGCGACGGCATCACCGTTCTGGGGTTGGCACCGGGAGCCGACGATCAATCAGTTCTGCGGGCCGCGCTCGCGACCGGACCGGTACACGAATTCTCCATCCAGAAACCTTCCCTGAGCGACCTGTTCCGAGAGGCGGTAGTGGCATGAGCTCACAACTGAATTCCTTCAGCGCGGTCTCACTGATTGCCAAGCGCGAGTTCACCGTTCAGGTGATGAAGAAGAGCTTCGTCATCAGCAACGTCATCATTCTGGCCGTCATCGTCGGCGGCATCATCGCGTACTCGATCTTCTCCGGCAGCGGCGACGAGGAACGCGACGTGATCGGCGTCGCCGGAGATCAGTCCATCGCGGCCGTACTGGAGGCAACCGGGGACGCCGTCGGCAGCCCCGTCGAGGTCCGTGACGTCGCCGACGCAGCCGCCGCACGGAGCGGCGTCGAATCCGGGGATCTCGACGTGGCGCTGGTTCCGGACGGAACCGCAGGCGCATACACAGCCGTCACCGAGTCCGATCTGACCGGAACGTTGCGCGCCGTCGTCGAGGGCAGTGTTGCGACACAGGCTACGAATACTGCGCTGGCTCAACAGGGTGTCGACCAGAACGAACTCGCAGCGACGACGGGTGCCGCAACAGTCACCGTCGACGCGATCGATCCGCCCGACCCCGAAGCCGGTCAGCGGACCGCTCTGGCGCTGTCGGCAGTGTTCCTGCTGTACGCCCAGATCATCGGCTTCGGTATGTACGTCGCAATGGGCGTCGTCGAAGAGAAGTCCTCACGGGTGGTCGAACTGCTGCTCTCCACCGTTCGCCCACTGCAGCTGCTGTGGGGCAAGATCCTCGGCATCGGTGCCGTCGGCATCCTGCAGCTCGCCCTCTACGGAATAGCCGGTGTGGGAGCAGGATTGGGCACGGGCGTACTCACCGTCACCGGTGCCGCCGTCAGTGTCTTCGCTGCCACGTTGGCCTGGTTCGTCCTGGGCTTCGCCTTCTTCGCAGTGCTCTACGCGGCGGGCGGGTCGATGGTCTCGCGGCAGGAGGACGTGAACTCGACGACCATGCCGCTCCTGATCCTGATCATGGCAATGTTCTTCGCTGCCTTCTACTCCGTCAGCGATCCGGAGAGCACACTTGCGAACACGTTGAGCTGGATCCCCCCGTTCTCCGCGATCATGATGCCGTTGCGCATCGCCGCCGGCGTGACCTCGCCGGTGCAGATCGTCGGATCGGCGGTCCTGATGATCGTCACCACCGCGATCCTGGCGATGGGTGCAGCCAAGATCTACCAGCGATCCATTCTGCGAATCGGCAAGACCGTCTCGTGGAAGGAAGCGTTTGCTCGCTAGGGTTCGCTGCGTAGGCTCCCCGAAATGAGCCCACGGACATCCGCCGCCGAGATTCTCGACTCCGTTCTCGACGGCGGATCGTTCGTGTCGTGGGACTCCACGCCCGTAGACGTCCATCCTGGGGAGTCCTATCTGAGGGACCTGGCCAAGGCTCGCGAGAAGAGCGGCGTCGACGAGTCGGTGTTGACGGGCGAGGGCACCATCGAGGGCCGACGCGTGGTGATCATCGCCTGCGAGTTCGCCTTCCTCGCCGGCTCCATCGGCGTTGCGGCGGCCGAGCGCATCACCTCCGCTGTCGAACGCGCCACCGCCGAACGGTTGCCGCTGATCGCCTCCCCCACGTCCGGCGGAACACGAATGCAGGAGGGCACACTCGCGTTCGTGCAGATGGTCAAGATCGCCGCGGCCGTCACCGCGCACAAGATGGCACATCTGCCGTATCTGGTGTATCTCCGTAATCCCACGACCGGCGGTGTCTTCGCATCCTGGGGTTCGCTGGCCCACGTCACCGTCGCCGAACCCGGCGCTCTCATCGGTTTCCTCGGCCCCCGCGTGTATCAGGCGTTGTACGACAAGCCTTTTCCCGACGGAGTCCAGACCGCCGAGAACCTCTACCAGCACGGGGTCATCGACGGGGTGGTGCCGGTCGATCAGTTGGGGAATCTACTCACGCGAGCCCTGCGGGTGATCCTCGACGCGCCGGCGTGGACCGATATCGCTGATGAACGTGCCGCGCCCATGACCGAGCGGTCGGCCTGGTATTCGGTGCAGTCGTCGCGTCGCGCCGATCGCCCCGGGATTCGGCAACTGATCGAACATGCTGCTACCGAGCAGGTTCCGCTCAGTGGCACCGGGCAAGGCGAGGCCGATACCTCGATCCTGTTGTCGCTGTGCCGCATCCGCGGCGCGTCCTGTGTGTTGTTCGGAAACGACCGGAGCAGCAGCTCGGCCAGCGCCACAATGGGCCCCGCGGCATTGCGCGAGGCCCGACGCGGAATGCGGCTGGCCGAGGAACTGCGGATCCCACTGGTGCTCGTGATCGACACGTTCGGCGCAGCACTCTCCAAAGAAGCCGAGGAGGGCGGTCTGGCACCCGAGATCGCGCGCTCCATCTCGGATCTGGTCACCGTCGACACACCCACAGTGTCGGTGCTGCTCGGGCAGGGCACCGGCGGCGGAGCCCTCGCGTTACTACCTGCCGATAGAGTCCTGTGCGCCCAGAACGCCTGGCTCGCACCACTTCCACCCGAGGGTGCCAGCGCCATCGTGCACCGCGACACCGTCCACGCAGCGGAGATGGCGGAGGCGCAGGGCATCCGGTCGGTCGATCTACTGCGCGACGGCATCGTCGACGCCATCGTCCCCGAACTGCCCGACGCGGCCGACGAACCGGCCGCGTTCTCCGGTCGCATCGCCGATGCCATCGCCCGAGAACTGCGCGGGTTGTCGACCGTCGATCCCGCCACTCGGACTCGGAACAGGCTGGGCCGCTACCGCACGCTGGGATGAGCGGCTCCGCCGCATGTGAGCGGGCGCCCCCAATAGGTCGTTCCGCAGGCTCCACTCCCGCCGACCCCTGCTACGAGTTTTCGTGCACCTGCGAGGTCACGAGCGCTACCACGTCACCTGCGCGGAGGTCTGCGGGCAACTCGACCGGACTGACGCAACTGCGCCCTGGGCTGTGCACGTCGACTTTGACCACCGGACCCACCGAATGCCGATTGACCACAACGGCTTGCAGCAGATCACCGAACTCGGCATCGACGCCCACCTCGCCTGCGATGACCGAGCGCACCCGAGTCACCAGAATGCGGCCCCACTGCACCGGAGTGCCCTGCGCATCGGCCAGATCCTCCAGCGCAACGCCGTCGACGGTGATTCGGCCACACACACAGTGCGTATCGGCGGGCCACAGCGATGGATCGCACCGCGCAACGTAGGCGGCACCGAGAGACGGAAGCATGTCGAGAAGTGTCATGAGAAGCAGTCTTGCGCCGCGCGGAGGCGTCGAACAGAGGTGTTGACGCAATCTTGACGGCAGCCACGGGAAATTTGACGCACCTCTCACGGTGCCGTCTACTGTACCCACTGGTACATTCAGTCGAGTGATCGCAGACGACGTCTATCGCCGCGGCCGTGCCGGCCTGCCCTCGTGGCTCACCGATTCCCACGGCCGCCGTACCCCTCTGCCGATCGAGCGATGGCTGGGCGGTGCGCATTCGACAGCGCAGGACATCCGGGCAGACGAGGCGTCGATCGCCTTCTGCTCGGGCCCGACCCTCGACCTCGGCTGCGGCCCGGGACGTTTGACCGAGGCCCTCACTCGTGCCGGAGTTCCCACTCTGGGCGTCGACACCTCGTCGGTTGCTGTGGAGATGACGAACCACAGGGGCGGGCGCGCGATGCAACAGGACATTTTCGCTGCGCTGCCCGGGGCGGGCCAGTGGTCGCACGTGCTGCTCGCGGACGGCAACATCGGCATCGGCGGCGACCCGGCTGCACTGCTGAGGACGGTTCGATCGCTGCTGCACGAGACGGGTACGGCCATCGTCGAATCCGCCTTCGGGATCGACGATCGGAGCACAATCGTCCGTTGGGAGACGGGTGACTCGATCGGCGAATGGTTCAGCTGGGCCAGCGTCGGCGTGAGCGCGCTGTACGCGCTGGCGGTAACGGCGGGACTACAAGTCCGGCGAACCATCGAGTCGAACGGTCGGGTATTCATGGAACTCGCTGTTCACAACATCGAGCGAGGAACCGAGGGCCTGTGAGCAAGGAGCTACCGAGAACGGCAAAGGGCCGACGAACCAGAGCGGCAATCGTCGACGCGGCCGCATCGATGATGTACACCCACGGCGTTGCCGGTACGACACTCGACGACGTACTTGCCGCCTCCGAAACCGGAAAGTCGCAGCTCTACCACTACTTTTCCGACAAGTCGGACCTGGTCGAGGCGGTGATCGCCCGTCAACTCGAACGCGTCCTCGCCGCTCAGCCACGCCTGGCCAACATCGACAGCCTCGACGACATCGACGCATGGGCCGCCGAGGTCGTCCGAAACCACGAGCAGCCCGGGGGGCCGTTCTCGTGCCCGCTCGGCTCGCTTGCCGCAGAACTGAAGAACGACGCGGCGTTCGTCCCCAGTCTTCATGCTGCGTTTCGCCGCTGGGAGCAACCGCTGGAGCAGGGGCTTCGCCGCATGGTCGACCGCGGGGAACTGGACGTGGCAACCGATCCGGCCGCTGTTGCCGCCACACTGATCGCGTCGCTTCAGGGCGGAATGCTCATTGCTCGTATCGCGGGGGATGTTCGACCGCTCCGAGACGCGCTCGACGCTGCGGTCGCCGCGGTTCGTCGACGCCGCACCGAGACGTGACAACCGGACGAACTCTGGCGACCGGGCCCCGAGTGCGCTAGGGTCGACCTCACAGTTTGTACTACTGGGTACAAAATGGGAGACGGGAACCAGAATGCAACGACTTCCCACGTTCCGAAGCCCGATCCGTGGCGTCTGGTTCACGTCGGTCCTCGCCTCCGTCCTGCTCGTCGTCCTGCCGATCGTGACGATCACCGGTCTCATCTCCTGGGTCGCCTACGGTCCACAGTTCGGCCAAGCCATGCCGGGTGACGTCGGATGGCTACGGCTTCCGTCGTTCGGTTGGCCGACCGAACCCGTCTGGTTCTACCGACTCACCCAGGGCCTTCACGTGGGCCTCGGACTGATCATGGTGCCGATCGTCTTGGCCAAGCTGTGGTCGGTGATCCCGAAGTTGATCGAGATGCCACCGATTCGAAGCATTGCCCACCTACTCGAACGGATATCGTTGCTGGCCTTGGTCGGCGGTATTCTCTTCGAGATCATCACCGGCGTGCTGAACATTCAGTACGACTACCTCTTCGGATTCAGTTTCTACACCGCGCACTACTGGGGTGCCTGGGTGTTCATTGCAGGATTCCTGGCCCACGTGGTGCTGAAGTTTCCGACCATGGTCACGGCGCTGCGAACCCGCCCGTTCCTGGAACTGATGCGCATTCGGGTGGCCGACACGGTACCCGACGCCGACGACGAATCAGGTTTGGCCACAACCGATCCAGCTCCAGCGACGATCAGCCGGCGCGGAGCACTCACGCTCGTCGGCGGCAGCGCACTGTTCGTGGCGGTCCTCAGCGCCGGACAGACGACGGGCGGCTTTCTTCGCGATGCGGCGATCCTCCTCCCCCGCGGACGGTCCTACGGCAACGGGCCCAATGATTTTCAGATCAACCGCACGGCCCAGGCCGCAGGCATCGACGAGGCGCGGACCGGCAATTCGTGGCGGCTGACCGTACGTGCCGGTGCGACCGAGGTCATGCTCACCAGAGCCCAACTCGAACAGATGGACCTGCACACCGTCGATCTACCGATCGCCTGCGTCGAAGGCTGGTCGACGGTTCAGACGTGGACCGGTGTTCGGCTGCGAGACCTCGCCGCAGTCGCGGGAATCGATTCCGTGGACACCGGTGAGGTGCGTTCGCTCGAACCTTCCGGGTCGTTCAACCGAGTCACCTTCGGGGGACACCAGATGATGCATCCCGACTCGCTGCTCGCCCTTCGAGTGAACGGGGCGAACCTGTCTCTCGATCATGGTTATCCCGCTCGGATCATGATGCCGGCGATTCCCGGGGTACATGCCACCAAGTGGATCGAATCCGTCGAATTCTTCGGGGAGAACGCATGAGTACCTTTCGGACGCGTTACGGCGCCGGCCCGCTGCACCTGGCGGTGACGGCCTGCTGCCTCGCACTGGGCGCGGTTGTCGTACTCACGATCGGCTTTCCGGCACTGTGGAATACCGACGTCTGGTGGCAGTCCATCGGCTTGTGGTTCGTCGGCGCTGCCGTTGTGCACGACGCGATTCTGTTTCCGCTGTATGCCCTACTCGACCGGACGCTGGTTGCTCGACTCGGCCGATTCGTCAACGCGGTTCGTATTCCTGCGCTCGGCGCAGGTCTGAGCCTGCTGCTGTTCGCGCCGGGCATCTTCTCCCAGGGAAGCCAGACGTACGAGGCCGCCACGGGTCTGACGCAGGAGCCGTACTTGATGCGGTGGCTGCTCTTGGTAGCCGGCATGTTCTCAGCCAGCGCCGCGTTCTACGGCGTCCGCGAAGTGCTCCGGCAGAGGCGTTGACGCAATCTTGACTGCTGAGCCACCAATATCGACGCCGATGGGCACCATTGCACGCAACGACCGTCGGTCGACGGGATTCCGCCGGTTGTCGCCGGTAGTGCGCAACCCGGCCCGCACCACGCAGCCCCGAACTACGCTCCACAACATGAGTGGCGAGTATCGGCAGGCGTTCGACGACAGTATCGACAACCGCGAGCAATTCTGGCTCGAAGCCGCAGCAGGAGTCGATTGGGATACCCCTCCCACCAGTGCGTTCGACGGCTCGCGTTGGTTTCCCGGGGCCCGTCTGAACACCTGCTTCAATGCCCTGGACCGGCACGTCGAGGCAGGGCACGGCGACCGGACCGCGTTGATCTACGACTCGGCCATGCTCGGACTCACCCGCAGCTACACCTACGCCGAACTTCTCGACCAGGTCGCTCGATTCGCCGGTGTGCTGCGCGAACAGGGCGTCGGCCCGGGCGACCGCGTGGTGATCTACCTCCCGATGATCCCCGAGGCCGTCGTCGCGATGCTCGCGTGCGCTCGACTCGGCGCGGTGCATTCGGTGGTGTTCGGCGGATTCGCGGCCAAGGAGCTCGCAGCGCGCATCGACGACGCCGAACCGACACTGCTGATCACCGCCAGTGGCGGGTTCGAGCCGGGTCGCGTCATCGAATATCTCCCGCTGGTGCAGCGCGCCCTGACGCTGACGACTGCGAAGGTACCGGCGGTGATCGTCAAAACGCGCGAAGGAATCCCCGGCAGCCACGACTGGTTGGACTGGGACACCCTCATCGCCGACGCCACTGCCGCACAACCGGTTTCGGTGCTGGCCACCGATCCGCTGTACATCCTCTACACCTCAGGAACGACGGGTAAGCCCAAGGGCGTGGTGCGCGACAACGGCGGCCATGCGGTCGCGTTGACGTGGTCGATGCGCAACATCTACGACGTGGGGCCCGGCCAGGTGATGTGGACGGCGTCCGATGTCGGCTGGGTCGTCGGACATTCGTACATCGTCTACGCACCCCTGTTCGCCGGTGCCACAACGGTTCTGTACGAGGGCAAGCCCGTCGGCACTCCCGATGCCGGCGCATTCTGGCGGGTGATCCAGGATCACGGTGTCCGCGCCCTGTTCACCGCACCGACTGCGCTCCGCGCCATCCGCAAGGTCGATCCCCACGCCGCCGAGCTCGAGAAGTACGACGTCTCGTCTCTGGAGACCTTGTTCGTCGCCGGCGAACGCCTGGATCCCGATACCTACGAGTGGATTTCGCGCACGCTCGATCGTCCGGTCGTCGACCACTGGTGGCAGACCGAAACCGGGTGGGCGATCTGCGCCAATCTTCGGGGCCTGGAGCCACTTCCGATCAAATCCGGATCGCCGACCGTACCGGTACCCGGCTTCCAGGTCGGCATCCTCGACGCGTCGGGCAATCCGGTGGACGCAGGCACCGAGGGCAACATCGTCGTGCAGCTGCCACTGCCGCCGGGCGCACTGGTAGGTCTGTGGAACGACGAATCACGGTTCCAGCGTTCGTATCTCGATACGTTCCCCGGCTACTACCTCACCGGCGATTCCGGCTACATCGATGCTGACGGCTACGTCTACGTACTCGGGCGCAGCGACGACGTCATCAACGTTGCAGGGCATCGCCTGTCGACCGGGTCGATGGAGGCGGTGCTCGCCGGCCACCCCGCCGTCGCCGAATGCGCCGTCATCGGTATCCACGACGACCTGAAAGGCCAGCGCCCCAGCGGTTACGTAGTACTCAAAGCCGGGGAGAACATCACCGAGGAGCAGCTGCGTACCGAACTGGTCGCCATGGTGCGCGATCAGATCGGTGCCCTTGCGACGTTCCGCGACGTGACGATCGTCGGAGCGCTGCCGAAGACCCGATCGGGCAAGATCCTGCGGAAGACGATGCGCCAGATCGTCGCAGGCGAGGAGTACGGCGTGCCGTCGACCATCGAGGATCCGGCCGTCCTCGATGCACTGGAGAAGCTGCTCGGCAGATAGACGGCGGTAATACGAGCAACCATGGCCGAAACCCGCGCGCCACAGGGATGTCCCGCGCGATAGCGTCATCGACATGACAGATCTCGACACCCGTCCTGCCGTCGACTGGCTCGCCCTCGGTGCGGTCATCGTCACGGTGGTCTCGTGGGCCTCGGCCTTCGTGGCGATTCGCGGCGTCGGCGAGTCGTTCGGTGCCGGCCCGCTGGCATTGGGCCGGCTACTCATCGGCTCGTTCGCACTCGGCGCGATAGTTCTCGTCAAGAGAAGGTGGGTCAAGCCGAATCGGACACAGTGGCTGCAGATCATCAGCATCGGCGTCTTCTGGTTCGGCATCTACAACGTCTCCCTCAATGCCGCCGAACAGCGCGTCGACGCCGGGACGACGTCGATGATCATTCAGATCGGGCCGATTCTGGTCGCCCTGTTCGCGGGTCTACTTCTGGGCGAGGGCTTTCCGAGGTGGTTGGTGATCGGTGCAGGCATCGCGTTCGCCGGGGCCGTCATGGTCGGTGTCGTCACCGCCGTCACCACCACCGCGACCACCAAGACAGACGCCGACTTCCTCGGCATCGCACTGTGTCTGGTGTCCGCAGTGACCTACGCGATCGGAGTACTCAGCCAGAAGCCGGTGCTACGGACGATCCCCGGACTTCAGGTCACGTGGATGGCATGCACCATCGGCGCGGTGTGCACGCTGCCCTTCGCACCCGTACTGCTCGACGACCTGTCGACCGCCTCGACCGGTGCCACCGGCGGACTGATCTACCTCGGCCTGGTCCCGACCGCACTGGCCTTCAGCACGTGGGCCTATGCGTTGACGAGAATGAACGCAGGCAAGCTCGGCATCACCACGTACGCCGTGCCGCCGATCACCATCACTCTCGCCTGGCTCTTGTTGGGCGAAGTCCCGCACTACCTCGCCGTGGTGGGCGGAGTGATCTGCCTGGTGGGAGTCGGGTTGTCCCGCAGGAAATAGCAGCCGCTACAGCGCCTTGAACCGTGCGATCGCCACTTCACGCTCGTGCTTGTGGTCGACGATCGGCTCCGCGTAGCCCTTGGGTCGACCGAACTTCAACGTGTGCACTGCTTTTCCTTCTTCACCGCGCAGCTCCGGCACCCAGCGTCGAACATAGTCGCCGGTAGGGTCGAATTTCTCGCCCTGGGTGATGGGGTTGAACACACGGAAGTACGGCGAGGCGTCGGTACCGGTTCCCGCGGTCCACTGCCAGCCGTGCTGGTTGCTGGCCAGATCGCCGTCGACGAGATGCTGCATGAAGTAGCGCGCACCCCGCCACCACGGCAGGTGCAGATCCTTGACGAGGAACGACGCGACGATCATGCGGACCCGGTTGTGCATCCACTTCTCCGAGTTCAACTGCCGCATACCGGCATCGACGATCGGGAAGCCGGTCTCACCCTTGCACCAGGCCTCGAACAACTCGTCGGCGTGCTTACCCGAGTCGAGTTCGATCTTGTCGAACTTCTTGACGTAGTTCTCACGCGCACTGTCGGGACGCTGAAAGAGTATGTCTGCATAGAAGTCTCGCCAGCAGATCTGCCGACGGTACGACGCGGACCCTTCGCTGCGTAGTTTGCCGAGGTCGGCCAACATCGTCCGCGGGTGAATGGTTCCGTACTTCAGATGTACCGACATTCGGCTCGTCGAATCCAGGTCGGGACGATTGCGCTCGTCGTCGTACGCAGCAACCTCGTCGAGAAATTCCTTCCACTGCTTCGACGCGGCCGCCTCTCCCGCTGCCGCGTCGGACGCTTCCTTCTCGGAAGGAATCTTCACGCGCCGAACACCTTTGACCTCGTCCGGGTCGATCCACGTCGCACTGGCGGCGGACGTATCGGCAGGTCCGCGCCAGCCGTGTTCCAGCCACTGGCGCGAGTACGGGGTGAACACCTTGTACGGCTCGCCGTCGTTCTTGAGGATCCGCCCGGGGGCGACCGCATACGGGGAGCCGGTCTCGACCAGATTCACCTTCTCGCCCACACGCTTGTCTCGATCGCGGCCGTACGGGCCGTAGTCGGCACTGATGTGGACGTCCTCGGAGTCGATCGCCTTCGCCACCTTCGGGACCACCGTCTCGGGGTCACCGTGCACCACCATCAACCTGCCGTCGAGCTGCTCGTTCAGAGCCTCGAGCGAACGGAACAGGAAGTCCTTGCGCGGCCCGCCGGAGGGCTTCAGTAAGCGGTCGTCGAGCACGAACAACCCGAGTACCGGATCTCCGGACTCGGCGGCGGCGGTGAGTGTGGGCAGATCCCCCAGACGGAGGTCACGGCGAAACCATACGAGCGACATGGTTCCAGTCTTACCCAACCGTCCGGAGTGCAACCCGCACCCTCGCCCCGCGCAATTCTCAGAGAATCGCCAACGACGACTCACCAAGGCCGCAACATGGGCCTCTACCTTGGGAAACACAGAAGAGAAAAGGAGAACATCATGACGAACACCCGCCCCTTCCCCGGCGCTCTTTCCCTGGTGAACAGCACCTGCACCTTCGAGAAGTACTACGAGCAGCTCTACGCCAAGGCTCCGGCACTCGCCTGGTCACTCGATGCCGACACCGGCCGCCGCAGTGCGCTCGAGGAGTTCTTCGCCAAGACGCCCGAGGAACGCCGAACCACCGTCGACAGCTGGGTTGCCTGAACCGTCACAATGGACGCGTGACCGAATCGTCGAGTTCCCCCGCCACCGTCCTCGTCGTCGATGACGACGCCGACGTGCTGTCCTCACTGCAACGTGGACTGCGCCTGTCGGGGTTCACCGTCATCACCGCATCGGACGGAGCGGAGGCACTCGGCGTGGTCTCCAGATCCACGCCCGACGCGATCGTGCTGGACATCAACATGCCGGTACTCGACGGAGCCAGCGTTGTGACCGCGTTGCGTGCGATGGGAAACGACATCCCGATCTGTGTGCTCAGTGCCCGTAGCTCGGTGGACGATCGCATCGCCGGGCTCGAATCCGGTGCCGACGACTACCTCACCAAGCCGTTCGTGCTGGCCGAACTCGTTGCGAGGATCCGGGCAATGCTGCGCCGGCGCGGCACCAATCCAGTTGTGCCGGCAGCAGATTCGGGTGTACCGAACTCGGCGGTGGCCATCGGGAGCCTCGTGGTCGACATCCCCGGTTATCGCGTGCATCGCGGCGGAGTCGACATCGACCTGACCAAGCGGGAATTCGAGCTGCTGGCAATTCTGGCTCGGAACAAGGGCGTGGTCCTCACGCGTGAGCGATTGCTCGAACTGGTGTGGGGCTACGACTTCGTCGCCGACACCAACGTCGTCGACGTGTTCGTCGGCTATCTGCGTCGCAAACTCGAATCCGATGGGTCTCCGCGCATCCTGCACACCGTCCGCGGCGTCGGATTCGTCGTCCGAGACGCCGCATGAGCTTCTCGCTGCGCGCCCGCGTCGCTGCCGCCACGGCCCTCGGCGCCACCCTCGTGGTCGCCGCACTCGCGGTGGTCACCTCGGTCGCCATCTCCCGCAACAACGTCAATCAGCTCGACGAGCGACTGACGACAGCGTCCCAGGTGCTGGTCCCGAATTCGTCGACGTTGGAGGCCTTCATCGATCAACTCTCCGGAGCATTCGCCGTCACCATTCGCAGCGGTGACATCGTGGTCGCATCCACACCGACGCGGCTGCCCGCGCTGGACACCGGATCGCAGACCGTCGACGTCGACGGCCAACGGTTCCGCGTCTACACGGCAGTATCGACCGTCGTGTCCACCATCTCCATTTCGATCGGAGTGCCGGCCCTCGAGGCGCAACAGGTGACCGACGAGCAACAAAAACAGGTACTGATGCTGGGGCTGGTTGCGATCGCCGTGTCCACCGGCCTGGGCTGGCTGTTCGGCGGGCGAGCCGTCAGACCGCTGGTGACGCTGACCCGGCAGGTCAGCGCTCAGCCACCGACCGCTCCCGAGACCCGCACCGGCGTCACCGAGGCCGACGCACTCGCAGTCGCGATCGGGGGCATGCTGACCAGACTCAACGAGGCACAGGACCGCACCAATGCCGCCCTCGACACCGCACGCGACTTCGCGGCCGTCTCCGCACACGAACTGCGCACCCCACTGACGGCGATGCGCACCGACATCGAGGTCCTACGAACCCTCGACCTCGAACCCGCACAGCAGCGGGAGATTCTGGGTGATCTCGAGCGAACGCAGGGACGGGTGGAGACGACGCTGACCGCTCTGGAACGACTCGCGTCGGGTGAACTATCCAGTGAGGGTGACAGAGTCGAGACCGACATCATCGACATCTGCGACGTCGCAGCCCAGGACGCGCAGAGACTGCACCCCGAGCTCGACATCCGCGTGGAGTCCGCTCCCGATTCCGAGATCACGATGCGCGCACTACCGACCGGTCTGCGGTTGGCCGTCGACAACGTGATCGGCAATGCCGTCCGGCACGGCAACGCAACCACGATCGTCATCACCGCCGAACGGGTGGACACGACGGTGCGCGTTCTGATCGACGACAACGGATCCGGTGTTCCCCTCGAAGAACGCGAATCGGTGTTCGGTCGCTTCGAGCGCGGCACCAGGGCAGCGAAGGGTGGCTCGGGACTCGGCCTGGCACTGGTTGCACAGCAGGCCGAATTGCACGGTGGCCGTGTCTACTTCACCGACAGTCCACTGGGCGGCGCGCGCCTGGTGATGGAGTTGCAGATTCGCTAGGTTGCCGCATTCGTTACTCGGGGGAAACCCGCGGGATCGACCGATGCGAGGAGGATGGACTCGTGCACTCGTCATCGGATTTCACCGTTCCCATCATCGACATCTCGCCGTACGTCCTGGGTGATCGCTCCCCGGACGCCGACGCGACCGCGCGCCGAGGAGTGGCATCGAAAGTCGACCATGCATGCAGCACAGTCGGTTTCATGCAGATCGTGGGACACGGCATCCGAGACGAGATCGTTGCCGGGCTCGCAGCGGCGATGGATTCGTTCTTCGGACTCGACCCAGCGCAGAAATCGGCCTACATCTGCCCGCCCGAGCTCAACCGCGGCTACACCGCACCGAAGAGCGAAACGCTGAGCCTGAGCCTTGGGCTCGATTCGGCATCGGGCATGAACGACTACTTCGAGGCATTCAACGTCGGCACCGGTGAGCCGAACACCTGGCCCGAGTCGGCCGGGTTCCGGAACGCCGTCGAACTGTATTTCGCCGAAGCTGCCCGCGTGGCCCGGACGCTGACCGGGGTGTTCGCCGACGCCCTCGGGGAATCGCCGAACCTGTTCTCACGCATCACCGATCGGTCACTGGACACGCTGCGAATGAACAACTACGCGCTCGATCCGGGCACCGAGGTACCGGAGCGCGAACTCACCGGGATGAGCGAGCACACCGATTACGGATTGGTGACGGTGCTCTGGGCCGATCGGGTACCCGGCCTACAGGTCCTCGGCACCGACCGACTGTGGCACGACGTGCAGCCTGCCGAGGGCGCGATGTTGGTGAATCTGGGTGATCTGACAGCCCGGCTGACCAACGATCGGTGGATGTCGACTCTGCATCGCGTGCGGCCACCGGTATCGGGCGGGACGATCCAGCGCAGGCGTTCTGCTGCCTTCTTCCACGACGGCAACCTCGATGCAGTAATCGCGCCATTGGCGTCGTGCATCGAGGCCGGCGCAGTGCCCCGGTACCGACCGGTGACCGTGGCCGAACACATTCAGGCAAAGCTCGCGGGTTCCCGAGGCGGAACGGCGAATGCCTCGGCAACCCGCGAAGCCGAGCGGGTGCGACGCTCAGTTACTCGACCTGCAGTTACTTGACGTCGAGCAGGTCGATGACGAACACGAGCGTCTTGCCGGACAGGCGGTGACCTGCGCCGGCTGGGCCGTAGGCGAGCTCCGGCGGAATGGTGAGCTGACGGCGTCCGCCGACCTTCATTCCGGGGATGCCGTCCTGCCAACCCTGAATCAATCCGCGCAACGGGAACTGGATGGATTCGCCGCGGTTCCAGGACGAGTCGAACTCCTCGCCCGAATCGAACTCGACGCCGACGTAGTGCACCTCGACGGTGCCGCCTGCAACTGCCTCTGCGCCGTCACCCTCGACGAGGTCGACCGTCACCAGGTCCAATGGTGCCGGTCCGGCCTGAAATTCGATCACTGGCTTCGTCACTGAAGTCTCCTGCGGTTGATGCCGGCCCGCCGACGCCGGCTGTGAAGCTCTGGGCATATTCCGCTTCGACTTTACGTCGTGACGGTCAGCCAATTGGAGCTGGCATCAAATTCGTCTTGTATTCGCAGGTCAACGTGTTGCCGGTTGCGGGGTCGCCCATCTCCACCTTCCAGGCGTCGGAGAACTGATTCACCCCGTGGTGCATCGAGATGGTGCCCGAGATCAATACCGTTCCACGCGAGAACAGTCCACGTTCGGTGAGCACGTCCAGCCAGTACTGCGGAGCGAGAAGATCACCGAGCGTTCCCGACTGGATGAGCACTCCATCGGCCCAGCCGGTCAGGGTGATGTCGTCCAGTCGGTCGGCCACCTCGCTCAACCGCCATGCACCGGTGCCGAGCACGTCGGGAGCCGCGTTCTTGCTCCACGCGACGCTGTGAACTTCCAGGTCACGATCGGTGTGATCGCATGCCACCGTGAGCAGCACGTCGTCGATCGTGTCGCCCAGGATCACCAGAGCCCATTCCGCCTCACCCGAGGTGCGACCATGTTGGACGGCAACGGCATCGGTCTGCTGCGCCAGGTACGGCGAGATGGGATACAGCGCCGGGGTCACCGTCGGAGCCGGCACGCCCAGTTCGGCCAGCTCGGCGATATGCGACGCCACCTCCTCTTGGTTGCGACCGGCATAGCCCGCATTGAGCAGTGCGGTCACTTCTACCGACTCGGTCGTGCCGTCGGGCAACGTGAATGTGAGCATCAGTAAGGACCCTCTCCTCGTAAATTTTCTGTTTCCGATACGCCCAAAGCCTTGCGCATACGTCTTGTATACAGCAAGTATGGAGCACGTACAACGGATAGAGTGATCCCAGGCACACGAAGGAGTCGTCATGACCGAACCAGTTTCGGTGGATAGAAAGGGCCTGGCCAAGGCCTTTGCCGCCAGCCTGACCGGAACGGCATTGGAGTGGTACGACTTCGCCGTCTACTCGGCCGCCGCAGCGCTGGTGTTCCCGTTGGTCTTCTTCCCGGACAGCGACCCACTGACCGGGACTTTGCTGGCCTTCTCGACGTACGCCGTCGGGTACATCGCCCGTCCGGTCGGTGGATTCGTCTTCGGGCGACTCGGCGACGTCATCGGCCGAAAGCAGCTTCTCGTCATCACCCTGATGCTGATCGGCGTCACGACGTTCGCCATCGGCTTGATCCCCGGCTACGACACCATCGGCATCGCCGCCCCGATCATCCTCGTCACCATGCGGTTCTGCCAGGGCGTTGCCGTCGGCGGCGAGTGGGGCGGAGCCGTTCTGCTCTCCAGTGAATACGGTGATCCCCGTAAGCGGGGCTTCTGGTCGTCCGCCGCGCAGATCGGGCCACCGGCGGGTAACCTGCTCGCCAACGGCGCACTTGCAATCTTGACGCTGTCGTTGACCGACCAGCAGTTCGAGTCCTGGGGATGGCGTGTTGCATTCCTCTTCTCGGCCGTACTCGTCGGGTTCGGTTTGTGGATCCGACTGAAGCTCGAGGACACCCCGGTGTTCAAAGCACTTCAGGAGAGCGGCGATCGCTCCGAAGCTCCGATCAGTGAAGTGTTCAAGACCGAACTGCGACCACTGGTGGCAGGCATCATGTCTCGTGTCGCACCCGACGTCATCTACGCACTGTTCACGGTCTTCTCCATCACCTACGGCACGCAGAAACTGGGCTTCGAACGCAGCGAGGTGCTTACGGCCATCCTGATCGGATCGGCGTGCCAGCTCGGCCTGATCCCGCTCGCCGGAGCGGTGTCCGACCGCATCAACCGGCGCCTCGTCTACGGCGTCGCCGCGGTCGGCGGTGTTGCCTGGAGCGCACTCTTCTTCCTCGTCATCGGCGGAGGATCTCTACCGCTGCTGATCCTGGGTGTGGTTGTGGGCCTGGCGTTCCACTCGTTCATGTACGGGCCACAGGCAGCATTCGTCACCGAGCAGTTCAGCGTGCGATTGCGCTCCACCGGTAGCTCGTTGGCGTACACGATCGCCGGAGTGTTCGGCGGAGCGATGGCACCGCTGATCTTCGTGTACCTGTTGGACAAGACGGACAGTTGGGTACCGATCGCCGGATACATCGTGATCGTCGGTGCCGTCACACTCGTCGGCCTCGCACTCGGGCGCAACCCCGACCCCACCGAGGACGAGCACTACGTGCTCCTGAACCAGGAGAACGAAAAGGCTACGCGCGCAGCAGAGTCTGAAGTGTGACCTCGAGGTGAGCGTCGATCTTCTCGTGCACCAGGCCCTCATCGCCCGCACCCAGTGCGTCGATGATGGCCTGGTGCTCGGCGCACACCCGATGCTGCCGGTTGGCCGCGGTGAACAACGCACTCAACCCCACGCGAAGCTGGCGCGCTCGCAGGCCGGCATACGTACGAGAGAGCAGATCGCTTCCAGCCGAATCGATCAGACTCTGGTGAAACGTGCCGTCCCAGTCGATGAACTCCTTCGGCGCATCCGCACTGTCGGAGTTCATCAGCAATTCCTGCTGCTCGAGCGCATGCTGCATCGCCGCGATCGGAGCGTCCCCGGCGCGCAGCGCACGGGTGGCTGCGTGCCGTTCGAGGACACCGCGCAGATCCATCAGTTCGGCGATCTGCCGTCCGGACATCGCCGGCACGTGCGCACCGCGCTTGGGCACCATCTCGACCAGACCCTCGGACTGCAACATCAGCAGCGCTTCACGAACCGGCGTGCGCGATACACCGATTCGCGTTGCGAGCTCCTGCTCGTTGAGAAAAGTGCCGGTGGCGGCCGGTGACGACAGCACCTGATCGCGCACGAACAGATACGCCTTCTCCCTCCCCGACAGCGGCTGCATACGATATGTATACCTGTCTTCCTCCGACGAAACCAGGAGTCACACCGTGAGCTCGTCCATTCGCATCAGCCTCGCCCAGATCACCAGCGGCGAACACCCCTCCGAGAACCTCGAACTCATCGACACTCATGCTCGTGCCGCCGCACATGCCGGATCGGACGTCGTCGTGTTTCCCGAGGCGACGATGCGCTGCTTCGGCGGACCCATCCGAAAGTTCGCACAGCCTCTCGACGGCGAATGGGCCGAGGCGGTGCGCTCCATCGCGTCCGATGCCGGCATCACCGTCGTCGCGGGGATGTTCACCCCCGCCGCGGATGACCGAGTGACCAACACACTGCTCGTCACCGGCCCCGGCATCGATGCGAGCTACGACAAGATTCACCTGTTCGACGCGTTCGGATTCGCCGAATCCGACACCGTCGCACCGGGTTCGGACCCTCTCGTGGTCGATATCGCCGGAGTTCGGGTTGGCTTCGCCACCTGCTACGACATCCGATTCCCCTCGCTGTTCCAGAAACTCGGGGATCTCGGCGCGGAACTCGTCGTTGTTCCGGCATCGTGGGGATCGGGTGACGGCAAAGTCGACCAATGGACCCTGCTCGCTCGCGCACGCGCCTTGGATTCGACGACGTTCATCGCAGCCTGCGATCAGGCCGAACCCGCTGCCGCCGAGGGAAATGCACCATTGGGCGTGGGGCACAGCATCGTCTGCTCCCCCACCGGCGAGATTCTCGGGCAACTGGACGCGACGCCCGGCATGCTGACGATCGACATCGATACCGCCATGGTCGACGCCGTGCGAAAGACGCTGCCGGTCTTGAAGAACCGCAGGCACTTCGACGCCTGACGGTGTCGCGAACTCGAAGTAAGGGACGGAATTCGGCCGCATCGCGTCCATGACTTCGAGTTCGGCACGGGGATACAGCAATGCCGCCGACTCCCGAAGGAGTCGGCGGCATTCTTGTACAGCGGGAGCTAGCGGGAGCTGACGTCCTGGTAGTCGCGCTCGGTGTAGCCGGTGTAGATCTGGCGCGGACGGCCGATCTTGCCGGTCGTGTCCTCGTTCTGCTCGCGCCAGTGCGCGATCCAGCCGGGGAGACGGCCCATTGCGAACAACACCGTGAACATGCGCGGCGGGAAGCCCATCGCGCGGTAGATCAGGCCGGTGTAGAAGTCCACGTTGGGGTAAAGCTTGCGCTCGACGAAGTAATCGTCGGTGAGAGCGGTCTCTTCGAGCTTGAGGGCGATCTCGAGCAGTTCGTCGCCGTTGCCCAGCTTGCCGAGGATCGTGTGCGCAGTTTCTTTGACCAGCGTCGCGCGCGGATCGAAGTTCTTGTACACACGGTGTCCGAAGCCCATGAGCTTGACGCCGTCTTCCTTGTTCTTCACTCGACGCAGGAAGTCCGTGGCGTCGCCGCCCTCGGCCTTGATCTTGTCGAGCATCTCGAGCACGGCCTGGTTGGCTCCGCCGTGCAGCGGGCCCCACAGCGCGTTGATGCCGCCGGAGATCGAGGTGAACAGGTTGGCCTGCGAGGATCCGACGAGGCGCACCGTCGAGGTGGAGCAGTTCTGCTCGTGGTCGGCATGCAGGATGAGCAGCATGTCGAGTGCCTTGACGATCTCGGGATCGACCTCGTACGGCTCGGCCGGGAAGCCGAACGTCAGGCGCAGGAAGTTCTCGACCAGGCTCTTGGAGTTGTCCGGGTACAGGAACGGCTGGCCGACGGACTTCTTGTAGGCGTATGCCGCGATCGTCGGCAGCTTGGCCAGCAAGCGGATAGTCGACAGCTCGACCTGTGCCGGATCGTTGGGGTCCAGGGAATCCTGGTAGTACGCCGACAGCGCGTTGACTGCGCTCGACAGCACCGGCATCGGGTGAGCGTTGCGCGGGAAGCCGTCGAAGAACCGCTTGAGGTCCTCGTGCAGCAGGGTGTGTCGACGGATCTTGTCGGTGAACGTCTCGAGCTGATCTGCGGACGGCAGCTCCCCGTAGATCAGCAGGTAGCTGACCTCGATGAACGACGACTTGCCCGCAAGTTGTTCGATCGGGTATCCGCGGTAGCGCAGGATGCCTGCGTCACCGTCGATGTACGTGATGGCCGACTTGGTCGATGCGGTGTTGACGAACCCGCCGTCCAATGTCGTATAGCCGGTGGTGGCCAGCAACTTTCCCAGCTCGATGCCGTTGTTGCCTTCGGAAGCCTCGGCAATCGACATGGAGTATTCGCCACCGGGATAGGTGAGGGTGGCTTTGGCGTCATTCTCAGCGGGCACGAATGGTCCCTCTCGAACTCGTGTAACGGACACGTACTTGAAGCGGACAGTTCTTACGTCGATAGTGAAACTAGTCTCTCGACGCCTCGGACGCCCAGGGAGGGTCGGCACCGGGGCGCGAAACCGTGATTGCCGCTGCCTTCGCGGCGAACTCGAGCGCTTGTTGCCAATCTTGCTTGCTCATCGCTTTCACCGCGTTCGATGTGATAATGGTCTCCTTCTGCAAAAAGCTCAGCAGAGCCCCGTGCACGGTGTCACCAGCGCCGATCGTGTCGACGACATCGACGGCCACACCCGGCACCGAGATTTCGTCGGCTGCGGTGAATACCGAGATGCCGTCGCCGCCGCGGGTCATGACCACAGCGGTGACCCCGGCCGCGAGCCAGTCGTCGACGGTTGTCCCCTGCGTTCCCAGCCCCAACCAGTACGAGTCGTCCTCGGACACCTTGAGGATGTCGATGCTGGGCAACCACGAGCGGAAGCGGTCACGGAAACCGTCGGCGGTGATGTCGCCGCTGGTGCTGTCGATGGCGGCCGGGCGAATGTTGGGGTCGAGCATCGTGAGCTTGCCCGCCGCCCGCGCCCGGTGCAGCAATCCCGCGTACATCGACGCACCGGGCTCGTAGAGCAACGACAACGTGCCGAACGAGAGAACACTGATCTCGTCCGGGAGATCGCCGGGATCGGCCACGAGCCGATCGGCGGTGCCGTCGGCATAGAACGAGTACTCGGCGCTGCCGTCCTCGGCGAGAGTGGTCATCGCCAAGGTGGTCGGCTCGTCGCCGCGCTGGACCCACGAGATGTCGACGCCTGCGTCGCGCAGACTCGCCAGGATCTGCTCGCCGAAGGGGTCGCGCGATATCCGTGAGAGATACGCGACGGGCGAACCCAATCGACCGATCGCGACGGCGACGTTGAACGGTCCGCCGCCGAGCTTGGGCGAGAGCAGCGGCCCCTCGTGCACCGGGACCAAGTCGACCAAAGCTTCGCCGCACACCAGAATCGTCACTTCTCGTACCTCATTCCCCAGGTGCCCGACCAAATTTGCCCCGGCTCGAGCACGACCAGATCGATCTCGGAGTTCAACGCATCGGGTGGGCACGTCATCGGTTCGATCGCCAACGCCCGCCCTCGGTCGGGATAGGCCTGATCGTTGGCCGGATCGGCGGTGAACACCTGCACCCAGCCGAAGCTCGCGTCGGTCCACAACACGGTCGCAGCGCCGTCGGGGCCACGCAGAACATGGTTCGCACGGCCGTCGCCGTCGGGCAGCGACGCACTGAACGGGGTGTCCAGCTGCACGCCCTGCAGCGTGCGCGGCTCCCGGAAGTCGTACTCGGTATCGGCCGTCGGAACGGAATTGCCCACGGGCAGATTGCGCACCGGATCGAGCGGTAGCCGTGTCCCGGCCGAGAGCTCGAGCGTGCACTCGTCGAGCGGCACATCCCCCACTCGGACGTAGGTGTGGAAACCCATCCCGTAGGGCGCGGCCGAATCACCGGTGTTCTTCGCGGACGCGGTCACGGTGAGACCGTCCGCCGACAGCTCGTGCACCACCGTCACCGTCAACGAGAACGGCCATCCCTGGTGCGTCCCGACGTCCACGCTCTGCTCGACGCGACTGTCGGTGTGTTCGACGAGAGTCCACGCCACCTTTCGGACGAAACCGTGACTGGAGTTGTTTCGCGAGGGCTCGCTGATCTCCAACCGATGTTCGACGCCTTCGAAGGCGAACGTCCCGTCGGCCGTCCGGTTGGGCCACGGGGCCAACACCAGCCCCGCCGACAGCGGCGGCTTCGAACCCGCCGCCCACGTCTCGGTGAGCGCGGCACCGTCGTATTCGAGAACTCGCAGGCCCGCTCCGACGGCAGCGATGTCTGCCCGATACTTATCGCTCGTCAACGAGTAGGTCTGTGCATCAGCCATGGGAGTCATTGTCTACCACCTTCGGTCCGACGACGGCACCCACTCGATAGCGAATGAATGCCGGAAGAGCCAGCGCCGCGATCGAGACACCGATGACGACCAGTACGCCGCCGCCGGCCGCGGCGGCTGCCGTCCCCACCGACGCGGCTGCGGCACCGTGCAGCACGTCGCCGATACGAGGCCCTCCCGCGACGACGACGATGAAGACACCTTGCAATCGGCCGCGCATCTCGTCGGTCGCAACCGTCTGCAGCATCGTGCTGCGGAACGCCGCCGAGATCATGTCGGCCCCGCCGCCCAGAGCCAGGAACGCCAGCGCCAACCACAGGGCAACGGCGGTCGCCCCGTCGGTGGCCGCGCCGACGGCGACGCCGAACCCGATCATCGCCACGCCCCACACGACGATGCAGATCAGCACCGCCAGGCCTTGCCTGCGCACTCGTGGAAGCCAGCCGGAGAACACTCCGCCCACCACCGCGCCGGCGGACATGGCCGCGAACAACATGCCCAGCACCGGCCCGCCCGACGCCGGATCACCGAAGCTCTCGTGCGCAATCTGTGGAAAGAGAGCCCTGGGCATACCGAACACCATGGCAATGATGTCGACGACGAAGGATGCCAGCAGCACCTTCTGGGTGGCGAGATAGGCAAAACCGTCGAACACCGAACGCAATCCGGCTCGCTGACCCGACTTGGCCGGCGGAATTCCCGGCAGCCGGATCACGGCCCACAGCGTTGCGAACAGCGCGATGGTGTCGATCAGGTACAGGGTCTCGAGCCCGATGTAGTAGATCAGGATGCCTGCACTCAGTGGGCCGGCGATCGCACCGAAGTTGAACACCGTCATGTTCAGAGAGTTCGCAGCGGGTAGCTGTTCTGCAGGCAGAATCCTGGGCAGAATCGCGCTGCGGGTCGGCTGATTCACCGCGAAGAATGCCTGCTGAACTGCCAAGAGCACCAGGATGATCCAGACGTTGTTCAGGTCGAGAAACGCCTGCAGCCAGAACAGCGCAGATGTTCCGATCAGACCGCACGTGGTGATCATCAGCAGGGTGCGGCGGTCCATCACATCGGCCAGCGCGCCGCCCCACAGACCGAACACGATGAGCGGCACCAGGGCGAACACACCCGTCAGCCCCACATAGGCAGAGCTCAGCGTGATCTGGAATACCTGTTGCGGCACAGCAACAATGGAGAGCTGAGCACCGATGACGGTGACGATGTTCGCCAACCACAGCCGGCGGTAGGCCGGAGTCTTCAGCGGTGTCGTATCGGCAAGAATGCCGCGCAACCCGCTCACGGCTGCAGACGCTCGATCACACCACTTGCCACCGTCAGGCGAATCCTGTTGTGCATACGGCTGGTTCGGCCCTGCCAGAATTCGACCGTCTCCGGCTCGACGCGAAAGCCGCCCCAGTTCGGCGGTACCGGTACCTCGACACCGTCGAACGTTGCGGTGACCTCGGCCAGCTTGGCGACCAGGTCTTCCCGCGAGCCGACAGCGCGTGACTGCTCGGACGCCCATGCCCCCAGCTGGGAGCCGCGCGGCCTGGTGCGCCAATAGGTTTCGGTGGTCTCGGCGTCGACCTTGACCACCGAGCCCCGCACGGTGAGCTGCCGGGCACTCGCGATCCACGGGAACGTCACCGACGCGTAGGGATTCACCGCGAGCGCACGGCCCTTGTCCGAGTCGTAATTGGTGTAGAAGACCACGCCGTCGGCGTCGAGGCCCTTGCACAGCACGGTGCGAGTCGCGGGTCTGCCTGCCTCGTCGACGGTCCCCAACACGATGGCATTGGGCTCGGGTAGATCTGCCGCTACCGCGTCGGCCAACCACTGCTGTGCCAGTGGGAACCACCCGCCGGCCAGAGCATCGACCTCGAGGTCGTCGGGCTCGCCGTAGTCGACCCGCATGTGCGCCAGGCGCTGTTCATCTGCAGACACGAACCCAGACGCTACTCCCGCGTACATGCTCGCTATGGTTCTGGCACAGTACGCCCGGATGCGGCGCAGAGCCGGGCGCAAACGCGACGAGGGAGTCCACAGGCCATGGCTGTTCAACACGTTCCCGAGGATTTCGTCTCCGGTCTCGAAGGTGTCGTCGCGTTCACCTCCGACATCGCCGAACCCGACAAGGACGGCGGCGCACTGCGCTACCGCGGCGTCGACATCGAAGAACTCGTCGCACAGAACGTCACCTTCGGCGACGTCTGGGCCCTGCTCGTCGACGGCGCATTCGGC
>NZ_NOXY01000036.1:0-1545 GCF_002258735.1 Rhodococcus sp. WWJCD1
CTCATATGGAGGTCGGCCTGTCAACGACGGCATGGTGAAGCGGTGGCACGCACCGTCGTGTGTGCCACCGCTTCCTGTCGCCGGGATGGTGATCGATGCGAGTGGGAGGTGAGCGTGTCGTAGTGTTCGACGCGTCGTCAACTCTCATATACGCGGGTTGGTTACCGCAGGACGGACTGTTTCGGCTGGAGTGGATCGCAAGTCTATAAGTCGAGCGTGATCCCAACGCGCAGTTGAGGATTGCTCATAGGCGGCTAGCGGGTCACTCCCAGACGCTCGGTCACATCCCACATCGTCGTCGATCGTTCATCCCGGACATCTATCCCGACGCAGATCGCTGGTTCGGCGCCGGAGCTTCTGTCATTCCTCGAGTGTGGCCAACGACCAGCACCAGCCGGCCAGCTCTCGTGCGATCCCGGCATTGGCGACCACCGCACGTTTACCGCGTTCGTCGAAATGTTCCCACCGTGCGTGCAGCCGCCGGTTCGCTCGATGCCCTCGCGCTTTGGCTTTGGGAGTCGAGGCCTTCCACCGTGCCACCAGTTCACGCCCCGGCCGATACGGCTTGCGATGATGCCAGGCAGCCTCGACCAGCAGTCGGCGCACGTGAGCATTGCCGGTTTTGCTGACACCGCCCTGCGACCGGGATTCACCGGAAGAATGCTCGGTCGGGATCAACCCGACGAACGCACCGATCGAGCGGCCGGTCAACCGGTCCCACTCGCCGATCTCGGTCGCCAAACCGAACGCTGTCAACGTCGCCACCCCACGAAGGCACCCCAGCCGGGTCACCACCGGAGTGAACGACGAATGCGCAGCCATGTCCGCGATGGCGGTATCGAGACGATTCCGGCGTTCGGTGGTGGCGATGACGGTCTCGTAGGCGGTGTCGTAGGTGATCTGCAGTGCACGTGAATCGAACCGCTGGCGGCGTAACCACAGATCGTGGGCTGCGGTCCAGGGTTTGCCGCCGCTGTAGATGATCCCTTGACGCAGCAGCACATGTGTCAGGCGATGCTGTGCGGACACCAGATCGCCGCGGCAGTCCTCCCTCGCTCGCACCAGATCACGAGCGGACTCCTGTTCGGTACTCGGAATCAGCACCGGCACAATAGAACTCAAATGAAGCAACCGTGCCAGATGTCGGGCGTCACGGGCATCGGTCTTGATGCGGTCACCAGGGGGACGTTGAATTCTCGATGGTGCCGCCACCACGCAATCGACACCGGCGGCCAACAGAAAACGGGCCAGACCGAAACCGGTCGGGCCCGCCTCGTAGACGACATGCACCGATCCTGGCAGCGCACGGATCCACTCCAGGATTTCTTTGTGATCAGGCGACATGCGACGCTCGAACAACTCGCCCGTCTCGCCATCCAAACCGCACGCCACCACCGATCGTGCGTGCACATCCAAACCGACACTCGTACGATGATTCTTCACTGGGGCCTCCCACATCTGTGGCTCTACCGGCCAGGACCCACTCCTGTCGGCAACCCACGCTTACATGCGGAGAGGCCCCAGCCAAGACCTCCATACCGTCTA
>NZ_NOXY01000039.1:0-1443 GCF_002258735.1 Rhodococcus sp. WWJCD1
TGTGCACCGCTCCCCGGAAGTTGGACTGAGTAATTCAGTTCCGACTACTGGGGAGCGTGTGCATGCGTGTACGAAGTTCACTTACAGAGGATCAGCGGGTCGCGGCGGTAGCGTTGTTCGAGGATGGCATGGGTGCTGTCTCGGCTGCTGCGAAGGTCGGTGGCGGGACGAATGCTGTGGTTGTCCTCTACGACCGGTGGCGGGTTCGAGGGAGACATGCATTGGTGGAGAAACCGGATCGACAACACTTCTCGTTCGAGTTCAAACTTGCTGTGGTGCAACGTGTTCTGGCTGGCGAGAACAAGATCGAGCTCGCCCGCGAGTACGGACTGTCGTCGGCGAGAATCATCGACCCGTGGGTTCGCGGATACCGCCGCGACGGCGACGAGGCGCTACGTCCGAAGCGGGCGGGACGTCGACCGGCACCGGGAGTTGATCCGGGTGAGGCCAGCGAGCTCGACCGCCTCCGTGAGGAGAACGAGCGGCTGCGGACGCAGGTGGCGTACCTGGGAAAATTGCGGGCCTTGAGGGAACAGGGACGACGGTGAAGGTTCTCGCTGTCATCGCCCTCAAGGCTCAGTACCGTCTCGATGTGCTGCTCGACGTCGCCGGCTTGGCTCGCTCGACGTTCTTCTACCGTCAGGCGCAGATACGCAGGCCCGATCCGAAGGCAGCGTTGAAAGCGGCGGTGACCAGCGCGTTCGAGAACAACCATGGGCGCTACGGGCATCGCCGTGTGCACCGAGTCCTCGTCGATGCGGGGTGGCGGGTGGCGAAGAAGACGGTGTTGGCGGTGATGCGCGAGCTCGGGTTGGCCTGCCTTGTGCGGCGCCGTCGACGGTATGTCTCGTATCAGGGTCAGGTCGGGGCGGTCGCCGCGAACATCCTCGACCGCCAGTTCACGGCGGCGGCCCCGAATCAGAAGTGGGTCACCGACGTCACCG
The DNA here is from genome assembly GCF_002258735.1 of Rhodococcus sp. WWJCD1. Classification (NCBI taxonomy): domain Bacteria; kingdom Bacillati; phylum Actinomycetota; class Actinomycetes; order Mycobacteriales; family Nocardiaceae; genus Rhodococcus; species Rhodococcus sp. WWJCD1. The sequence continues at coordinate 945 of NZ_NOXY01000039.1, forward strand.
AGTTCCGGGTCGGGGACGCGAAGTTGTATCTGTCTCCGGTGATGGACTTGTTCGATCGTCAGATCATTTCGTATTCGATCGGTCGGTCCCCGACGACGGAGTTCACCAACCGTTCCCTGCGGGCAGCGCTGGACACCCTCGGTGAACAGGAGTGTCCACTTGTGCACTCGGATCAGGGATTTCACTACCAGCATTTCTCGTGGCGGCGGCTGCTGGCCGATGCGGGGGCGATCCAATCGATGTCGCGCAAAGCCAACTGCTACGACAATGCGATCATCGAGAACTTCTTCGGTCACCTCAAAGAAGAGATGTTTCATCACATCCGATATCTCGACCTGGGCACCTTGCAGACCGCGATCGAGGACTACATCGACTGGTTCAACAACGACCGCATCTCGCTACGCCTCGACGGCCTGAGCCCGGTGCGATACCGAGCTCAGGCCCTCGCCGCCTAGGCTTTGCATTGAGCAGTCCAACCCACGGGGTCCAGTGCAATGCA